>NZ_CP050152.1:2877780-3197533 GCF_011617245.1 Brevibacterium atlanticum | reverse complement strand
GCATTCGCGTCAGCTTCGTCAGCTGCATCGGCGTCCGGGTCGGCCGAAGTGTCGGCCGCAGCTCCGTCGTCATTGCCGTCGGCATCAGCCGCGGCCTGAGCCGAGGCCTCTGACGAGGAATCAGCATTAGCTGCTGTCGCTGCTGCTGCAGATGCGTTGGCATTCTGAGCGGCAGTGGTGTCAGCGTTGGCCGAGTCATTGTCGTCGCTGTCGGCTGTCGCAGTTGCGGCTGCCTGAGCGGCGGCGTTGGTCTCCGTGGTCGCATCGGTCGAAGCCTGTGCGGTGGCTTCTTCGTTTGCGGCGGAGGACGCTGCTGCCTCGGCGTTCTCGTCCGCTGCAGCGGATGCCGTGTTGTTGGCATCCTCATCAGCTGCTGCTTGAGCAGCTGCTTGCGCGGCGGGATCTGTATCGGCATCGGCCTGTGCAGATGCGGCGGCCGAAGCGGTAGCGTTCGCGTTCGCCGTGGTGTCATTGCTGGCGTCCGAAACCACCGAATCATCGGCGTCGGCAGCGGCAGATGCCGACGCTTCAGACGAGGAGTCAGCAGTAGCTGCCGAGCTGGCAGCCGCCGAAGCGTTGGCATTGGTTGCCGACGAGGCCTGAGCATTCGTCGAGTCCGAGTTGTCGGCGTTCGCGGCGGCATTGGCTGCCTTCTGCGCCGAGGCGTTGGTCTCGGTCGTCGCGTCCGCCGAGGTCTCCGAGGAGGCCTCTTCGTTGGCTGCGGATTCGGCAGCTGCTTCGGCGTTCTCGTTCGCTGCTGCCGATGCTGCGGTATCAGCGTCGGGGTTGGCCGCCGCCTGAGCTGCTGCCTGCGCGGCCGGATCGCCATCGTCATCTGCATCGGCGGATGCCGAAGCCGAAGCCGCTGCGTTCACGTTTGCATCTGCTTCATCACCTGCAGCTGCGTCCGGGTCGGCATCGGCCGAGGGATCAGCGTCGGCGTCTGCGGCTGCATTCTCCGAGGCGGCGGCCGACGAATCTGCCGTCGAGGCCGCCGACGCAGCAGCTGCCGGATCGGCGTTCGCTGCAGCGGAGGATTCCGCATTCGTGTTCTCGGAGTTGTCGGCGTTCGCTGCGGCCTGAGATGCGGCTGTCGACGAAGCGCTCTCGTCTGTCGTCGCGTCGGTCGAAGCTGTAGTCGATGCGTCTTCCGTCGCTGCAGCCTGGGCTGCGGCCTGTGCATCCTCCTCCGCGGCGGCTGAAGCGGTTGACGTGGCGTCATCGTTGGCTGCGGCCTGCGATGCTGCCTGGGCCGCCTCGTTGCCATCGTCATCGGCAGTTGCCGATGCGGCAGCAGAAGCCGCTGCGTTCGTGTTCACGTCATCATCACCGGGCTCCTCCGGAGCATCAGCTGTTGCACGAACCGACGACGACGCGAGGTTGATGTCGATGGCGTTTGCCGACGGCAGCAATTCCAGACTTACGGCGTTGACCGTGAAGCCGTCGCCGTTGTCGCCGTCAACGTAGCTGTTCTCGAGCGCAGACTGGGCGCTTACACCCTCCTGCTTGGCGGGCACAGGCGACTGCTCATTGATTGTAAGGTCGACGACCTGGTTGAGCGCCTTGAACACGGGATCGAGCGAGGTCAGGACCGGATTGACGACGCCGGTAAGACTCTTCGAGAGCTCGTCCGAGGTCGCACTAAGGATACCGCCGATGAGCGGCTTGGTAATGCCGAGTACTGCATTAATAACCGGAGTGGTAATCACGTTGAGAATTTGGCCGACACTGATGTTTGTTCCGAGGACGCTGATCTTAAGATCTGTAGTGACGGTCGGCTTGGTGGTATCTGTACCCGCCAGTTGGCCGAGGGTGGCGTCCACCGTGACTTTGCCTCCGACTGTCTGCCCAAGCAGCGAAATCGACGCGGGCAGGTCGATGACAAGGTGGACGTCATTGAGAGCATCGGAGACAGTATCGGTGATCTTCTCGGTCAGAGCGCCGAGTGCGTCAGACACCGCGGTTGTGATCTTGGAAATCGTATCCGACGTCAGCACCTGAGTGTTCGGGTCCAGACCATTCAGATCCTCACCATTACCACCCTCGACGACCTTGGCAAGATTGATCTTGATCTTTCCGCTCTCGAGATCGATGGATACGATGCCGGACTTGTCTTCGAGCTCCTTGTTGATGAGGTTCTCCACGATGCCGTTCAGAGCATCTCCGACTTCGACGGACACCTTAGTGTCAGCTCCGCCGACTTTCACGGAGGCCAGCAACACGTCGAGATTGAGGCCGATGCCCGCAAGGGAATTCGCGAGGCCCTCATCCCCGATGACTTCTTCGAGAGTGCCGCCAGCGCCGTCGACGACCTCTGTCAGCGCACTAGAGATTCCTTCAACGGCAGGACTCGAGACGGTCAGAACGCCATCAGCGACCACGTACTCCGGAGTGTAATCAGTGCCGTTGCTATCGGCGGTCGAAGCGATCGCGCCAAGCTCGAGACTGAGGTCGTCGACAACCTGGTCGGTGACTCCACTGAGGCCGAGCTGATTGAGGACAGCAGTCAGGTCGACGTTGGCGTTACCGAACTTGCCCTCGTTTATGTCGTCGAGGTTCAGGGCACCGTCGGACCCGACAGCGCCCGCGCTCGCTTTTGCCTCATTGTATTTGGGGGCGTGCCCGTATGAATTGAGAGCTCCGGCGTTCCCCAGATGGAGTAGGCCCTCTCCGTCTCCTTCGCTGATCAGCGGCAGGGAAGCTCCGTTGCCCAGATCGATCTTGAGCGCATTGAGAGCTCCGACGTCGAGAGGAGTAGTGCTGGCTCCTGTGTGATCCGGCGAGCTGCTGTATGCCGAAGCTGCGTCGGCGAGCTGTCCGCCGAAAAGCTCGGACTGAATCAATTGCCCCCACGCTTCGGCGTCTTGCTGTGCTCCATTGTCAGGTCGCCCGGCCGCTGCCGCCGGGGACACGGTCATTGCAGTCAGCGCGAGTGCCGATCCGGCGGCGACCGTGCCTAATGCAATCTTCCGACCGGTTCCAGGCCGGCCTCTCAGTATTCTCATGGTTCTCCACATCGTTCGGATCCTGATCACTTCCAAGCACGGCCTGGGCGGAAACGGGCAGTTTCCTGGCAGATCGCTCACAACATTACGGAGTAATCAAAAAGTAATCAGTAAATCACAGGGAAAGTTACACCGTCGTTATAGTTACGCTCAGGTAGGTTCGGGTGATTGTGGAGGTCTGGTGCGATGCGCCTCGATCGTGCCTAGACCGGAAAACCCCGCAGTGACGGTCGTGTTGGCTCTCAGTGAACCCATCGATCGGGGTAATGAGCCAGTCATAATTGGGGACACTATTTCTGCTCCAGTTTGTCGCAAATCGACACACGTGAAACTTCCAGCGAAATCATGTCGTGACCATACAGTGATCAGCAATGCTGCGAATCGCGCAGTGTGGGCAGAAAACACCCGCCGCCAAACAGCGCCTACAGTCGGCTCAACCGACGGGAGTGACAATAATCGGCGAAGGAGTTGGGGATGGCCACCAGGTCTCTCACCAGACCGGGCGCAACTCCGGAGCGGACTTCGCCAGTCTCTATTGCGGCCCCGGCAGTCACAGCGACTCACTTGGGAGTGCGGGTCTCGGCGCTGATGAACCAGGCCTGCTGCTCGAGTTGAGTGATGAAACTGTGGAAGCTGTCGGCGGTCGTCGGATCCGCCGAGTCGACCTCGTCGTGGCAGCCACGCATCGAGGCCACGGTCGCTTCGATCGACGCGACCATGTGATCGATGGCGTCGTGGGTGCTGATCTCTCCGTTCGGGAACTCCGGCAGCCCGGTCTGTTCGGCGATCTCCGCGGGGCGGCCGTCAGGGGAGGCGTGGAGCGCCCGCATACGCTCGCCGATCTCATCGCTGCCGGCACGGGCAGCGTCTGTGACCTCATCGAGGTTGAGGTGGAGGTCACGGAAGTTCGTGCCCACGATGTTCCACCGCGCCTGCTTGCCGCTGCAGGTGGGACGTAACGCCTGTCAGGCTGTGTCGGTCTCCTCGTCCTGGGCGGTGTAGACGCGGGAGCGCAGTCGTTGGGCGTGAGTGAGGTTCTTGAGGTCGATGTCGCTGTCGAAGCTCGACCCGAGTGCGCCGGCGACGACACCCATCGCGGCGCTCAGCCATGCGATGTCGAGGTAGTTCGTCAAGCGGGCCTCGGGCCGGTGGATCGTCTGGGCCATGAATTCGGGGTCGATGACGATGAGCCCACCGGCGAGGATGCCGATGACCAGCAAGACATAGAGCCCGGTGACGCAGATGGTCAGTGTGAGAACAGTGGACAGGTTGTAGTAGAAGACGACCTGAGCCAAGCGCTCATTGACCGGACGGTCCCAGAGGCGATTGATCGTGATCAGCCAGCCGACCATGACAGCGATGGCGATGGCGCCGATCGAGATGAGACGTGCGGTCGAGAGGTGGTGGGACATCTGCCAGATGGAACTGTAGAAGATGCCGAACGCCCCTGTGGCAGCGGCTGCGGCCATGGCTCGGGAGAGTTTGCGCGACATCCGCAGCGGCTCGTTGGCCATGGTCATGCCCAGCACGAGGCGAGTCCCACCGGTGAAGGTGTGAGCGTGGAGGGTGCGGCGGCCCGAGTCGGCCCGACTCGACCACTGGCCCCAGCGGGGAAGACAGTGTGTCTTCGCGGGCAGATGACCATCGGGGAGGAGCTGATTGACGCAGCTCATATAGACCTTGAGCAGACGGCGCTTCGTCGTCAGAGCGCCGAGGGTGGGGCACGAGATCACAGCGATGTTGCGGTCCGGCAGCACCTCGGCGATGAGCGGTTTGCCATGGGTGTGGCGCGGGATGTCCGTGAGCATGATGACGAGGTCAGCTGCGGGAAAGCGGTCGACGATCGCGTCGAGCGTCGACAGCTCGAGCCGGTGGTCGGCCTGGACGCGCAGCGCTTGCGTGCACACGTCGACAGTCACCTCCGATTCGAAATCTTGTCGGAGGAGTTCAGCGAACTCGTCCTTGAGCGAGGCCACTCGGCGGCTCGGGGGCCCGGGATCGCAGGTGAGGAGGATGTGCATTTTCCCACTGTGGCAGGGCCGACTGCTCATGGCCAGGGCGGCCGCGCTTTCCGACGCTTTCCCCACCAGCCGTTCAGGTCCGGGTCGATGGCTCCGTTCCGTGGCGAGCACGTATTCTGGTTCCGATGATGTTCTGATGTCGACGAGTCGACGAGACGAGGAGGGCCCGAGCCATGACAGTACTGGTGACCGGAGGGGCAGGCTACATCGGTTCGCACGTGGTGAGGCTGCTCACCGAACGAGGTGACGACGTCCTCGTGGTCGATGACTTCTCCACCGGAATCGGAGCCCGGGTCGACGGTCTGCCTGTCGTCGATCTCGACCTGGCAGCCCCCGATGCTACCGACCGCCTCGTCGCCGCTATCGAAGAGCACAACGTCGACTCGATCATCCACTTCGCCGCGAAGAAGCAGGTCGGCGAGTCCGTCGAAGAACCGGTCATGTACTACCGGCAGAACATCGGCGGCCTGACGAACATCCTCGCCGCTGTCGAACGCGCAGGCATCGAATCGCTCGTCTTCTCCTCCTCGGCCGCGACCTACGGCATGCCCGATGTCGACATGGTGGGAGAAGACCTCGACTGCCGTCCGATCAACCCCTATGGCCAGACGAAGCTCATCGGCGAATGGATGATCGACAACCAGATCACGGCCTCGAAGATGCGCGGGACGACGTTCAATGCCGTGAAGTTGCGCTACTTCAACGTCGCCGGAGCCGGCTGGCCCGAGCTCGCCGACACCGCAGTCATGAACCTCATCCCGATCGTGTTGGGCCGGCTCGCCGACGGCAAGGCTCCCGTCGTCTTCGGCGACGACTACGACACCCCCGACGGCACGTGCATCCGCGACTACGTCCACGTCAAGGACCTCGCCGAAGCCCACATCGCCTCGCTGGACTACATGAAGGCCGGGGGCACTACGGAGACCGTGTTCAATGTCGGTACCGGCACGGGCGCCTCGGTCAAGGAAGTCATCGACACCATCGCCGAGGTGACCGGCCGTGACATCGTCCCCGACATGGGCGAGCGTCGCGCCGGAGATCCGCCGGCCCTCGTTGCCGACGTCTCCCGGATCCAGGCGCTGCTGAGCTGGAAAGCCGAATTCGGTCTCGAAGAGATCGTCCGCAGCGCCGTCGAAGCCGCGGAAATGCTGCCCGAGCAGAACTAGGCATCGTGTAGAAGGGCTGGTTCATGTCCCACCACATCGTCATCGGCGCCGGGCTCGCCGGAGCCGCGACCGCCTATGCGCTGACCGCCCGCGGCGAGGACGTCACCGTCCTCGAACGGCACACCCCAGCGAACGATCGCGGCAGCTCCCACGGCTCCGCCCGCATCTTCCGCTACGCCTACCCCGACCGGCTCTACACCGAACTCGTCGTGAGATCCCGCGACCTCTGGTCCGCAGTCGAGGCCGCAGCCGGCACCGAGCTCATCTCCGTCACCGGTGCGATCGACCACGGCGACGTCCGGCACACCGCCGAACTCGCCGAGATCTTCGACGCCGTCGGGGTCGACCACGAAGTCCTCGACCCCGCACAGGCTTCTGAACGCTGGCCGCAGTTCGCCTTCGACACCGAGGTCCTCTTCCACCCCGATGCCGGCGTCATCGACGCCGAAACCACAGTCAACACTCTCCTCGACCTGGCTCGGGCCACCGGTCACGCTCGGGTCCTCACCGATTGGACGGTCGCCGAGGTGACCCGACGTTCCGCGGGCGGCTTCAGGGCCACCTCGGCGACAGGGGAATCCGTCGAAGCCGAAAGCGTCATCGTCGCTGCCGGCGGATGGCTGCCCGCCCTCCTCGGCGCTCTCGGACTCCCCGAGGGATTCCTCTCCGCGCTGCCACGGTTCGAAGTGCGGCAGGAGCAGGCCTTCCACATGCCCTACCGCGACGCCGACGAATCAGGGCTGCCGCGCACCCGCTGGCCGACGTTCATCCATAAGTCCTCCGAGATCTTCACCTACGGTCTGCCCGGCGGCCGGGATGCCGGATTCGCCGGTCAGAAGCTCGCCCAGTTCAACGGCGGCCGAGTGATCGATTCGGCGCTCGACCAGGACGGACAGATCACCGAGGAGATGCGGACTCGGATGATCGACTACGCGAAGCGCCACCTGCCCGGACTCGTGCCGGAGCCGTACGCGGAGACGACGTGCCTGTTCACGAACACCCCGAACGAGGACTTCGTCATCGATGAGGTCGACGGGCTCGTCATCGTCTCCGCCTGTTCCGGGCACGGGGCGAAGTTCGCGCCGCTCCTCGGCGAGTTCGCAGCCGACCTCGCGACCGGTGCCGGCGGCGTGCCTGAGCGGTTCCGGGTGGGTGCCCGGTAGTTCTCACCCTCGCTTCGACGCCACGATGAGGTGACGGGTCGAATACGCGACGAAAGGGTCGCCTCGGCGCATCCGGGCATCGAGTTCACGCAGCTGCGGCTCATAGCTCTCGACCGTGAAGTCGGGAACCCACCACGGGCATTTGCGCAGGATCCACACGATGGCCCCGACGTCGTAGAACTCCATGCGGCAGCGTGCGGTCCGCAGCGAATCGACGGTGAGTCCGGCAGCCTCGGCGGCGGAGGATTCGGCTTCGGGATCGCGGGCCTTCCGATTCTCCGGCAGCGGCCCGAGGAAGAACTCGATGAGGTCGAACGCCGATTCGGGACCGACGTGCTGGGCAAGATAGGTTCCTCCGGGCACGAGGACGCGGGAGATCTCCGACCATACGGGTGTGACCGGATGACGCGAACTGACGAGGTCGAAGCTGCCGTTGGCGAAGGGCAGTCGGTGCGGGTCCGCCTCGACGACATCGACACCGCGCGGACCGAGCCGGTGCCGGGCGATGGCGACGTTCGGGGCGTAGGACTCAGTGACGGCCATGCGCGCGGGCAGGACCGGTGCCTCGTCGATGACCTCTCCGCCGCCGGTGTCGATGTCGAGGGCCGCAGTCGCCGTCGACAGGCGCCGGGCGAGCAGTGTCGCGTAGCCCCACGGTGGACGCTCTTCGGTGGCGCGCCAGTCGAGCCAATCGAACCCCCATCCGGAGGCGTCGGCGGACTGGGCCTCGGCGACGAGCTCGTCGAATGTGCGCATAGGGGTATCCTCTCACCGATCAGCCGATGGCAATTCGAGAGTTGTCTGCGGGCCCGCACCCATTGACCAATTATGAGTCGTTGCCGGGTTTGGCCACAATCCTCGAAACCACGATGATGAGGCCCCATATGCCGATGGGAATCGCTGGCCAGAATGTCACCAGTTCCCCGGAGAGAATGGAAATGACCACCCACACCGCTGTTAAGACGGCTGAGAAGCTGAGCCATGCGCTCACTTCCTTCTTCAGCTTGCTGTTGTCGGGGGCGCTATTGAGATTGCGGTCGGGGTCAGTCATCGATCGGACCTTCCTTCGGTGTGGTGTCATGGATGGAGAAGCGGTGCAGTTCAGTGCAGAGACGGGGACGGGTCCGCTGTGTTGTGAGAATCTCCGAAGTGAAGACATAGAACGGCCGTATGCCTATCTGCCGACGACTTACGGCGCATCGGATCGTTGAACTTCGGTCTTCCTGTTCTCTGGTCGGTCGAGAGCAGGGTCGCCGGTTCCTGCGAAGGCGGGACCGGCCAAGAACCAGATGCCGGTGACGATGCCGATGGTGTGAAGAATCCCCCAATACGGGTGTTTGCTGATGGTGCTGATGCTCTCGGGAATGGCGCCACCGTCAACGGCGATCATGATGACCAGGCACACTGCAGCGATGGCAGCGGCAAGCAGTACGCGCAGCCATTCTGCCCAGATGGCCTTCACCTCTTCGGTGGAGCCTTCGGGCGGTTTGACTGGCTTTGGACCGTTGGCGAACCGATAGCGGAACCAGACGTCGACGCGTCCGATGATTTGGTGTCCGAACGCCACAGTCAGGCCGAGATAGACCGCTGCCAATGCATGCGCGTGTGTGGGTTCGGCTCCGCGCAGCAGATCAACGGAGACAAGAACGACCAGCGCGAGGTCGATCAATGGTACGCAGGCGAGGATCACAGAACTGACACGCCGCGCGCCGAGGAGATAGCGCGTCGCCAATCCTCCGAGAAGGAGCACCCAGAACGCGATCTCGGCTCCGATGATGGCGATGATCATGAGCTTCCCTCCGGTTTCAGACTCGAGAGATGGTCGTCGAGACCGGCGATCACATCGTCAGTGCTGACCAGCTCCGGGGCTGTCAGTCGCCGGAGGAGGAGGCCGTCGATGACGACGGCAAGTTGCTGAGCGGCCTTGTGCCGATCGAGGTCCTCCGCTGCTGCGCCGGAGTGGACCAGCCGATCGATGCAGTCTTCGTAGAATCTCTGCAGTCGCAGGTAGCTGTCACGAGCCGTTGCCTGCAGCGGCGGATGGATGACGGCTTTGACGACGAACTGGAGATGCGTCTGGAAGTTCGCGGTTCTTTCGTCGCCGATGGGCAGGAGCTGATGCAGACCTGCCCTGACCTCGTTGAGACTCCTTTCGGCAGGTTGAGACGCCGAATCTGCCGTGCCGGCGTCGCGCATCGCCGCTTCCACATTTTGGGCGGTCCGCTGCATGAGTTCGTTCATCGCAAAGACGTGGAGCTCATCCTGCGTAGAGAAGAAGTGCCTCACTGACCCGGCGGACAACTGCGCTTCTTTGGCCACTGCCCGCACCGAGGCGGCCTCGAGGCCTCCCTTGCGCAGAAGTCCCCACACCGTATCGGCCAGCAGTTTTCGTCGTGCGTCTGCATCGATAGTTCGTACCATGCAAACCAGACTAACACAGCTGTATTAGTTTGAGTCAAGAGTCAGTTCTGGATGCTTGTCGGTGCGTCTTGCCTGCGCGAGGGCGCAGAAGTCGTGAAGACTGAAATTCGATACCAGGGCCAGGCGGTCATGGCTGTCGGAGGGGTAGTTGTCGGCTGGTCTGACGATTAGTCTCCTGCCGGCCGAATACCGGCAGCGGTGCGCTCGATGTGGGTGGTGAGAATGCTGCTCAGGCGGCCCGCCGGCTTGGTTCGGCGGTCTCAGATGTCGCCGACGAGGTGAGCCAGCGTCACGCGCCGGTGAGCAGTACGAGGACGGTGCAATGGGATTCGAAGGGATTGCGCATCACATGTTCCTGATCTGCAGGAATGGTGATGGTGTCCCCGGTGCCGAGTTCGAAATCCTCCGCGCCATGGGTGTAGATCATCGAACCGGTGACTATATGGGCGGTCTCGAAGGACCTGGGCGGATGTGGCGCGAAGGTGACTGTCGAAGTGCCAGGCGGCAGTTCGTAGCGAACGAGTTCAGGGCCGTTCGGCGGTTGCATGATCGTCGTTCGACTCACGCCTGACTCATCGCTGAACTCGATGGACTCTCCCTTGCGCACGATGGTCGACTCCGTCGGTCGCAGGAGATCGGTGATCTCAACCCCGAGTACGCTGGAGATCGCCACAGCGTTCGTCAGGCTGGTATTCAGGGCTTGATTCTCTATCCGAGAGAGTGTGCCGCGGGAAATTCCGGTCGCGTCCGACAGCTGCTCGAGCGAAATCCCGATCTCTGCGCGTCGCGCTCGGACGGCGTGCCCGAATCGTCCCGTGACGGAAGAACCCATTGCCTCCACCTCAAAGTTTCCCATTCGGCACGAAAAGGCTACCATCCGAAACGCTTCCGACTGCAACGAGGGTGACAGTTGCTTCCCACCGCGGAGTATCGCCGAGCGAAGCTTTCCCGGCTCGGTCCACAGCGCGCCCCTGCTGTCCCACAGTTGCCCATTGATGAAGATTGACGGTGTGCCAGAGATGTGTTCAAGGGCATCTGTCTGGACGGTGCTGTGAAGCCATGGCTCATAGTCGAGATCGGCGATGCATCTGCCCAGTTCTTCTGGGGCATCGGATGTTGATGCCAGCTCCTCGATTCGTTCGTCAGTGAGTCCCGGAGTTCCCTCTTTCGGCTGGTGGGCGAAGAGTCGATTCTCGAATTCGAGGAAGCTGCTCGGCTCCGAGTCATACACGCACGCGGCTGCATTGGCGGCGCGGGTGGAGTAGTCGCCGGTCGTCGACATCTGATCCAGCATCGTCGTCGTGTGTATTCGCAATACTTCTTCTTCTACGAGGCGTTTGATGTCTGCGCCGTTGGTTTCGGGGAACAGGGCGCAGAAGGGGCACATGAAATCCAGGTAGACATCGACGATCGGCTTACCCTCCGATTCATCGGCACCGAAAGGGAAGTATGGTTCGTCCGCAGAGATTCCTGCTGGTGCATCAACGCCAGAACTGAGCGCAGGCGCGGCGGTTGAGCTGTCAGGAGAGTCAGCTGCAGATCGATGCACTATGCCTAGGGCGGTTGCGGCCAGGGTGATCGCCGCTGCTGCGCCGATGAGCCCGTAGGGAATTCTCCGCACTCTTCGTTCGGTGTGGGCTTCAGCAGCAACGGCTGTTCGCTGCTGGTTGCAGTGTCGCCGCTTCGGCTGAAAGCGATTCGGACTGCTGGGGGACGATTCGTTCCTCTCGTGGACCTGCAATGTTGAGCCGTGACGGCGGTCGGGGCGATTCCTGTTCCTCGCCTAACGGAGCCTTCGAACTCGGCGCACTCGGCTTCACTGCCCCGGTGTGGGAGCGTTGCCTGTCCAGAGGGAGTGTCGAGAAGCTCTATTCGCCAGTGTTGCGTAAACGCGCCATGATGACTAGATTACGAAACATGGTATCAGGCGGATGTCGCTTGAGAACAGAACTTCCAGAGACGCTTCGAAGTGAAAGAAGACCAAGGTCGAAACTCCATGAAAAATGGTGAGAGCGCAGAACCGTCGGACCCGAGTCGAAGTCGGGCAAGTGAGAAGCTCAAGCTTGTCGATGGACTTGATGGGCGATGGCGAGTGATTTCGCTGGTATCGGCTTCTGATACGTTCGTGGTCGGGTCCGACTCGTTCGTCATCGCCGGGCTGCTGCCGAACGTCGCAGCGACTCTTGATGTCTCAACCGGACGGGCAGGGTCACTGGTGACCGTGGTCTCCGCGGTCTACGCATGCAGTGCACTGCCGTCGGCTGGTGCAGGTGTTGTCGCAGTTCCGATCTGCCTATCCCTCCCGAAATCGGCGGCCCGTCAGACAACGGACCTCGTGGGCGTGGGGAGAATGCTCTCGGAACCGAGAATCACTGCTGGACTGATCCGGACGCTCCTGATTTTCAGCGGTGTCTATCTCGTCTGCACATACCTCAGCACTATCGCGACGCTCGAAGCAGGGGCATCATCCAGGATGACCATTCTGCTCACTGCCTTTGGCCTCTCGGCCAGTCCGGGAGAGTCCGTCGCCGGCCGACTGGCGACCGACCCCAGGCGAGGCAGAATCGTGCATTGCTGCCTGAACCCGCCGCTTCTCACCCTGCCCATCATCTGCAGCGGTCAGCGTCAACTCGCTCACGGGCCAGCCGATGCAACACAGTAGTCATGAGCGTCTGCCCCTGCTGGGCGCCGCAGCCTGTGGAATCATCCACGCCGGGTTCAGCCTGTATTGGGCCTTGGGAGGCCAGAGCCTCATCGACACACTTGGCTCGGACATCGCGGATTTCTTCTCTACCCGTCAGGCACTCTTGGGCGCGGTAGGAATAGTGAAGATCATTGCTGCCTGTGCCCCTTTGGCCCTCGGCATCTTCGAGTGGCCGCACCCGATGGTGACAAGAGGGTTCTGCTGGGCCGGTGGGGGAGCCCTCGTCGTCTGGGGAGGTGCAAATACAGTCATCGGCAACGCTGTCCTGCTTGGAGCAGGCGACGACAGCCGCACTGTGGACCGAGTGGCGATGGCCGGTCACGCCTGGTTGTGGGACCCTCTATTTCTTCTCTGGGGAACATTGCTGCTGATCGCGCTCGCCGTCGGTGTGCCCCGACACTCAACCAGAACGAGACCACGTCGAAAAAGACAGAGGTGATCATCATCAGGCCGGCCAGAAGCACAGACCAACACCACGCGGACAATGCAGAGGGTCTTTTCGGAAGAAGAGCGGCTCGGCGCTCATCCGTGTACTCAGCACACGGTCGCATCATCGCCGCGTGGAGCCTTGCTCATCTCATCAACGACGGATGTACCGGAGCCGTACTGGCGGCGATCCCCAGCCTGATTGTCTACAAGGGCTTTGACCAACAGACGATCACGACGATCATTGCCGTTGGCTCCGTCATTTCCAGCATCGGCCAGCCCATCGCCGGACTCGCCGTGGACAAGACTCGACGGACCGTCATCGGTGCGATCGGACTCAGTGCCTCCGGAATCGGACTGGCGATGTCATTTGCAGGGCGAGATACGGTGGGGATCACGACGGCTGTCCTGCTTCTCTACGTCGGATCATGCATCTTCCACCCAGCGGCCGCATATTCCATCCGGCGCTTCGCAGACGCCGGCCCTCGTTCGACCGCAGTCTTTGCCACTGGGGGAGCACTCGGATTCGCCGTTGCTCCGCTGCTGTTTCGGCCAGAGTTCGTCCATGCCTCGTGGCTGATGGCCGTGGTCATCGCTGTTCCTGGAGTGCTCGTTTCACTGCTCTGCCTGCTGGCCAATCGAACGTCTCCAACGGACAGCCTTCCGCACAGCACCAAGGCCCAAAGGCGATTTCGCCCTAACCGCATGTTCGTCCTGGCGGTTGTGTCGGCCTGCCTGTGGTCAACCGTATTTCTCGGCATCAACACGTTCCTGCCGTTGACCATGCACTTCAGTTTCGGAATCGCGCTCGATACTGCTAGCAGAGGTCTCGGATTCTTCGGTGCCGGGGGAGTCGTCGGAACTCTGGTGGGAGGTTGGGTCGGCGCCCGTATCGGTCTGAAGCGCACGATGATCATCGCTGGGGTCGCATCAACCGCATGCGCGACCTTCCTCGGACTGGCAGGTGACGCCACATGGGTGCCGTTCCTTGCGCTTGCTCTAGGCGCTGCGCTCTACCTGGCCTATGCGCCGCAGCTGCTCATCGCGATGAAAGCAATGCCTCACCATACAGCTGCGGTGTCTGCGATCATCCTCGGTTCCTCAACGACTATCGGCAGCGTCTTCATTCCGGTCCTCAATCAGGTCGCCGAAGCCCTTGGACATCGCGCGCCTCTGGTCGCACTCATCCCGTTCTCCGTCCTCATGATCGTCATATCGACAATGCTCACATCCGACCGGCCTCACCGAGAAAGGGACCATTCAGATGCCAACCGAAACGACAACGACTGATACAGGCAGCAGCGACGATCTGCTGTTCATCATCGACATCGACTACATCAGCGAGATGGCTCGCATCGACCGATTGCTGCCCGACCATCGGGAATGGCTCGATGAGCACTTCAGGACGGGGACTTTTGTCAGTTCAGGGCCCAAACAGCCTCGTTCCGGGGGAGTGATCCTGGCCCGCGGCATAAGCAAAGAGGAGGTCGCGAGCGTCGCGGCATCCGACCCATTTATCCTCGCCAGGGCTGCAGTCAACAGGGTCATCACGTTTACCGCAACCAAGAATGCCGATACTGACACCATGTCGAGTCGGCTAACCACCGCGACTGCAGGCAGCGACTGCTCGCAGTTCACGAAGATCGATGCAGAATTGACCGCGTTGTCGAAGTGGATCGACGAGGACAACGCCGATCGTGACCCGGAGGCCGTGACGTGGGGGCGGATTGCGAAGACCATCGAAGAAGCCGGCGAAGCTGTCGCTGCCTATATCGGTATGACCGGTCAGAACCCGCGCAAGGGAGTGACGCATTCACAGACCGATGTCGAAAACGAGCTCCTCGACGTCGCCATTGCGGCATTAGGTGCCTATGAGCATATGACGAATCATGCTGGATCTGCGATGTGCTCTCTGGCGAGGAAGCTCGACAAGATCACCAAACGGGCGGGGCTCTCTGCGGCCGAGGTGACCGGTCCACGGAACGTCGAAACGACAGGCACCGACGCGGAATCGTGACCACGAATCCGTCTCCATCAAACAGAATGAAAGGAACCACCATGCCGAATCTGCTGACTCGATCCGACCTGAGAGAGCTGTCGTCGGACATCGGACTGTTGAACGAGGCCATCGACAGACTTGAGGGTTCGCTCATCCGAAGCCATCTGGGCGACGCCGGCGAAACAACCTTCACGGGTGTGAAGCTTCCCAACGGCGACGAGCTGGCCAACCAGTTCACCTCCTGTTCCACAGGGGCAAGCCTCAGGCTCTTCCCGCGGGTCCATGAGGGCCCACGGCAGAACGCCCGTCTCGGTATCCGGATCAGCCGTGAGACCGGCGAGGTCGAGACACTCATCTGTCTTGACGATTTCAACGAGTTGCGGACCGCGGTTCCAGCAGCAGTGGGTGTGCGTCATCTGGCACCAGAGTGTGCCAGCAGGCTGACTGTCCTTGGCAGCGGCGCACAGGCGCACAGCCATGTGCGCACGATCTCCCAAGTGATGCCGCAGCTCGAAGCGATCACAGTCTGGAGCCCGACGCAATCCAACCGAGAACGGTTTGCAGAGGAGGTCGGCCGATCTCTTTCAGTTCCCGTCACCGCGGCCCCGACCGTCGATGCCGCCGTCGACGGCTCCGACGTCATCACGGCCGCGGGTCGCTATCACCCGGGAGAACCTGCTCTGCCGCGGCCCGAGGCAGTCAGCCCTGGAAGTCTCTTCGTCACGATGACCGGATCGGGTATGAACCTCCTCAGCCTCGGTGCACGCTTCGTTGTACCCACACGACAGCACCCTGAGCTCATCGCACAAGGGTTCTCCAGCGGATTCCTCAGTCAGGCTCCACCGACGATGCCCTCCGAAGCTGTCGAACTCGCAGACGTCATGCTGGACCATGAGCCTGCTCGTTCTTCTTCGGGACAGACTGTGGTGTTCGAGCTCGGAGCCCCATACCTTTGGGATCTGCCGATTCTCGACTGGATCAATGACTGGGCGATCGCGCGTGAACTCGGCACCAGCATCTCATTCTCCGACTGATCGCTGTCGATCTCACTGAAGGAGAGAAGATGCGGATTGCCGTGATCGGAGCCGGAATCGCTGGACTCACCGTCGGTCTCGGACTTCAGAAGAGTGGCCACGACGTGATGATGTACGAGCAGCGAGCGGACGCAACCTCCATCGGTGCAGGGCTCACGCTCTTCGACAATTCATTCGCCGCTCTGGACCTGCTGGGTCTCGGCGAGGCGGTCAGAGACGTGTCGAGCAGTGATATAGCCAGAATTCGTGCTGGTCACCGACGCCCCTCTGGAGAGTGGCTCCTGACACTCCCACAATCGACGGTCGCTTCGATGCGCAGTGTTCACCGCGCGGACCTGCATGGTGCACTCCTGCGTCAGCTCGAGCCCGAGACTCTGAGACTCCGAGCCCATGCCACTGTTTCCTCAGACGGCTCTCCGACTGTCACGCTCGGCGAGCAGAGTGAGCAATTCGACCTCGTCATCGCAGCCGATGGAATACGCAGCCGCAGTCGCAGCGCTATCGGTCTTGACCCGGGCCTTCGCTACGCTGGGTTCACCGCATGGCGAGGAGTGAGTACCGATCCGGTCGATATCGGAGGTGAAGCAGGAGAAACCTGGGGGCCTGGCCAGATTTTCGGGATCGTTCCCTTGAGGGACGGGCGCATCTATTGGTTCGGGACGCGAAATATCCGAGAAGGCTCTGACTTCGCTGATGAACGTGAAGTCGTACGGCACCTGTTCACCGAATGGCATAGGACAGTTGGGAACTGCATCAGAGCGACGTCGGCCGAAAACATTCTCCGTCACGACATCTATGACCTCGCTGCCCCGCTCCGTTCCTTCTCACGTGGACGGACAGTGCTCATCGGAGACGCCGCTCACGCTATGACACCCAATCTCGGTCAAGGAGCTGGGCAGGCGATCGAGGACGCGGCTACTCTGGTCTGCTTGCTGTATCGTGCGTCGACAGGTCAGGTCGACACGGCACTGGCAGCGTACTCGGAGCTGCGCGGACCCCGGACACGGTCGATCTGGAGACGATCACGTGTTGCCAGTCGCGTTGCACAGACGGCGAACCCCCTCCTGGTGTCTCTTCGAGATTCCGCCCTTCGCCTCACTCCTGGGCAATTTCTCGGAACGGTGACTGATCGGCTCCAGTCGTGGCCATGGTTGCAGAGGCATTCCCGTGGATGAGATCAGCTGGAATCCAGGCATGTGAGATGAACCATGCTGGCGAATCGGCGGACGGATCACCGCAGACCGTGTTCGGCGACCTCGCCTAGTCCTCCGGCGCGTCAATGCGCTCCAGCAAGCCCGGATTCGAGTGCTTGATGACATCGACAGCGACGTCTCGCACGTTCCTGTCAGTCGAGTCGAAGACGGCGTCGAAGGCACCAGCTTCGTCGATGATCGACGAAAGCTCTTTGAACCGCGCCAGGTGCCACTTCAATTCGTCATCCGAAGTTCCATGGCGTCCACGCAGCCGTGCTTCTCCAACGCCTTCATCAGCGGTGATCCGGCAGACGGCCATGGGACCACCACCGCAGGCGGCTCGGTACCTGGGGATCTCATCTCTGTCCTCGAGCACGCCAGCGAGCACGATCACGTCGGCGCCGGCTGCGCGGTAGTTGGACGCGACAGCTGACAGATTCTGCATCTCGATCTCGTGGTCGAAGGGGTCATGTTCCTCGCAGGGCCAGCTGCGGCGCAGACCATCGAGATCGATCACAGCGTGCGGCACTCCGGCCTCAGCCAGAATGACGGCGATCTCGTCCGCTGTCGTCGATTTTCCGACGCCGACAGTTCCGTTGAGAAAGATGTTGGTGAACACTGGGTCCTGCTTTGTGCGGTTGGTTTGGCTGTTTCCGGGAGATGTCGATTCGACGATGATTCAGACGTCGGTGACATGGGCCCCGAACGAATGCATGGGACCATCGTCTCATTGATGAACCCACGGCCGTGCCCGAGTGTTCAACTGCCCCCTTCGTCAGTGAGGAATTGGCCGGAGAACCAGTCCTTGAGATCCGTCGTCAGATCCGACGGCGCCTCGAAAGCCACCACGTGCCCGGCACCGGGGAAGTGAGTGAGGCTGGGGTCTGCTGGCAGCAGGCGAGCCAGGCGACAGGAGGATTGCTCGACGGGAATCCACGGATCGTTCTCACCCCACCCGATGCGGACTGGACATCGCACTTCGACGAGGCGGTCGACGATGGGTGCGGTGTGCTCAGGGGAGAGTGTCGGTCGGGGCCGATGATCCGGGTGGCCACCTCGGCGCCGTCGCTCAAAGTGATACGGCGGGACTGCGAGGTGGTGTCGTGGTCGTCCATGTCTCGAACCTAGAACTTCAGGTTCACCTGAAGTCAAGACGGCATGATAGGCGGATGAAGATCGGTGAGGCAGCACGCGAACTCGGGGTGGCCACGCACGTACTGCGGCATTGGGAAGACGAAGGCGTCGTTGTGCCCGACCGGACGGGTGCGGGGCATCGAGACTATTCGGACGAGCACGTGAGCAGGGGCCGGATCGTGCTGTCCTGCCAAAGTGTGGGGATGAGTCTCGCGGAGATCAGGGCGATCCTTCACCGCGGCGAGGCTGGTCGTGCCGTGATCATCGAAGCCCGCATCGATGCGATCCGTCGCCAACGTGCGGCTCTCGGAACCGCCGAGACCTTCCTCCTCCACGTCCGCGGGTGCCGGCATGACCTGATGACTCGGTTCCTGGAATGCTCGGAGTACGCGGGGCGAGCTGAGAGTGGTGAGACTGGACAGGATTGCGAGATGCTCAGTGAGAACATCGCGATCTGCTCAATAGAAATACCGCGATCTGCTCAATCAGGTGGTGGATTCGGTCTATGTCATACAGCAGGCGAATCATTGACTCCGTTCTGGATGAGGTCTTTCCGCCCCTGTCGGCGATCGCTGTAGAGGGTGCTAAGGGCGTGGGCAAGACAACAACGGCGACACAGCGTGTGCGGTCTGTTCTGTCACTGAATCGACCTGCCCAGCGAGAAGTCGTTGTGGCCGATTACGATCACATTGTCGATATTCCTACGCCGGTCCTGATCGACGGTTAGCAACTTGTGCCGGAGGTCTGGGACAGGGTTCGAACCGCCGTTGATGATGACTCTTCCGGCGGTCGGTTCCTATTTGCGGGGTCGGCGGGCGTGGCACCGAACGCGCGAATCCATTCCGGAGCAGGCCGTATCGTCACGATGACCATGCGTCCTCTGTCGCTGGCCGAGCGAGAGTTATGCGAACCCAGCGTTTTCCCTGTCGGAGCTCCTGCGCGATGCAGAGCTTGCGATTGGTGGGCAATCGCCGATCCGGCTGTCGCAATACACCGAAGAGATACTCGCTTCGGGTTTTCCCGACATCAGGCAGTTGCCTGCCAGAGCCCGCCGCCTTCAGCTCGACAGTTACGTCTCGCGGATCGTGGAAAAGGAACTGCCCGACAACGGAATCGAGGTCAAACGACCTGACACGCTGAGGTCGTGGCTGTCAGCCTGCGGGGCCGCAACGTCGACCGATGCAAACTTCACACAGATTCTTGACGCGGCGACGGCCGGAGAGGCTGACAAACCTGCGCGAAATACAGTCCACTCGTATCGAGAGCATCTGCAACGGCTCTTCATCCTCGACCCGCCGCCTGCATGGACCCCGGGATTCAATCCGCTCAAGCGGCTCACCAGAACCCCGAAGCATCACCTTGTCGATCCAGCCATCGCCGCAAGATTGAGCGGGGTCGGTCAAAGCGGCCTGCTCAAAGGAGACGGACAAAGAGCCGCGGCTGCGACTCGTACATGGCTCGGAGCGCTGTTCGAATCGCTGGTGACTCAGAGTGTGCGGGTTTACGCGGAAGCAGCCGAAGCACGGGTGGGACACTTGAGGACGAGGGACACCGACCGCGAGATCGACCTCATCGTCTCGTCGAGAGTGAAGATCGACGCGTTGTGGCCATTGAGGTCAAACTGGCCGCAACAGTCGGCGACTCCGACGTGCGACATCTCAATTGGCTGGCGAAGAAGGTCGGGGATCGACTGGTCAATCGAGTGGTCATAACTACGGGCGAGTCGGCCTACCGTCGTCCCGACGGGGTTGCGGTGATTCCGTTGGCGCTGCTCGGTCCTTGAGCGTGGATGGACTCTGAGGCGGTACACCGCGAAATGCTCAGTAGGGCATGCACTGGAGGGCCACCTCGGCGAGGGGCTGCTTCGGTGCACGGGGCCCAGTGCACATTGCACGAATTCTCGGTTCGGGGGTGGTCACAAAACGGACCATAAGCGGCATGATGGCCTTATGACCACTGATATGGATATTGCGCTCAGCGCCGAGCTCGATCCGATCGTCGACATCGCCGCCGGACTCGGTCTCGACGCGAAGGACATCATTCCCCACGGATGGACGAAGGCGAAGGTGCCGATCGACGTCCTCGATGAGGCTGCGGCCGGCACCGATGATGGCCGGCTCATCCTCGTCACGGCCATGAGCCCGACCCCGGCCGGGGAGGGTAAGACGACGACGAGCATCGGACTGGCCGACGGGCTCAACGAACTCGCCCGGTCGAAGCCCGAAGTCGGCAAGGCCGTGCTCGCTCTGCGGGAGCCGAGCATGGGCCCGGTCTTCGGGATGAAAGGCGGGGCGGCCGGCGGCGGATACGCACAGGTCGTGCCGATGGAGGACATCAACCTCCACTTCACCGGCGATTTCGCGGCCATTGCCGCGGCGAACAACCTCGCCGCGACGATGCTCGACAACCACATCCACTTCGGCAACGTGCTCGACGTCGACCCGCGGCGCATCCACATCCGCCGGGTCGTCGACCTCAACGATCGCGCGCTGCGCGGGGTGGTCATCGGGCTCGGCGGACTCAACGGGGGAGTGCCCCGCGAGGACGCCTTCGACATCGTCGTCGCCAGCGAGGTGATGGCGGTGTTCTGCCTGGCCACCTCGTTGGCGGACCTCAAGGAGCGGCTGGGTCGGATCGTGCTGGCGCACAGCCGCGGCCGCGAACCGATCACCGTGGCAGACATCGGTGCGGCCGGCGCGATGACCGCGCTGCTGCGCAATGCCTTGGCACCGAACCTCGTGCAGACGCTCGAGCATTCGCCGGCGTTCATCCACGGCGGGCCCTTCGCGAATATCGCGCACGGCTGCAACAGTCTGCTGGCCACGAAGGCCGGGTTGGCCTTGGGGGACTGGGTCGTCACGGAGGCCGGGTTCGGTGCGGACCTCGGGGCCGAGAAGTTCCTCGACATCAAGTGCCGGACCGCGGGCATCTGGCCCTCGGCCGTGGTCGTCGTCGCGACCCTGCGGGCACTGAAGTATCACGGTGGGGTCGACGTTGCCGATGTGAACTCAACGAATGAGTCAGCCGTGATCGAGGGGATGAGCAACCTCGAGCTGCACTGTAAGAACCTGCGCGAGATCTACGGGCTGACCCCGGTGGTGTGCTTCAACCGGTTCCCCACGGACACCGATGAGGAGATGGCAGCGGCGATTTCGCACTTGAGGGGGTTGGGGATTGCGGCTGTTGAGTCCACACACTGGGCGGACGGAGGCAAGGGTGCGCTGGCGCTCGCCGAGGCTGTGGTTGAGGCGGCTGGTGGTGCGGGCGCTGGGGCTCGGGCCGGTGGGCGCGACGGTACGGCCGGACCTGCTGTCGAAGACGGTTCACTCTTCGTCGGGGGCGTGGCCGCCGGGGACGCCGAAGCACCTCCGGCAACGACCGCCTCGGCGTCGGGAGCTGCCTCGCGGGCGGCCTCGGCGAGGTTCAGCTACGAGCTCGACCAGCCGCTGGAAGACAAGATCCGCACCATCGCCCAGCGGATCTACCAAGCTGCCGATGTCGATCTGCCGACCGCGGTGAAGCGGAAGCTCAAGCAGTTCACCGAGGAGGGGTACGGAGACGCGCCCGTGTGCATCGCGAAGACCCAGTATTCGCTGTCGACGGATGCGAGTCTGCGCGGGGCTCCGACAGGCCACATCATCGAGGTCAAAGACGTGAGGCTCTCGGCGGGAGCCGGCTTCGTCGTCGTCATCGCCGGTGACATCATGACGATGCCCGGCCTGCCGAAGGAACCGTCAGCGCTGAAGATCGACGTCACCGAGGACGGCAACATCACCGGCCTCTTCTGACCCAATTGCTACCCGACGGCGGCCCAGCAACCTCGCGCCAGGTTGCTGGGCCGCCGTCACGTAGCAATTAGCGGTCAGTCGGCGTTGGTCACTCGTTCGAACACGGCGTCGAGCGTCGCTGCGAGGTTCGCGCGGTTCGTCTCGTCCATCCAGTCCCGGTTGACCTGCTCGTTGAGGCCGCCCGGGGTTTCGTGGGCGGCGACGAGGTCGGCGATCGGGGCCTCGGATTGGTCGAGAGTGGTGCCGAGACCGACGAACTGACCGCGGATGAAGTGGTCGGCATCGGCCTGGTCCCAGCCCCGGTCGACCAGCCACGCGGTGATCGTCTGCAGGAACGCGAAGTGTGCCGACATCGTTGCGGTGACTGCGGACAGGGTGCTGAACTTCGTCTCGTCCTCGGCAGTGACCGACCCGCCGAGGAGGTCGAGGAGGGCCTCGACATCGTGGTCGGCGGGGTACATCGCCGTCACGCCCATGCGCTCACGGACGGCTGGGAGTGGGATGATCCGCACGACCCTCGGTGAGTTCGGCAGATGGTCTGCCAGTACGTCGGTGGAGACTCCGGCAACTGCGCTGACCACGGTCTTCTCCGCCGGAATGTCGAGGTCGTCGAGGACGTCGGCAGCCTGCTGAGGCAGGACTGCGAGGACGATGAGGTCGCTGCGATCGACGACCTCCTGATTGCTTGCGGCCACCTCGGCGGTCCCAATTGTGCCGGCCAGATGACGTGCGTGGTCGGCATTGCGCGGGGAGAGAGCGAACCGCAGGCCGTTCTCAGCCCGGCCGCCGTCTTCAGTGGCGGTGCCTGCGCTCAGACCCTCGACCATCGCCGAGGCGATCTCTCCGACTCCGATGAATCCGATCGTGCTCATGCTCTCCTCCTTGAGATCTCGTCCTGCTGTTCGATGACCCTCTTGATCGCGCGGAGGGTCTCAGGGATGCCCTTCCTCGCCGCCGCCGTGCGCTCAGCGACCTGCTCGTCAGCCCGGTCCCCGTATTTCTCGACGAAGAACTCCTGACCTTCGGGGAGGAACTCCCACGACTCGGTGAGCCGAGTGCCACCGTCCACTGCCTCCACGCGGTAGGTCCAGTGAACCCGGCCGGGTCCCACGCTCCACCCGAACGCACGTCCGTCATCGGCGACGATGACCTGACTGCGAGTCTCCCATTCGCGGTCCGCAGTGACGTTGCGTCCGGTGAACCAGGCGCCGACCTGTGGCCCGTCGCCGTCGTCCCACCAGCACTCACGACAGATCGGCGACCACTCGCCGGTTCGTGTTACGTCTGAGACCGTTGCATAGACGGTATTCGGATCAGCATTGATGAGAATCGAATCGGCAAAGGTAAGAGATGCGGTCATGCTCGTAACTCTACCGACTGCGCCGATCAGGTCGGCGGCTGTCCGTGGAGTCAGCGGATGTCAGCGGAACCCGTCGAGCACCGCCTCGGCGACGGCAGCGACGAGCGCCGCTCCGGAATCTGGGTCCTTCGCTTCGGTGAGCACCGACAGCACGATCGGGTCCTCGCCCGGAGGTGTCACGACGGCGATGTCGTTCTGAATCGTGTCGGAGTGGCCAGACTTGTCCTTGACGCTCCACCCGTCGGGAGCCCCGGCACGGATGAGGGGATCTCCGGTCTCGTTGTCCGACATCCATTCCAGCAGCTGGTCTCTGTCATCGGTCGACAGCCGTCGGGGATCGAGCAGTCCTTTCAGATCTGCTGTAAGAGCGTCCGGAGTCGTGGTGTTGTCGGTGCGTCCGGGGGTGACGACGTTGAGACCAGGCTCCTCGTCGACGATCTCAGTGGTTGCATCTCCCTCGTTTTCCAGCGCCGCATTGAGACCCTCGGGACCGCCGATCTCATCGAGCACGATGTTCATCGCGGCGTTGTCGCTGACTCGCAGCGCGGCCTCGGCGATGTCGGTCAGGGGAAGACCGTCATCGACGTGCTTGCCGGTCACAGGCGTCCAACCGGCTTCGTCGACATCGTCCTGTGTCCACGTCACGTTCTTTTTGAGCTGCTTCGGCGTCGTGCGGTCGAGGAGCTCGGCCACCGCGAACACCTTGAGAGTCGAGGCGAAGCCGAAGCGTTCATCTCCCCGATGGCCGACCGTAGTGCCGTCCGCCGTGTCGACAGCGCTGACTCCGACTCTCGCGTCGTAGCGGTCTTCGAGGGCCTTGAGTTGATTGTCGAGCTGCCGGTGAGCGGAATCCTCCGTGACCGCTGGCGCCGCGTCGGTATAAGAACCGGACTCGTCCGCTGGTTGTGCCTCGCTTGAAGCGCAGCCGGCGGCGACCAGAACCGTCGCCGTCGACGCTGCAAGAATCTGCAGTGCTCGGATGTTCATCGATTCGTTCCGTTCTCTCCTGGTCAGTCGCTGTGGGATTGGGCGTTCGGACAGGAGCGGTCTCACTGTCGACGAGCTCGCAATGCTCGGTGCTGACTATCCTTCTCCGTTCTCGTCATGCAGTCGAAGACTCGAACATCAGCTGCCATATCAGCAACGCATATCATGAGGTGATGGACCTGGTTAACGCGTGCCGAACATTCACCGCCGTCAGCGAACTCGGCAGCATGACACTTGGTGCTGCCGCCAACGGGATCCCGCAGCCGGTGGCCAGCCGGCGCATCGCCGGACTCGAGAAGCAGCTCGGTGCGCGTCTCTTCGAACGGACCGGACGCGGAGTCAGCCTCACTCCGTTCGGGCGTGACATGCTCGCCTCGGCGACCCGCCTCGTCGAACTGGCCGACGAGATGATGCTCGACGCCGACAGCGCGAAGCTGCGGCCGATCTCCCTGGCGGTTCCGACGGCCTGCTCCAGACGGAACCTTGCGGTGTTGGCCGCCTCGGTGAAAGACAGGGGACTGCGGGTCGACTTCCACTCCGTACCGCCGGGCCAGCGAGCCGACGATCTCGCTGGGAGAAGAGTGCGCGCGTTGCTGCGAGCCGTTCCCGCGGACGAAGGCACATGGGCCGTCGCGTTGGGATGTGCTCATCGCTCTCCCCTGATGGCTCCTGTGCGTATCGCTGATCTGAGGAGATCCCGTTCGCGGGTCCCCGGTGACGACTTCGAACTCGCAGGTCGACGCCTGCGACTGACGAGCGAGGACAACGTCCCACACATCCGCGACCGGATCCGGCGATGCGCCGAGACCGCGGGCCTGCTTCCCTACCAAGTCGTCGTGGACACCTCAGATCCCGACGCAGTCGCCGCGGTGCTCAGTGAGGGTGACCTGCTGCTTTGCAGCGAAGCCGAAGCCGCGGAACTCGAACTTCCCTGGGTACCGCTCATCGACCCGACCATCTCTCGGGGCTATACGTTGGCGGCCGCAGCGGACGAAGACATAGCCCTGCTTGCCGACTTCGCCGAGGAGTTCGCTGACTGCCTCGGCGGATCGATCGTCTCAGGCCCGAGACGACGAGGCTCGGCGACGGTGAGGACGCATGCGCGAACAGGCCGGGCCGCCTCGGCGCAGGGCCCGCAGATCGCACGATCGACTGGGGAAGCGCCATGATCGGGCGGAAGAAGGTCGTCAGAGCGGCCGGAGCAGAGCTTGAGAACGCGGGTCTTCGCGCCAGAATCATCGCCCGTGATCTTGATACGAATGCTGAGGTTGCGCTCTCGCCCGACGGAGCGCTGCCGCTGGCGTCCTTGGTCAAGGTGCCGATCGCGCTGGCAGTGCTCAACCGGATCGTGGCGGGGGACCTCGCCGCCGACGAGCAGGTCCGAGTAGAACCGGCTGCTGCCGGATCCGCGAGCCCGACGAGTGCGGCACGATTTCGGCACCCGGCGCGGATCGCGCTCGAGGATCTGCTTACCTTGGCCGTATGCTTCAGCGACAACACTGCCGCCGATGCACTGCTCGACCTTGTTCCCGCAACTGAGGTCGAGCAGGATCTCGATGCTCTGGGGCTGCGGGACATCGATATCCGGCACCGGCTCGACGCGCTGACCATGACGCCGCTGGAGAGCCTGGACGGAACCGAAGCACACCTTGCCTACGACTTGGCGACCGCGGGGCCGACCCACGGCGATGGTCACCGGATCTGGCAGCTTGACGTCTCCCGCGCCAACTCCGCCACCGCACGCGGCCTGTTGGGTCTCCTCGCCGAGGTGTGGCGCCCCGCAAGGCTCGACCACGGCGTCGCCGCGCGGCTGCGGGAGCTGATGTCCGGCAATGTCGTTCGCCATCGCCTCGCCCCCGACCTCATGTCCGATTCGGCTCGGTGGTCATCGAAGACCGGGACACTGCTCCACCTCAGGCACGAGATCGGCGTCGTCGACCACGCCGACGGTCAGTCGATCGCCATCGTCGTGCTCAGCGAATCAAGCAATCCCGCATCGGTTCAACCCGCCGCCGAGGCTGCTCTCGGCGCCGCGGCTCGTGCCCTTCATGATCTGCTGAGGTGAGGGACCGCCTCGGCGGGATCATCACGGCGAGAGTCTCGACGGGACCGTCTTCGACGAGGGAACCCGCTGTGTCCTGTTTGGTGCGACGGTTCGTCACGGCGGTCTGCATCTCCCCATACAACCTGACGGCGGCCCAGCAACCTCGCGCGAGGTTGCTGGGCCGCCGTCAGGTAGCAATAGTGGGGTCAGAAGCTGGGGAGGACCGATCCGTCGGACCACTTGTCCTCGATGAACTTCTTCACCTCGGGGGAGTGGAGCAGCTCGTCGAGCTTCTTGATGTTCTCGTCATCCTTGTTCTCGGTGCGGGCGGCGAGGAAGTTGCCGTACGGGTTGTCCTCGGCCTTCTCCAGCAGGATGCCGTCCTTGGCCGGGCTCAGGCCGGCTTCGAGGGCGTTGTTGCCGTTGATCACCGAGGCGTCGACGTCCTCGAGGGTGCGAGCCAGCTGTGCCGCGTCGGCCTCGACGAACTTCACGTTCTTCGGGTTGTCCTCGACGTCGGAGAGCTTCGCATCGACCGCGTCGACTCCGTCCTTGAGGGTGATGAGCTTCGCGTCCTCGAGCATCTTCAGTGCCCGGCCCTGGTTGGACGGATCGTTGTTGATGCCGATCTTCGCGTTCTTCGGAATGTCACCCACGTCCTTGATGTCCTTCGAGAACAGCGCGAAGGGCTCGAGGTTGATGGGTTCGAAGCCGGTGATCTCATAGCCCTGGCCCTCGACCTCGGAATCGAGGTACGGCTTGTGCTGGAAGTAGTTCGCGTCGATGTCACCGTCGTTGAGCGCCTTGTTCGGCAGCGTGTAGTCGGTGTACTCCTTGACCTCGATCTTGAGGCCGGCGTCCTCGGCGAGGTTCTCCTGGACGAAGTTGAGGATGTCACCCTGCGGCACGGGGGTCGCACCGACGACGAGCTTCGTGAGGTCGCCGTCCTTCTCTCCGACGGAATCATTGCCGCCGCCGACGAGTCCGCAGCCCGAGAGCAGCAGGGTCGCGCTGGCCGCGATCGCGATGAGCTTGGTCTTCATGGTTCTCCTTGATGTGTTGTGTGTGTCGTGGAGCGGTGGATGAGGGACGATCGCCGGAAGGCAGTGGTCAGAGGCCGGTTCATAGTTGCGAAATGTCTGATCTATACGGGATTCGCCGACCTTTTGCCACTATCAACTCGGTGATCGCCAGCCACACCGCCGAGGCGGCTCAGCGGTGGTCGACCGCGCGGGCCAGCCGATCGCCGATGAACTGGATGAGCGTGACGATGAGAACGAGGACGATGATGCAGGCGATCATCGTGTCCGCCTGGTAGCGCTGGTAGCCGTAGGAGATCGCCAGCGCTCCCAGTCCGCCGCCGCCGACGGCACCGGCCATAGCGGTGTAGGACACCAGAGTCACCGAGGTGACCGTGGCGGCACCGATGAGACCGGGCTTGGCCTCAGGGACGTAGACCTGGCGGATGACCTGCCCGTTCGAGGCGCCCATCATCAGGGCCGCCTCCACCTTGCCCTCGGAGACCTCACGCAGGGAGTTCTCGACCAGGCGGGCATAGAACGGGATCGCCCCGATCGTCAGCGACACCACGGTCGCCTGCCAGCCGAGCGCCGATCCGACGACGAACCGGGCGAAGGGGATGAGGGCGATGATGAGGATGATGAAGGGGATCGAACGGGTGATGTCGACGATGAAGGACAGCACCCGGTAGACGAACTGGTTCGAGTTCAGTCCGCCCTTGGAAGCGGTGAACAGCCAGATGCCCAACGGCAGTCCGAAGAGGACGGCGAGCCCGGTCGACCAGGCGGTCATCAGCAGCGTCTCGATGGTCGCGGGCCACATCTGATCGGTGATCGCGGGGTTGTCGAACCATGTGGGATCGTTCATCAGGCAGCCTCCTCCGCATGGATTCCATCGGCTTTCAGCGCGCTGATCAGGCCTTTCGACTGGTCAGTCGACGTCACGGTGAAACGCAGCCGGCCGATCTGACGGCCTTCGATCGTCTCCACAGCCCCGGCGAGGATCGCCTCGGCGCTCACTCCGGCCTTCTGTGCGGAGGTGAGCACGGTGGGCAGGTCGGTGCCGGCCAGGGAGACTTCGACGAGGCGGCCGTCCGAATCGGCGAGGCCGACCGGGGGCAGGGGGACGAGGTCCTTGGCCAGTGCCGATCTGGGCTCGGAGAGCACCTCGGCGAGCTTCCCTGTCTTGGCCACGCGGCCGTCGGCGAGCAGTGTCACGGAATCGCAGATCTCGCGGACCACGGACATCTCGTGGGTGATGATGAGGACAGTGATGCCCAGGCGATCGCGCAGGGAGCGGATGAGGCTGAGGATCTGATCGGTCGTCGAGGCATCCAGTGCCGAGGTGGGCTCATCGCACAGCAGCACCTTCGGCTCTGCGGCCAGCGCCCGGGCGATGCCCACGCGCTGCTTCTGTCCGCCGGAGAGCTGAGCGGGGTAGTTGTCGACGCGCTCCCCGAGGCCGACGAAGTCGAGGAGTTCGCGGGCTTTGGCCAGGCGATCGGCCTTGCCGACTCCGGCGATCTTGAGCGGCTGGGCGACGTTGTGCAGCGCGGTGCGCGAATCGAGGAGGTTGACGTGCTGGAAGACCATGCCGATGTTGCGGCGCGCCTCGCGCAGACCGGCCCCGGACCGGTTCGTCAGATCGACGCCGTCGATGGACACCGTGCCCGAGGTGGGGCTCTCGAGTCCGGTCAGGCAGCGGATGAGCGTGGACTTGCCGGCGCCCGAGCGGCCGACGACGCCGTGGATCTCTCCGGCAGGGACCGTGAGGTCGATCTCCTCCAGGGCGACGGTGCCTCCGAACGCCTTCCGCAGTGCGCGCAGTTCGATCACAGGCGCCTCCTCGTGTGGTTGGTCAGCGCCGCGCACGGTGGTGGACGGCGAATGAAAGGGGATGGGGCGGCCTACGGTCGAGTAGGGCCGACGATTCAGGATGCCAAGGAATTCCAGGATGTTCACATGCGGATGTCATAAATCGACGCACAACGCCGTGATCGTGACCAAGCACATACTCGCCGAGGCGGATCCGAGCTGTCGGTGCATGCTCAGGGGAAGGTGCATTGCAATTTCCCATTCCGTAACCCGCAGTCCATGTCCGAGGCGTAGACCAGTGGAATCGGCAGAACTGCGCACCGAGATCGGCTCGGCCGGCGCACACGAACGACGATGGGACTGGGTATGCAAGAGACGACCGTGAGGATCGCGGCGATCGTTCCCTGCCACAACGAGGAGATCACCGTCGCGAAGGTCGTCGGCGACCTCAAAGCCGCCGTCCCCGGCATCACGGTCTACGTCTATGACAACTGTTCGAGCGATCGCACCTCGCAGCGTGCCGCCGAGGCCGGCGCCATCGTGCGCAAGGAGAACGTCCCGGGCAAGGGCAACGTCGTCCGCCGCGCCTTCGCTGACATCGATGCGGACATCTACGTGATGATCGACGGCGACGATACCTACGAGGCTGCGCACCTGCCCGAGATGATCGATACCCTGATCTCGGGCCCCTACGACCACGTGCTCGGTGTGCGTCAGGACAACCAGGAGACGACCTCGTATCGGCCCGGCCATGAGGCGGGGAACCGGATGTTCAATCAGCTGACCGGGGCACTCTTCGGATCCGAGGTCTCCGACATGCTCTCGGGCTACCGGGTGTTCTCCCGCCGCTTCGTCAAGTCGTTCCCCGCGATCAGCCGCCGGTTCGAGATCGAAACCGAACTGACCGTGCACACGATGTCGCTGCGCCTTCCCACCACCGAGGTGGCCGTGGACTTCCGCGACCGACCCGACGGAAGCGAGTCGAAACTCTCGACGTTCAAGGACGGGTTCCGCATCCTCGGGCTCATCTCCGCGCTCGTGAGGCACGAGCGCCCGCGCCTGTTCTACGGCACCCTCACCGTGCTGCTCGCGGCTCTGTCGCTGGTCTTCGGTCTTCCTGTGGTCTGGGAGTTCTGGCAGACCGGACTCGTGCCGAGGTTCCCGACCGCGATCCTCGCCGCAGCTCTCATGGGTCTGGCGTTCCTGCTCGGCAGTGTGGGGCTGACCTTGGACGGTCTGCGGCGAGCGCGTCGTGAGACCTCCCGGTTGGTCTACCTCAGCCTGCCCGCAGTGTCCGGACGACCCTTCACGCAGCGTCAGGCTCCGCGACAGACCGGTCCCGCGGACCGAGAGTTCTCGACTTCGGAGGCAGAGATCTTTGCCGACCCGGCACGGATGAAGCCGAACCGGCAGGTGCGGGCACGCTTCGCTTCATGACCGAACTGCAACCGACGAATGATCTTCCGGATCCTCCTCACGCCGACTCACCCATGCCGGCGCCGAAGCCGGGGACGAAGACGCTGACGTCATCGTCACGGCTCACCGTTTCATCGATGCCCGATCTGCTGCGGCGACCACTGCTGTGGGATCTGCTGCTGGGAGTGCTCGTCGTGGCATGGTCGATGATCTTCCTGCGCTTGTTCTGGCCCGGTCGAGCCAACGTCGACATCGCCAATCAGTACCTACAGGCCACCGGGAAGACTCCGGTCACCGATTGGCATCCACCGGTGATGAGCGCGGTATGGCGGATGCTCATGGCCGTCACCGGAGCGCAGGGCAGCCTGCTTCTGCTGCAGGTCGTGCTGCTGGCTGCAGCCGCGTGGGCGATCGGTGTGCTCGTTCACCGGTCAGGAGCACCGAAGTGGGTGTCGCTCTTAGGGCCGGGCATGATGGTCACTCCCTGGGTCGTGTCGCAGATGACGACGTTGTGGAAGGACACGCAGATGGCTGTGGCTCTTCTCCTCGGCATCGTGCTCATCATGATCACGCGCTTCGTTCCGAAGTCGTGGCTGCTGTGGCTTCCTGCGCTGGTCCTCCTCGTCTACGCGGTGGGGGTGCGCAAGAACGCCGTGTTCGCGGTCGTCCCGATCGCTGTGTACGGCGGGTGGTGCCTGGTCCGTGCGTGGCGGAACCGACGTCGACGGTCGGGCAGTGTTGCCGTGCCCGCCGGTTCAGCCGATCCTGCGAGCTCGGTCGCGGTGACGAGCCCTGCGCAGAAGCGCCGCCCATTCCTGATTGTCGCAACGTCGCTCATCGTGCTCGTGCTCATCGGGGGAGGCGTCAAGGTCACCGATGCGATCATCGAATCGCAGACGAGCGTGAAGAAGACCGGTCAGATCTCCCAGATCTTCCTCGATGATGTGATGTTCTCCGTCCCTGATGCCGAGCTCAAGGCTGCGGGTGCCCCGAAGGAACTCACCGACCACATCAGCACCGCACGCGAGAAGTGCCTGGAGAAGGGTGAGATCTGGGACTCGTACTGGAACTGCTACGGCAAGGGCGAGAGCGGGGAGGACTTCTCGCCGATCGCTCATCAGGACGCACTCAAACGCCTCTGGCTCGACCATGTCATCACTCACCCGCTGCGCTACGTCGAATACCGGGCGTCGGTGTTCTCCTACTACTTCTTCACCTCCGCGGTCGAATACTGGCCGGCCGAATGGCACGTCGAAGCGGCGAAGGCCGGCCTCGACGAGGGTGACCCCAAGGCCGACTACATCGTCCGCCCCTATGTCGAGGACTTCGCCCTGGGCACGTTCCCGATGCTGTTCACTCCCTGGTTCTGGACTCTGGCGGCCATCGTGCTGCTCGGCCTCGCCTTCCGCTCGCACGGACGCGGCCGGCGACCGTACTCGCGGGCGCGGTCCTTCTGGCCCGAGATCACGACCTTGGCCGCCTCGGCGCTGTGCTATGTGTTCGGGTATTTCCCGATCGTGCCGGCCAACCATTTCCGGTACACCTTCTGGCCGGCGCTGGCCGTCACCGTCGCCTGTGTGCTCGCACTGTCGATGTGGAGGAGAGGTCGCACGGACGCTCCCACACCGCCGAGCGCAGCATCCAGCGAGTCCGAAACCTAGAGTCATAGACTGGCCTCAGTTATGAAAGAGTCATTCTCGGTCCGTCTCCGGCGCCTCGCGGTGGAAGCCTTCAAGTTCCTCACCGTCGGCGGGCTCGGCTATATCGTCGACGTCGGGCTGTCGAATGTCCTCGCCTACGGCCTCGGCCCGATCCCCGCTCTGCTCGAGGGCAGCCCGATCAAGTCGAAGATCATCTCCACGATCCTGTCGATGATCGTCGTGTGGATGGGCAACAAACTCTGGACCTACGGGGACCGGACCACCCATTCGAACCTGCGCGGCGTGGTCCTGTTCGTCGTCGTCAACCTCGTCGGCATGATCATCTCCGTCGTCCCGCTCGGTGTGACCTGGTACTTACTCGATATGCGCGACCAGCTCACCTATAACCTCTCGACGAACGTCATCGGCATCGGGTTGGCGATGATCTTCCGCTTCTACGCGTACCGGACGTGGGTGTTCAAAGACCAGACCCCCGACGCCGAGGTGGTCGTGCCCATGGAAGAGCCGAGCCGAGTCCCCGACGACCGGGGTTGAGCACAGTCGGCCAGTTCAGTGCTCTGCGGCATTCCCCGTCGAGACAACGGTTAAGCGCCGAGACCACTGTGTGTGCACCGTGGTTTCGGCGCTCAACCGTTGTCTCGGCGTTCGGTTCGAGACAATCGCGTCAGCGGGCGTAGCGGAGCTTGCGGTAGGCGCTGATGATCGGTGCCGGGGTGACGGTGCGCAGCTCCGCGCGCAGGAGCAGACGCTTCTGTTTGAGTGAGGCCGACCGCCGATTCGGCAGCTGAGCGGCCCGAGCGCGAGTGGCCAAGAGTCCGAGACTGCGACGCAGCTGCCCGTCGTCAGGGTGGAAGTAGTTCTCAGCCAGCCACTCAGGCTCAGGAAACCCGATGTCCCCGGCGGCCACCTCGGCCAGTGTTCCGGTGGCACCGGAATCGGCGAAGACGTCATTGAGCAGCTCGGCGCTGAAACCGAAGTCGGAGACGAGCAGAGTCGGCACACCGCGGTCGATGGACTCGAGTGCCGCTGTCGATGACACGGTGACCAACGCCGATCCCGGGCTCAGGAACTCGCTGAGCGGACCGTATCCCAGCTCGATGCGATCGGCACCGGGAACTCTGCGGGTCCGGAAGTCGGCGAGGATCGCGAAGTAGGAATGCTGCTCGTGATGGGTCTCGAACTCGCCGGGACGCGAGCGCATCTTGACCACGGCCGTCGACTCCGGATTCCGGTCGGCGAACTCGGCGAGTGCCGCAATGATCGCTTCGCGCTCGGCACGCTCGGCTGGGACCTTGGCCTGCGGGGCGAACACGAGGGTACGCGGAACCGCAGACGAGGCGGCGTGCGGGGCACGGGACGATGCGGGACCGGACGTCGGAGGGGCCGCCTCGGTGATGGTGGATGTCGTCAGCTGCGGGATGCCCTCCGTACGGAGCATCGGCAGGCGCCCCAACAGGACCTCACACGGCACCTGAGCTTCGGCGCTGGCCTCGGTGTAGGCGGTCACCTCGGCGAAGGAATGCGCGATGAACGCATCCATCAGCCGGCGATAATTCATGCCCTTGCCGCTGGCCGGCAGGCCCATGCCGGGCAGACCCGAGACCAGAGCCGGCCGGTCGGCACGATTGTGCGCGGTGAGGAAGACCTGCGCGACGATGGGTCCGGTCGCGGCACCGAGGATGATGTCGGGGGAGTGGTCAGCGATGACCTGAGCGAGGTCGGAGCGAGCGATGACGGGGATCTCGCGGTGTTGCCACGCGGTCCCGGCGACGGCATTGGCGATCTGCTCGGCGGTCGGCAGGATCGGGTTGTCGATGAGGAACACGCGGCCCTCGACATCCGGCAGGCCGGACAGAAGCTGGGTCGCCCATTTGAGGTAGGACTCGCTGTCGGAGACCGAGAGGATGCGGATGGGGTCGAGACCGGCCGATCGGCGCGGCGGTCGCATGGGACCGTCCGCGAAGGCCGAGGGGGAAAGGGGGTCGTCCGCGCGTGTGCGCTGCGAAATATGCGACGGCTGCGGCGGCGCGGCAGACAGCGACGGCGGCAGCAGGGGTCCGCTGGCGTGTGGGTCGGTGGGATCAGGAATCGTCATCTGCCTTGACCGATTGGGAGTTGAGGGTCTTTCGCAGACTATCCGGCGAGGCCCCGGTCCACCACTTCGCCGGGATCTCGGTGACCTGGATGTCGACATCGGGGTTGAGCACGGCCAGGGACACCGCCGCAGTCGAGGGCAGACTGCGGATCGTCGACTGCGGGGGCAGGTTGATCAGGCGCAGCTCGATGGGCAGTCCGAGGTTCTTGATCCGCACCCGGTCATCGCGGGCGAGGTCGGTGAGGAAGGCCTCGGTCTCACGACGGTGCGGATAGTAGGTGATCGAGCCGTGGGCGTCGATGATGTCATCGACCCAGGCCCGGTACGCGATGGCGTCGATGAGTCCGTCGGCGGCCAGAGACGAGCCGATGACCGGATTGTCACGTGGGTGGCTGCCGCCGGTGGGCAGCGTCTGGAGGTGTTCGAACCCGTGGCGGGTGATCTCGCCGCCGGCCTTGAGGAACGCCTTGCGCAGCGGTTTGGCCACCGGAAGGGCGGTGTGCCAGCGCAGCTTGCCCACTGTCGCCAGACCGCGCAGCCGATCGGCCACGTGGGCGGCCATCACCGCGCGGGAGGCCTTGAGCTTCTGCCTGGGACGCACCAGGGGGCCGCGCTTGGCGCTGAGGATCTCGATCGTCGAATAGGTGGCCAGGCCGTCGTCGAGGATGACGACCTCGGGCATGCGGCGCTCCAGATACGCCAATGCCAGGGCCTTGTGCACCTGGCCCGAGCAGGCATCTCCGAGGTAGATCCGGTCGAAGGCCGACTTCCGCAGCACTCCCGGCTTCGCGCCGTCGCGTTCGAGACGCACATTCTTCGGCAGCCAGGCGGGATCGAAGGCGTCGAGGAACGAGGCCATGCCCTTCGCGCTCGCCCTGGCCCTGATGAGCAGGTCCTCGTTCGGCTCGTGGGATTCGAGCGCGGAGAGGAACTGCAGCGGGGATTCGACGAAGGCGACCGAGAGCAGCCGCGTGCTCTTCTTCCCCGCGGAGTCGCGGTCCTTCCCCGCGGCCGGCACGGTCGACTGCGCCGACTTCTTGATCTTCTTCGGGTTCGACGTCTTCTCAGCCATCAGCAGTTCAGCCATTCTTCCTCAGCTTCGATGCATCGACGGTGATGCCGTAGTCCTTCAACACGTATTGGGTGCGTTTCGCCTGGGAGACCAGGCGCTGTTTCGCAGCACTGAGGGTCTTCCTGTGCCGAGGAATGTCCTGCTGACCGGGCAGGTCGAGCTTGGTCAGCCGTTTGCGCTTGAAGTACCTCATATCCGGTCCGCCGACCGCCCCGTGAAGGAAGTCGATCGCGTTCTGCCGCAGATAGGCTGCCGAAGTCGACTGCATGCAGTAGGTGACGGCATCGATGAGCGGATTGAGGTCACGTGTCGCGCCGGACCCGGCCCCCACCTCGGCGAGGTCACCCGGCAGCACATACCGGCCCGAGTGGAGAGCGTCGATGATGGTCAGCGGGATGCGGTTGCTGTTCTGGTAGGGCGCGAGCGCGTCCAGCAGTTCCGCGGTGCCGATGGCTGCGGTCTCACACCCGTAGAGTCCCTTCGCAGTCGCCAGTCCCGTCGAGAAGCATGAGACGACGAGTTCGGGACGGGTGGCGGAGACGACGATCTCGGCCAGCAGCGGAACCTCGGCGAGGACGAAGTCGAGGCCGAGCTCCTCACTGCGGCGGCGCAGCGGTCCGATCGTCGTCCGCGCCGACGTGGGGTGAGGTTTGAAGATCACCGTGGACAGTCCTGCGTCCTTGACCTCATCGATCATCTGCAGGTGCAGGTCGAGCTCCTCCTCGGCCGTGATGAGGTCGAGCTGCGCGAGGTACTGCCCGAGGACGAGCGCACTGCCGTCGATCGGCGCATCGAGGTGGGCAGCTCTCAGTTCGTCGGCCACCTCGGCGGTCATCTCATCGATGACCGCGGCGAGGTCCGCGGTCGGAAGCACCACCCGTTCGGGTGCGTGCTCGGCGAGTTGACGTGGGGTGATGCCGGGCAGCAGGTCCGTGTAGAAGATCGTCGACAGTCGCTGCCACTGGGGCAGGGTCAGAGGGTTGCGGATCGGTCCGTAGCTCATCAGACCGTCTGAATGGACGCTGATGTCAGCCGTGGCGAAGATCTGCGTGAGCGCCCCGGCGGGATGACCGGGGAGGGATTCGACGATGAGTGCGAGCGGCTCGTGATCATCGATGTCCCACTCTCGGCGCAGGGCGCGCTCCATGATCGGGGCGCGTTCGCCGGAGATGCCGAAGTCCTTCGGATGGTTCGGCCAGATCGTGGCGTTCCAGTCCACGACCCTATCGAAGTCGTCGAGCAGCCCCGCCGAGCCGGGCATGGCATCGGCAGCCGGGGTCAGCTCCGGAGCGAAGGAATTGTTCGCCACCACGAGGATGCGACGCTCATCCCGATCACCGAGGCGGCCGGAACGGATGAGAGCGGAGAGGTTCGCGAGCTGGTACTGGGTCGAGATCTCGATGATCTGCGTCATCAGCGGGCCCTCCTGACGATCGGTTCGATCACGGGCAGTCGGCGTTCGCCGTAGTTCGTCAGCGCGAGGTCGATGACGTCGTTGCCGATGTTCTTCAGCGTGTTGACGGCGCCGAGGTTGAGCTGCTCGCGCACGGTCCGCGACATCGATGAGCCACGGTTGACGATCTGGAAGTAGAGGATGGAGAGGAAGTTGCGCACGGCCTTCTGTTCGAAGCGGCGGAGACTCGGATCGGTCTCGAGCATCGCGAAGACCGAACGGAAGGCGGGAATGAAGTCGAGCTGACGTTCGTCGAAGATCGCCGTCAACGAGGTGGTGCTGCCCTTGCGATAACACAGGCCGGCGGTGTCGACCACGGCGAAGGAGTCGGACTCGAGATGGTGGCGCCACGTCCAGGGGCGATCCTCGCAGGTGCGCAGGGTCGGATCGAAGTCGAGGAGTCCGCGATCGGCCATCGCGCGCGAGTAGATGCCGGTCCAGCATTCCGGGAAGTCGACCATCGTCGAGGCGTCGTGGGGCAGGATGTGGTCGCGCGGATTGAGCGCCGTGTTGTGCTGTGCGCAGGGCGCCCGCCGCAGCTTCCGGTTGAAGCCGTTGACGATGAGGTAGTTCGTCTTGACGAAGTCGACGCCCAGACCGGTGATCGCATCGGTGAGGGAGCGTAAGTGTCCGGGGGCGTACCAGTCGTCGGCGTCGAGGTAGGTGATCGTCCGTCCGGTCGAGGCCTTGAGCGCGGTGTTGCGAGCCGTGGAGACGCCGCGTGATTGCGCGTTGCGGATCTCGACGAGGTTGAGCCGATCGCTGAACTCGGTGACCACTTCGGCGGTGTCGTCGTCCGAACCGTCATCGACGACGATGACTTCGAGCTCATCCTTGCCGAACCCCTGATTGACGAGGCCTCTGAGGCTGCCGCCGATGGTGTCTTCCGCGTTCTTCGCTGCGATGATGACGCTGACGACTGGAGCTGGCATTGGGTCCTTTCGCGAGACGGTCGTGGCAGTCGACGCTGCCGTGTCCGTGGTGTCCGGGCGGCCGCCCGGGGCTGGTGCTGTGCACGTCCGAACGATGGTAGGTTTCAGATGCGAACAGAAGGTGTCGAAAAGGTGTACAGCAACCGGGATTGCTATTCACCTCGAATTCTTCGGGGGCTCCTAGTCTTGGTCGATGCCGAGTATGCGACTCTTCCACTTCGACATTCCGACCTGGGGCAATTTCGGCGACAAGGCGCTGTTCCCTGTGGTCAGGGATGCTTTCCGCGTGCTCGGCGGCACAGCTGAGGCGGACGGGACACCGAACTTCACCTTCGCCTCGTCGGCCGCTCTGCGGCGCGAGGTCGACGAGGCGGCCGTGGCCCGGATCAATGCCACCGCGGACGCCGTCGTCATCGGCGGAGGAGGGCTGTTCCTCCAGGACACGAATCCGAACCGTCTCTCCGGGTGGCAGTGGAAGATCTCTCCCGAAGCGCTCGCCGCTCTCGACGTTCCGCTCATCGTCTACGCCCTCGGAGACAATCGGTTCCCCGGCCAGCCGGACTTCGACGAGCTCATGCGCACTCATGTCGGGCAGGTGCTCGACCAGTCGGTGTTCTTCGGCCTGCGCAACACCGGCAGCATGACGACGATGAGTGCACTGTTGGGGGAGCAGGATCGCATCATCTTCCAACCGTGCCCGACGACGATCCTCGATCACCTCTACGCCCCGCTGGCGGGCAGCCGACCGGACCCGAGGCAGAAGACCGTGGCCATCCAGATGCTCGTCCATGCTCGTCAGATCGCCGCCGGCTACGATGCCGAGACCATCCACGAGGCGACCGTGCGCGCCGCCCGGATCCTCGTGAGCACGGGGTGGACGGTGGTGAGCACGCCGTTCCACCCCGATGACGCGGAGGTCTCCCATCGCCTCATCACCGAGGTGCCCGAGGTCGAGGAGGTGCGCCTGTACGGCCATGACGTCGACTTCTTCTCCGGCCTCGAACTCTTCACCTCCGTGCCGTATGTGCTCGGTGGCCGCGGGCATGCGCAGATGATTCCCTTCGGGGTCGGGGCGATCCCCGTCTCTGTGGATCTGCATGCGAAGCTGCGGTACTTCGCCGCCGATATCGGTCACCCGGAGCTGGTGGTGCCGGTCGAACCTGAGGGGCTGAGAGGCGGAGAGCCGGGAGGAGCAGTCGATCCCGCCGAGGCGGCCGGGAGCGACGATCCGACGCGGCCCGCCGATTCCGCTGGGTCACGTACCCACGCAGCCCATTCCGCTGGGTCACGTGCCCACACGGCCGCGGCACTGGCCGAACGAATGGTCGCTGCTCTCGAAGACGCGTACGCGTCCGGCCCGGAACTGCAGGCCGATCTTGCCGATTCTCGAGCACGGTTCGCCGCGATCACCGCAGAGAACCTCGCCGCGATCCACGATTCGCTGAGCCCCGGTCCGTCGCAGAGTCACAGAAGTCCGCTCCGCACCGCGGAGGACATCCGTGCCGAAGCCTTCCACGTCGCCGCCATCGCCGAATCCGACGAGGTCGCCGCCCTGCAGACGCGTGCGCTGAAACGGGCCGATCGGGATCTCGACCAGGCACGGCGCGAACACGCACGCGCCCTCGAAGAAGCTCAGATCAGATTCCAGGAGAAGCTGCGCACTGTCGAAGGTGAACGCGACGAAGCGCTCGCCGAGGTCGAGCACCAGCATGGGCGAATCGCCGCATTCGACACGCGGATCGCGCAGCTGCGAGCTGAAGTGACACAGTCTTCCCGGGCGCTCGACGCCGTTCGCGATCGCACTGCCGGTGAGGAGGCGAGGGTGCTCGTCACCAAGCTCCGGCACGGAATCCGGTGGAGGATCCGCCGTCTGAAACGTCGCCGCTGACGACGACGGGCGACTGACCGGCCACCTCGGTGGGCTCGGGAACCCGTCTATCAGCCTCGGCGCCAGAATGCGCATCGGCGCCACCACCTCGGTGAGGTGATGGCGCCGATGCACCGGGCTGTTCCGGGCACGTGCCCGGTGTCAGCTGCGGATCAGACGGTGACCTTGCGCAGCGAATCGATCTTCGATTCCTCACCCGGCATGATGCGCTTCTCGCCGTCGCCGAATGCGGTCTCGAGGACGCGGACGCCCTTGACGAGCGAGGCGAACTCGCGCGGTTCCATCGACGCGGACTGGTCCGAACCCCACATCGAGGAGTCCAGTGTGATGTGGCGCTCGATGGTCACAGCACCCAGTGCCGCGGCGGCGAAGGAGATCTCGAGTCCGAGTTCGTGACCGGAGTAGCCCACGGGCACGCCGTAGCGCTCACGCATGGCCGGGATAGCCTTGAGGTTGACCTCTTCGGGCGGCAGCGGGTAGGTCGAAGTGGCGTGCATGAGCACAAGCTTGTCACGGTCGAAGACCTCGACGGCCCGATCCAGGGTGGCCCAGTCGGACATGCCCGAGGAGCAGAGCACGGGCTTGCCGGTCGCGGCGATCGCGCGCAGCAGCTCGAAGTCCGTCAGCGAGGCCGAGGCCACCTTGTACGTGAGCGCATCGAACTCGGTCTCGAGGAAGTCCACCGAGTCGGTGTCCCATGGGGAGGCGAACCACTGCAGTCCGACCTCCTTGGCGTAGCGGTCGATCTCGGTGTACTCGTCGATGCCGAACTCGACGCGGTGCTTGTAGTCGATGTAGGTCATCTCGCCCCACGGGGTCGAGCGGATCTTCGACTTCTGGTGTTCGGGGACGGCGACCTCGGGGTTGCGCTTCTGGAACTTCACGGCGTTCGCGCCGGCGGTGACGGCGACATCCATGAGCTGCTTGGCGATCTCGACGTCTCCGTTGTGGTTGATGCCGATCTCACCGATCATGTACACGGGCTGATTCGGGCCGACGAGCTGATTGCCGATGGCCACGGGGGCGAGTTGATCAGTCATGAAACCTGCTTTCGATTGGCACGCGGTGTGGCTGCGTGGGTGGTGAGCAGCGGCTGCTGCCCGGTTGACGGTTGACGGTCGGTGAAGGTGGCGGATACGGAGGTCAGGGTCGGTCCGGGGAGGTGCCCGGCCGCCTCGGCGGGGATCGGGATGAGGTCGCAGACCTCGCGGACGGCACCCCTGCCGCCGGGGCGGTCGAGGACCACGCGGGCAGCGGCGATGACCTTGGGGTGGGCGTCGGCGACCGCGATGGGCCAGCCGACGACGTCGAAGGCCTCGAGGTCGTTGATGTCGTTGCCGACGTAGGCGACGCGGGCCGGGTCGAGGCCGTTCGTCTCCATCCACGCGCTGAGGATGTGGGCCTTGTTGTCGATGCCCTGGGCGACGTCGACGTGCAGCTTCTCCGCGCGGCGGGTGACGACCGGGTTGCGTTCCTTCGACAGGATCATCACGGGTACGCCGGCCTTGACGAGGCGGGAGACGCCCATGCCGTCGCCGCGGTGGATGCGGACCTGCTCATTGCCCTCCTCGTCGACGTAGGCGCCGTCGTCGGTGTGGACGCCGTCGAAGTCGGTGACCAACGCGTCGACGTCGATGACCTGTGCGGTCTCCTGCGTGGAGGCGATGGCGCGGACGAGGGAGAGGTCGGACATGTCGTCGATCTCGCGGGCGTGCTCGGGCGGGACCTCTTCGATGCCGATGCGACCGAAGAAGCGGTGCTCGTGCTCGATGAGGCCGGCGGTGCGCATGACGTAGAACGCGCCGGTCTCGTTGAAGTGCTGGGCGCGGTCCTGGCGGCGGGGGCGATAGCTGGCCTCATGACCGACGGCCACGGCGGTGTCGTCGTCATCGAGGCGCCACAGGAAGGAGTGGTCCTCGACGGCGGAGAACACGACGTCGGCGTCATCGTCGCGGACGGTGCGCACCGCATTCTCTATTGAGGCGGAGTCGATGAAGGGGGAGGTGCACTGCATGAACACCGTGATGTCGAAGTCGTCATCGAGGGTCGACAGGGTGTGGATGAGTGCGGATTCGCTGGTCGCGGTGTCCCCGGCGATGGCAGCGGGGCGGCGGGAGACCTCAGCACCGGCGCGCTGGGCTTCGGCGGCGATGCCGTCGTGGTCGGTCGAGACGATCACGCGGTCGATGCTCGGGCTGGCCTGAGCGGCACGGACGGCGCGGGCGAGGAGGGAGACGCCCGCGACCTTCTGCAGGTTCTTCAGCGGGATCCCCTTGGAACCGCCGCGCGCCGGGATGATGGCCACGGTCCGGGATGGTGCGGGGGTCGGCGCAGTGGGGGACGTGCGGGTGGTGCTGGTGCTTTCTGCCGCTGGGTCAGCGGCCGCGGTGGTGCCTGCTCCCGGCGTCGGCTCGGGGGCATTCGGTTCAGGGGTCGTCGAAAGGTCATTCACAATGATTCGACGCTAACGACGCGGTGTTACCTCAAGGTGAACACGCCATGTCTCCGAGACGACCCTTCGATGGCGAACGCATGTCGTTTGCGCACAGGGCAGGTTGAGGTCGGTCGTGCTGAAAGGCGGGATGCTCGCCGAGGTGGCGAGACCTCGAGCTGCGGACCCGTCACCGCCAGGTGATGTTCCACATTCGGTTGTTCCAGGCGGAGAAGGGGATGACTTCGCCGGTGTAGATCGGCCAGAAGTAGGCGAACGCAAGGACGGAAGCGGCCAGGACGAGTCCGACGGCCATCCGGCGGGACAGCAGTCCGACCGAGACGCGGGCGAAGAGCCGCTTGGTCGCTGAGCCGGTGCTTGTCCCCATGCCGGCGCCGGACTTCGCGGCGGTGCCGGACTCGACCTCCGTGCCGGATCTGAGGCCGGCGGGGGCCCTGCCGGCCGGCGCTCGGCCCCACAGCAGGGTGAGGCAATAGGTCACGGCGAGCACCACGAAGGGGACCATGACGATCGTGTAGAACGTGAAGATCGTCCGCTCCTGGTAGGCGAACCACGGCAGCCAGGTCGCGGCGAGTCCGGCGAGGATGACGGCCGGGCGGACGTCTCGACGGATGATCCACACGACCAGGCAGATGAGCACCGCGAAGGGCGCGAGTCCCCAGATCACCGGGTTGCCCACCGAGGTGATCGCCGAGGAGCATTTCTCCGCCATGCACCCCATCGAGCCGTGGTCGTAGGACTCGTAGTAGAACGACGTCGGCCGCCATTGCACGATCCAGCCCCACGGATTCGACATGTACGGGTGTTCGGAATCGAGGCCGACGTGGAACGAATACGCCGTGTAGTGATAGTGCGCCAGCGACGGCAGCCACTGCAGCCAGTCCGGCAGCGACTGCCACCAGCCGAAGTTCTCGGCCGCCCAGTGCCGATCCCACGCATTGTCGGACCGGATCCAGCCGGTCCAGCACACCAGATAGGTGACGAAGGCGACCGGCACGAGTTTGAGGAACGACGGGACGGCATCGCGAAGCAGTGTGCCCAGCCACGGATGCACGACTCCGGCCTTGTACCGCGAATGCACGTCCCAGGCGACCAGGAGGATCCCGAACACGGCGGCCGCATAGAGGCCCGACCACTTCACACCCATGGCCAGGCCGATGCTGATCCCCGCGGCGATCACCCAGGGACGCACGCCGAGGCGGGGCCCGAAATTCACCATGTCCCCGGACTTGGCCCGACGCCTGCGTCGGGTGCGGGTCTCGGGGTGGGCCGCCTCGGCGAGGGTGGAATCGGTGCGGTGGGAATCGGTGGGATGGGAGTCGGTGCGTGTGGGGTCGGTTCGCTGAGCATCGCTGTGCGGGGACGCCGCAGGCGAAGCCGTCCAACGGGCGAGGCGCTTGGTCACCTGTTCGCGATCGAGCACGATGAAGAAGAAGGCGAGGAGCACGAAGGCCATGAGGACGATGTCGAGCAGGCTCGTGCGGGAGTGGACGAAGTGCTCACCGTCGACGGCGAGCAGCCCGGCGGCGACGCAGGCGAAGAACGCCGAGCGGAAGAGCTTCCAGGCGATGACGCCGAGGAGGAAGATCGTCAGGGTGCCGATGATCGCCACGGAGAAGCGCCAGCCGAAGGAATCGTCGGCGCCGAAGAGGTGGATGCCGATGCCGATGAGCCATTTGCCCAGCGGCGGGTGGACGACGTATTCGGGGTCGGGCTCGATGACGCTGGGATCGCCGGCGTTGAAGGAGTCGTCGGCGTTCTCGGGCCAGGAGCGTTCGTAGCCGAAGGTGAAGACCGAGTACCCGTCCTTGACGTAGTAGGTCTCGTCGAAGATCAGACGGTGGGGGAAGTCGAGGCGGTACAGGCGCAGGGCTGCGCCGATGCCGGTGATGATGAGCAGGGCCGGCCACATCCACAGTGGCGCGCGGGTGGCCCACATGCCGGCGTGGAAGGTCTGCCTCCGCATGGCAGCGGCTCCGGCGCGCACCTTCTCGCGTCGCCTCGCCAGGCGTTCGCGGGCGATGCGCCGGGTGGGGGCGACGCGCCGCGTGGCGGTCGGAGAGTCTGCGGTGTGTGTCATCGTCATCCAGTTTAGAGAGCGGGCGCGATCGGACTCTCATACGACCCGCAGGGAAGGTAGTGGCATGTGGGGTGCGTGCGGGGTGGGCGTCGGCGGGAAGCGCTCGCGGAAACTGGACTCGGAGGGGGTGTGGGGGATGAGGTTCGGCACGGACTGTGGTCTCGGCGAGCATTCGCCGGCGCGGACGACTAGGGTAGTCGAAGACAGCCAGAGTCCGAGCCAGAACGGTGAAGCACGTGTCTCACAACCCCGATTACCGACCGAACCCGCCTCAGGTCGGCTCGCAGCAATTCAACAACTACGGGTCCCAGCCCCAGAACGGTTCGGGACAGTATTCACAGGGTCAGGCGAATGGGCAGGGCCAGCCGTACTCGCAAGGTCAGCAGTATGGGCAGAGTCAGCCTTTCGGGCAGAATCAGCCGTATGGGCAGGGCGGAGGCTACGGACAGGGCGGCTACAGCCAGCCGGGTGCTTCCGGGTGGTACGGCCATCAGGGTTCGTACGGGCAGTCAGGGGCCTACAGTCAGCCTGACGCTTACGCTCAGCAGAGTGCCTACAGTCAGCAAGGTTCCTACAGTCAGCCGATGACCTACGGTGCGCAGCCGATGATCGTCCGGCCTGTGGCGAACAAGATGGCTGTGTGGTCGATGTGGATGGGCATCGGCGGCGTCGGCGGCGGGTTCGTCTGCGGTGTGCTCTCGCTCGTCCCGTTCATCGGCTACCTATTCAGCTTCATCGCGATGTTCCTCTGGATCGCACCCGTGCTCGCCATCATCTTCGGACACGTCGGGCTGAGCCAGATCAAGCGCACCGGTGAGGAGGGACGCGGACAGGCCATCGCAGGTCTGATCATCGGATACGTCAGCATCGGTCTCGGACTGCTGAGCATCCTCATCGTAATCGGCATCTTCGGGATCGGTTTCCTGGCCATGATGGGCGGTCACTGAGCGTCTTTGACTGATCCGGCACTCGCCACGCATGGCAACGGGGTGTGGTGGGACACGTGATGACCCGCCTCGGCGCGGAAGATTCCGGCCTTGGCATCCGTGGTGCAGGACTGCAACACGATTCGGAGTTCGGTCGCGCCGCACATCGATAGCGTTGGTGGCAGACAACGGGAACTGCGAACTCGGTTCCCTGAGACCGGCTAGAGCTATCGGAGAGCGACTGACATGGATACGCGCCAACTGCCCATCGGCAGCACCTACACCGGATCGAACCGTTCGTCGGCAGCGAACGGATCAGTGTCGGCCGCCTCGGTGCCGGCTGGCGCTACCGTGGTTCCGGCCCCTGTGCACATGCCCGCCACCTACGGCAACCCGGCCCCGGTGCACACACCTGTCACCTACGGCAACGCGGCCCCGGTCGTCATCTACCAGCAGGTGGCTCCGACGAATTCCGCGGCGATCGTCTCGCTGGTGCTCACGCTCATCTCGTTCGTCTCTTCCGCCTTCTTCTTCGGCATCGTCGGAATCATCTTCGGCCATGTCGCCCGCTCGCAGATCAAGAAGCGCGGTGAGCAGGGAAACGGAATGGCAGTGGCCGGCCTGTGGTTGGGCTACCTCAGCGTGCTGTTCTGGATCGGCTTCTGGCTCGTCTACTTCGGTATCGTCGCCGTGATGATCGGAGTCGGCATCGCAGCAGAAGGCGGAACAGTCAGCTGACGAATCCTGGCGACGAGGACCGGGCCGCTGTGCTCTCCCGACTGCCCCTGACCGCACCACAACTGTGACAGACCTGTAACCGCCCCACCTTTTGCCGGATTCGACGACTCTGTACCGTTGAAGGCACACACAAGGAGACCTCACCATGAGCAGCCAGAACAACTGGAACAATCCGGACATGTACTACCAGCAGCCTCAGTCGAACGCGGGCGGAGGTTACGGGGCACAGTCCTACGGCTCCAACGCGGCCTACGCTGCCAACACGCAGTACGCCGGCGGTCCCGGCTACGTCTACCAGCCGCTGCCGCCGAACAATGTGCTGGCCATCGTCGGTATGTGCGTCTCGATCTTCGGGTTCATCTCGTCGTTCTTCATCGCGGGGATCGCCGGAATCATCATGGGCCACATCGCCCGCAGACAGATCCGGGAACGCGGAGAACGCGGCGACGGCATGGCGCTCGCGGCACTGTGGGTCGGTTATATCGGCACCGCTCTGTGGATCCTCTTCTGGGTTCTCTACGTCGGAGTCTTCGTCCTCATCTTCGGTGTGGCGATGGTCGGCGCAGGCTCGGCCAGTTGAGTTCAGAACCATTCGTGACGCAGGAGCCCGGTATTTCTGAGCCTCTCGCCGGCGACTCCGATACCTCCGAGCCCGGTCGTGACACTGCCGAGCACGAATCCGACCTCGGCGAGCCCTGCGCCGACCTGAGCGAACACCGACCCGACCTCACAGGCGGTCGACTCATCCTCGTCGGGACTCCGATCGGCAACCTCGGCGATGCGAGTCCGCGGATGAGGCAGGCCATCGAAACCGCCGATGTCATCGCCGCCGAGGACACGCGCCGGTTCCTCTCCCTGGCTCAACGGCTGAACCTCACCCACACGAACCGCGTCATCAGCGTCTTCGACCACAACGAGGGGCATCGCGCGCCCGAACTCGTCGACCTCATCGCCGCAGGTGAGACCGTGGTTCTGCTCTCCGACGCGGGAATGCCCGCCGTCTCCGATCCCGGTTATCGCGTGGTCAAGGCCTGCGCCGAGGCGGGGCTGGCCATCTCGTCGACCCCTGGCCCGTCCGCGGTGCTCATGGCCTTGGCGGTCTCCGGGCTGCCGAGTGACCGCTTCAGCTTCGAAGGGTTCCTGCCTCGGAAGTCCGGGCAGAGAAAGTCACTGCTCGAGGAACTCAAGGCCGAGAAGCGGACGATGGTCTTCTTCGAAAGCCCCCACCGCATCGTCGACGCAATGGACGACTTCGCCGAGGTCATCGGCGACGACCGGCCCATGAGTATCAGCCGCGAACTCACGAAGACCTACGAGGAGACCCTGCGTGGGACCGTCGGATCCCTGCGGGAACTCGCCGCAGACGGCTTGCGTGGGGAACTCACCCTGGTGCTCGCCGGCGCCACCGAGGTCGAGACGGCACCGGAGGACCACCTCGGCGAGGTCAGCGCTCTGGTCGATTCCGGCATGCGGGCGAAGGAAGCCGCCGGACAGGTGGCGAAGAGTTTCGGACTGTCGAAACGAGACGTCTACGAGGCCTGGCTCCACCGCGAGTGAGGCCCGCTGGGCGTGTGGCTGGCTGTGGGTGAGCTGCGAGTGACGCCCTCTTCACCGAGAATGAGCCGCGCGTGACGCTCTCGCGGGCGGATCCCAGGCGCGTGAGCGTGCGGTGCACTCAGGGTCCACTTCGACTCAAAGTCTGTTGAAAAGTTCGGCACACCTTTCTCCGAGGTACTCACCGAAGAACGTGAGTACTTCGGAGCAGCGTGTGGCGGAGGTGGCGTGCAAACGTGCTCGCCGCGGGATTGCGCGGGTTGCGGGAGAGTAGCAGCGTTCGACTTGTGTGCACATGGTGAATGACTCAGGCGTTCAGCGTTGTTGATGGCTAGATGCTATCCACAGGCCGTAGATCGGCCAATGACATTGTTCCCCGCGCATCGGCATTCTCAGGAGCATGACCCTTGATTACCTGGATAAGTACAACGTCGTCGACTATCAGACGTTGAGGTCGATGGGAATGTCTCATGATGTCATTGCCGACGCAGTCGATTGCTGCATGCTGAAACTGACTCGTGGGAACTATTCGATCGTGAGTGCCTGCTCGAAACGAAAGCATCAGTCGGCTTCGGTCTTGATCACCGACGAAGACTGGACCGAGTATTTTCGAACGACAACGCCGCGGGACAGAGCCAACGACTTCCGTTTCCGCGAGCACCTGGCTCGCCTGAGCATTGTGCACTATCGCCACTTCAGGTCAGACGACGTTCTCAGCGGAGTATCGGCCGCTCTCGTCCACGACTTGCCGCTCTTCTCCCAGGATCTGCTGCCGATCACCGTTGTCCACCCGTCTGCGTGCTCGGCAAGCGTTGAGATCATCCGCCGACGGCGCAGATTCAGCGCGGACGATCTGTGCATTGTCCACGGCCTCAGGTGCTTCACACACGTAAAAACGGGACTTGACCTGATTGCTGAGCTGAGCCCGGCGGACGGTATGGCTGCACTGGAGGGAGGACTGCGTGCGCAAGTCGAACGAGAGACGGGAAACCGCACGCTCGGAATGAAAGATCCTCGGCGGATGCACAGTATCGGGCGGGAGATCGTCGAGCGCGACTTCGTTCCGGCCGCCCACCGTCTCAGCCGCGGCAAGGTGCGGGCACTGTCGATCCTTTCAGTCATCAGCCCCCTCTCGGAGAACTACGCCGAAAGCCGTACTTCGTTCGCCCTGCATCAGTTGGGTCTGCATGACTTCACGCAGCAATGGAACGTCGGTCTCGACGGCTCGATCCTGGCGCGGCTCGACTTTCTGCACGTGCCGACGAAGACGGTGTTGGCCTTCGACGGCGATCAGAAGTATGCCGATGCCGGCGCCGCCAGGCTCAAACATGAAGGGCGACAGCAGAACGAGCTGATGAATATGGGGTTCCGAATCGTTCACATGAATTTCAGCGATGTGCTCAACCTGAAGCGTTTTGGGACGAAGCTGTTCGGTCAAGCTCCGCAACTTCTTCAGTACAGAAGGAACCCGACTCTGCGATGAACCCGACTGGTGCCTGCGGGTCGGCGGAATAGTAGTGCGGTGGAGTGCGTGCGACGCTGCGGCGGAGCGGTGCGACGCTGCTACAGCGGACCGGGGAATCGGTGAAGCGACAGGCAGGCCGACGGCAACGGGTGATCTGCAACAGGCGACCGACCACTGCGGATTTGGGGTGAACGGCGAGATGGTTGCTTGCGAGGGACACATCTCTCCGAAATACTCACGTTTTTCGGTGAGTCTTTCGGAGAAGGGTGTGCCGAATCCGAGGATCAGCGGGCTGAGTCCGTGCGAGTTGCGCTTTCTGCGCAGAAAGGAGACGTTCAGTCACCATCGGTACGCTGAATGCAAGAGGCCCGCTTCCAGAACTGGGGTGCTCAGCGCAGACCGTGCCGAATGCCGTGGGTTCCGCGGCAACGGCTCCACACCCCCGCCCGTACCGCCCACCTCCCACAGGCCCCTCCCACAGCCGCCGCCGGCGGCCCCACACCGCGGACCCGTGCACGCCCGCAACCGCACGTCCCTTAGACTGAGTGACCTATGGGTTACTACTTGACGACAGCGATTGCCTACCCCAATGGGGCCATTCACATCGGGCATGCCTATGAGTACATTGCGGCCGACACGATCGCCCGGTTCAAGCGACTGGACAATCACGAGGTCTTCTTCGCAACCGGCACCGATGAGCACGGGCTGAAGATGCTGCAGGCCGCGAACAAGCTCGGCATCACGCCCAAGGAACTCGCCGACGACAACGCGAAGAACTTCCGCGACACCCAGCTCGCCCTCGGCTCGACCTTCGACCGGTTCATCCGCACCACGGACGAAGACCACTACGCGGCGTCGAAGGCCATCTGGCGCAAGCTCGAAGAGGCTGGCGACATCTACCTCGACACGTACTCCGGTTGGTATTCGGTCCGTGACGAGGCCTTCTACACCGACGACGAGACCGAGGTCGTCGACGGCGTGCGCCTGTCCAAGGAGACCCGCACCGAGGTGACCTGGACGGAAGAGGAGTCCTACTTCTTCCGTCTCTCGAAGTACCAGGACAAGCTGCTCGAGCTGTACAAGACCCATCCCGAGTTCATCGGTCCCGATTCCCGCCGCAACGAGATCGCGTCCTTCGTCGCCTCCGGCCTCAAGGACCTCTCAGTCTCCCGCACTACCTTCGACTGGGGAGTTCCCGTGCCCGGCAACGAGAAGCACGTGATGTACGTGTGGATCGACGCTCTGACGAACTACCTCACCGCCGCCGGTTACCCCGATGACCAGGAACGTCTGAGCAAGTGGTGGCCCGCCGACGTTCACATCATCGGCAAGGACATCATCCGCTTCCACAGCGTCTACTGGCCCGCGTTCCTCATGAGCGCCGGCATCGACCTGCCCAAGCGCGTCCACGCCCACGGCTTCCTCTTCAACTCCGGAGAGAAGATGTCGAAGTCCGTCGGCAATGTCGTCGACCCGCTCGACCTCGTCGACGCCTTCGGCCTGGACACGCTGCGCTTCTTCCTCTTCCGCGAGTTCTCCTACGGCCAGGACGGGTCCTACACGAAGGACTCGATCATCACCCGGAAGAACTCGGATCTGGCCAACGAGTACGGCAACCTCGCCCAGCGGTCCCTGTCGATGATCGCGAAGAACTGCGACGCCCAGGTGCCGCAGCCCGGTGAGCTCACCGAGGCGGACGAGGCCCTACTCGCAGTCGCCCGGGCCGTGCCCGACACCGCCCGCCGCCATGTCGACACCCAGGCCCTCCACCTCTACGTCGAGGCTTGCTGGAAGGTGCTCTCCGAGGCCAACCGCTACTTCTCCGCGCAGGAGCCGTGGAAGCTGAAGAAGACCGATCCCGAGCGCATGGCCACCGTGCTGTGGGTGACGATCGAGGTCGTGCGCATCATCTCGATCCTCATCCAGCCCGTCATGCCCGAATCCGCCGGCAAGATCCTCGACCTCCTCGGCGTACCCGCAGGCGCTGGTGAGGCCGGAGCGAAGGTTCTGCCGACTGCGACCGAATCCGGGTCCGGCGCCGAGGCGGATCCCCGGTCCTTCGCCGCCGTCGAGTTCCCGCTCGAGCCGGGCACACCCCTGCCGAAGCCCGAACCCGTGTTCCCGAAGTTCGTGGAGGAGACCGAGTAATGGCCTCGCGCGCCGCCGGAACCTATCCACCGGTGCCCGAACCGCTCGCCCACCCCGTCGTCGACACCCACACCCACCTCGACATCTGCACCGGAGTGCGGCTGCCGCTGGGGGCCGGTGAGCCCGAACCCGAGGTGACCCCGAACGAGGACGAGGAGTTCCCCTCGCTCGACTTCTTCCACGACACCGCCGCCGAGGCGGGGGTCCGTCGCATCGTCCAGATCGGCTGCGACCTCCCGGCAGCCCGGTGGACGACCGAGCTCGTGGCATCGCAGTATGCGGCCGGCCGGACGTGGATGCTCGGTGGTGCGGCCCTGCACCCGAACGAAGCTCCGCGGCTGGCCGAGCGTGGTCTGCTCGACGATGCTCTGGACGAGATCGAGACTCTCGTGACCTCGCATGATCGCATGCGTGTGGTGGGGGAGACCGGCCTCGACTACTTCCGCACGGGAGAAGAGGGAGTCGCCGAACAGCAGCGCTCCTTCCGCGCCCACATCGAGATCGCCAAGCGCACCGGACGCGCCCTGCAGATCCACGACCGCGAAGCACACGCTGATGTGCTGCGCATCCTCAAAGAGGAAGGCGCTCCCGAGGTCACGATCTTCCACTGCTTCTCCGGCGACGAAGCGATGGCCAGGGAATGCGCGACAGAAGGCTATTACATGTCCTTCGCCGGCAACCTCACGTTCAAGAACGCCGATGAGCTGCGCCGAGCTGCAGCCGCCGCACCGCTCGAGCTGCTGCTGACCGAGACCGACGCACCGTTCCTCACCCCACACCCGCACCGCGGGAAGCCGGGCGGGCCGTACCTCACCGCGATCACCGCGCGGAAGCTCGCCGAGGTGCGCGACATGAGCGAAGACGAACTCTGCTCAGCCGTGTGGGCCAACGCCGAGAGGGCCATCGGCAGCTGGGACTGAGGCCGGAGCGAATCTCGTCCCCGGCGACGAGGACATGCTCGGAAGCGTCGTACGCTGCCCAAGCCAGCCCCCTGATCTGTGAGCAGGGTAACGGACCGCAGGGCCGCCTCGGCGGGGGATTGTCACGGTCTGAAAACCCCGAAAACACGGGGGAATTCCAGGTCAGACGGGCACTCAGCAAACTCCCATCGTTACATTTCCGTGATATTTTGCCAGCGGTGTAACGAATCGGTTACAGTGGTCAGGTCGATAAACTCTGCTCAGGGATATTTTTGTGATTGATTTTCTGAAGAACCGCAAGGTTCAGATCGCTGCTCAGGCGGTCGTGATCACCGGACTCGTCGGTGGTACGGGCGCTGTTGTAACGATGAACAAGCCTGTGACCTTGGACGTCAACGGTCAGGCCGAGGAGATTCGCACCTTCGGGGGAACCGTCGGTGACATCCTCGACAGCCATGACATCGACGTCGACAAGCGCGACCAGGTCAAGCCCGGCGTCGGCACGAAGGTCGACCGGGACATGACGATCACGGTCAACACCGCGAAGAAGGTCTCGCTGTCGGTCGACGGCAAGAAGTCGAGCGAATGGACCAACGCGAACACCGTGGGTCAGGCACTCGCCGACCTCGGCGTCGACGCGAAGGGCGCCGACCTCAACGCCGATGCCAAGCAGCGGCTGAAGGAAGACGACAACGACATCGACGTGACCACGTCGAAGGACCTCACCGTCGTCGCCGACGGCAAGGACCACAAGGTCTCGGCTGCCGTGGGCACCGCGAAGGAAGCACTGCAGGAATCGGGCGTCAAGCTCAAGAAGGACGATTTCCTGTCCGTGCCGATGTCCGCCGATCTCTCCGACGGACAGGTGCTCACCGTCAACCGCGTTGAGAACAAGACCGTCAAGGACAAGCAGGCCATCAAGGCCAAGGTCGAGACCAAGAAGTCCGACTCCCTCTACCAGGGTGAGACCAAGGTCGAGTCAGAAGGCAAGGACGGCGAGAAGCAGGTCGTCTACAAGGTCAAGACCATCAACGGTGAAGAGGTCAAGAAGGAGAAGAAGGACGAGAAGGTCCTCTCCGAGCCCAAGACCAAGGTGGTCGTCCAGGGAACCAAGAAGAAGGAGACCCCGGCCGACACCGGCGGCTCCGACTCGGGTGACTCCGGCGACTCAGGCGATTCCGGTGACTCGAGCACCGGCGGCGGCTCCGGTTCGAGCGGCGGCTCCATGAGCACCGCCGAGATCAAGGCGATGCTCGGCGGACCCGGATCCAAGTGGTACCAGGTCGTCGAATGCGAGTCGAACTTCGACCCCAAGGCCTCGAACGGCACCCACTTCGGTCTGTTCCAGTTCCTTCCGCAGACCTGGCACTCCATGGGGGGCAGCGGCAATCCGTCCGACGCCAGCCCGCAGGAGCAGTTCCAGCGTGCGAAGAAGCTCCAGGCCCAGGAGGGTTGGGGACAGTGGTCCTGCGCCTGATCTGAGATCAGAGCCGCAGTCGCTGACTGGCAGTCCGTGGCTGGCAGCCTGACGGGCAATAGACCGTCGGCCGCTGTTGACAACAGATATCGACAACTGAGCTGAGGCGGCCGACACAGCGCGGGCCCCGGGAGAGATCCCGGGGCCCGCGCTCTTTTGGCAAGTAGGTGCCTGCCTTGTTGCCGGGCTGTGCCTACTACTCCCGGCCTTGTCTGCCGCTGCCAGCTTTACCTCACGCTGCCAGCTTTGCTTACCGCTGCAGGCCCATGGGCTGGTTGACCCAGGCTTGTGTTGGGCCGGCAGCTCCCAGCTGCGGAATTCACCGCCGCGCCCCCTGAGATGCGGCCCGGCCCGGCGAGTTCCGGACGATTCGTGCGGGAAACGAGTGCCGAATCCCGCGCGAAACGTCCGGAACTCTGCAGGTGAGGCCGGGTCGTGCCCGGGATCTCGGGAGTGGAAGTTCGGCCCGCGCCGAAACTTGCAAGCTGGGGCCTGACTGCGCCGCACGAACAGACGTCGCCCCTCCTTGCCGTTCGGGCGTCGGCCCACCCGCTCTTTTGGCACCCAATCTGAACTTTCGCCCAGAGCATGACGAATTGTTGGCACTCAAGTTGACCGAGTGCTAAGAGCGTTCTAGAGTCGAATTAGCACTAGCACTCAACGAGTGCCAGTTTCATAAGACGGTCGAATCGCTCGGCACCCGCGACGACGAGAGGTTCATGGCAGCAGCCGCCGTCTGACTCAATGAAGAATGAACCCAGCGAAGGGAGAGGGCCCGATATGTCGGTCTCCATCAAGCCACTCGAAGATCGGATTGTCATCCGTCAGGTCGAAGCAGAGCAGACTACCGCCAGTGGTCTGGTCATTCCCGAAACCGCCAAGGAAAAGCCTCAGGAAGGCGAAGTTGTCGCAGTGGGCCCGGGTCGCGTTGCCGACAACGGAAACCGCGTGCCGGTCGACGTCGCCATCGGCGACAAGGTCATCTACTCCAAGTACGGAGGAACCGAAGTCAAGTACGCCGGCGAAGAGTTCCTCGTGCTCTCGGCTCGCGACGTGCTCGCCGTCATCGGCTGAATCCCCTGAACAACTAACCCGCAGACAGGAGGACGAATGCCTAAGACACTGGAATTCAACGACGAAGCTCGTCGTGCGCTCGAAAAGGGCGTCAACACCCTCGCCGACACCGTCAAGGTGACGCTGGGACCCAAGGGCCGCAACGTCGTGCTCGACAAGAAGTGGGGCGCCCCCACGATCACGAACGACGGTGTGACCATCGCCCGTGAGGTCGAGGTCGACGACCCGTACGAGAACCTCGGCGCTCAGCTGGCCAAGGAAGTCGCCACCAAGACCAACGACATCGCCGGTGACGGAACCACCACCGCGACCGTGCTCGCCCAGGCCTTCGTCAACGAAGGACTGCGCAACGTGGCCGCAGGCGCCGCTCCCGGTGCACTCAAGCGCGGCATCGAGACCGCCGTCGAGGCTGTCTCGCAGCAGCTCGGCACCATCGCCCGCGATGTCGCCGACTCCTCGGAGATCGCGCACGTCGCCGGTCTGTCCGCCCAGTCCGAAGAGATCGGCAAGCTCATCGCCGACGCCTTCGACAAGGTCGGCAAGGACGGCGTCATCACCATCGACGAGTCGCAGGCCGCGTCCGTCGAGCTCGAAGTCACCGAAGGTATGCAGTTCGACAAGGGCTACCTCTCGCCGCACTTCGTGACCGATGCCGATCGTCAGGAGGCTGTGCTCTCCGACGCTCTCATCCTCATCAACCAGGGCAAGATCTCCAACATCCAGGAGCTCCTGCCCGTCCTCGAGAAGGTGCAGCAGGCCGGCAAGCCGCTGTTCATCATCGCCGAGGACATCGAGGGCGAGGCTCTGTCGACGCTGGTCGTCAACAAGCTGCGCGGCATCCTCAACGTCGCCGCCGTCAAGGCTCCCGGCTTCGGCGACCGCCGCAAGGCCATCCTCGAGGACCTCGCTGTCCTCACCGGTGGCCAGGTCGTCACCCCGGATATGGGCATGAAGCTCGACCAGATCACTCTGGAGGAGCTCGGCAACGCCCGCACCATCACCGTCACCAAGGACAACACCACGATCATCGATGGTGCCGGTGCCGACGATGCTGTTGCCGGCCGTATCGCTCAGATCCGCGCCGAGGTCGAGAACACCGACTCCGACTGGGACCGCGAGAAGCTGCAGGAGCGCTTGGCCAAGCTCTCCGGCGGTGTCGCCGTCATCAAGGTCGGCGCCGCCACCGAGGTGGAGCTCAAGGAGCGCAAGCACCGCGTCGAAGACGCCGTGTCCGCAACCCGTGCAGCCATCGAAGAGGGTGTCGTCGCCGGTGGTGGGTCGGCTCTGATCCACGCCGCGAAGGTCCTCGAAGGCAACGACCTCGGACTGTCCGGGGACGCCGCCACGGGTGCCGACATCGTCAAGCGCGGTGTTGTCCAGCCGCTGCGCTGGATCGCTGAAAACGCCGGTCAGGACGGATACGTCGTCGTCGCCAAGGTCCAGGACCTCGAGTCCGGCCAGGGCTACAACGCCGCAATCAACGAGTACGGCGACCTCATCGGCGCTGGGATCATCGACCCCGTCAAGGTCACCCGTTCGGCTCTGCGCAACGCCGCTTCGATCGCGGCCCTGGTTCTCACCACCGAGACCCTGGTCGTCGAGAAGAAGGAAGACGAGGACGAGGACTGAGCATCACCCTCGATCCGCGTCAGCGCTGACTGACCCTGGTGGCCCGGAACGCTTCGTTCCGGGCCACCGGTGCATTCACCCCTCGAGCCGGGTGCGCAGACGTTCGAGTTCTTCTCCAGCGGCACGGACAACTCGATCCTGCAACGTCGCGCATGCAGGTGCCTCTCAACTACTGATCAGTCAGTTTTCATGTTCCCGAGCGCCGATGATCGTTAGTCTGGATCAGACAGACAGCACCGACGCTTGAGGGACACCATGACAACCGGCTTGCCGATGCCCATCGCCCGACTCCGTGAGGTCTCGAAGATCTTCGATCCCTCAGGCGCCGCGGTCACCGCGCTCAACCGGGTCAGCCTCGACATCGCACCGGCGCGCCTGACCGCTGTGATGGGTCCCTCCGGGTCCGGCAAGTCGACCCTCATGCACGTCCTCGCCGGACTCGACCGCCCTACCGAAGGCACCGTCCACCTCGGCGAGCAGGAGATCACCGATCTGCGCGACGACGAGCTCACCGCCTTGCGCAGGCGTCGGATCGGCTTCGTCTTCCAAGCGTTCAACCTCGTCCCTACGCTCAGCGTCAAGGAGAACATCCGGCTGCCCTTCGACCTCGACGACCGGAAGCCGAACGCCGAAGAACGCGAGTGGATCTCCACCGTCGTCGCCCGCCTCGGACTCGGCGACCGGCTCAAGCACCGACCGGGCGAACTCTCCGGAGGCCAGCAGCAGCGCACCGCCATCGCCCGCGCGCTGGCCACCCGCCCCGACATCCTCTTCGCCGACGAACCGACCGGCAACCTCGACGGCCGATCGGGACGCGAAGTCATGGCGATCCTCTCCGACGCCGTCCGCGACTTCGGACAGTCGATCGTGCTTGTCACCCATGACCCGCTCGTCGCCGCCCACGCCGACCGCGTCATCTTCATCGCCGACGGCACCCCCGTCACCGAACTGAACGAGACGATCAGCGCCGAGGCGATCTCGCAGGCGATGCTCGACCTCGACGAACGCGCCGAGGCGGCCGATCGTGATCATTCAGCCGCGGCCGGACCCGACGAACGTGCCGCGGCGGCGGGGAGCCGCCGATGAATCCGCTGCGAGAGATCCGGGCCAACCCGGGGCAGTTCTTCCCCAGCGTCCTCGTCGTCTTCATCGCCGCACTCTTCGGCACCGTCATCATGCAGGGCATCGCGATCCTCACCGCCTGGCTGACCTCGGCGAAGATCATCGCCGAATCGACCAACGCGCAGAACCTGCTGTCCGTCGTCGGCTACGTCTTCTTCCTCATCGCCCTCTTCGTCTCCGCCATCGTCATCGCCAACACGTTCTCGATCATCGTCGCCGGTCGCAGCCGGCAGCTCGCGCTGCTGCGCCTCATCGGCGCTTCGGCGAAGCGGCTGCGGCGGGCCGCCTCGGTGGAGGGTCTGCTCATCTCCGTACCCAGCGCGGTCCTCGCATTCGCCGCCTCGACGGCTCTGTCGTGGGCGACGTTGAGCTACCTCGGCGAACGGGTCACCACTGAGGTCGGTCTCCTCGACCCGGTGATGGTCGTGCCCGCACTCGCCACCATCGTCGTGACGTGGCTGTCGGCGTATCTGGGGGCCTACCGGATCACGCGGATCTCGCCGATCGAGGCCACCTCGCAGGCCGTCGAACGCCGTCTGGAGGATGCCCGTGCCTCACTCGGGGCACTGACCGCCACACTGCTCCTGCTGACCATGGGCCTGACCTTCCTCATCAGCGCCGTCGTCGGCGCCGGATCGCAGCGGCTGTCCATCATGGGCGTCCTCCTCGTCGCCCTCGGCGCGGTGCTGACATTCCTCGGCATCATCGTCGGCCACCCCTGGATCCTGCCGCCGGTGCAGTCGGTCATCGGTCGGCTGCTCGGCCGCACTGCGGTGTCCCGGCTCGCGGCGAAGACGATCGCCCAGCATCCGACGCGCAACGCCCGCACGGTCATCGGACTCGTCATCGGCATCACGCTCATCGTCATGTTCGCCACCGCCATGACCACCTTCCGCGATCAGATCGTCGCCTACGCCCGCTCCTTCGGTGAGGAAGGGTGGAACGGCCTCGAGGACGCTCTGGCCGAGGTCGTCGACAAGACGATGCTGTTCTTCCTCGGCCTCATCCTCTTCTCCGTCATCATCGCCGTCATCGGGGTCGCGAACGCCCTCATGCTCTCCGTGCGGCAGCGCACCCAGGAGATCGGCCTGCTCAGGGCGCTCGGCCAGACGCCGAAACGCGTGCGCCGGATGATCGCCGCCGAAGGCCTGCAGCTGAGCCTGACCGCGTGCGTGATCGCCGTGCCCTTGGGCATCGCCTACGGGTGGATCGGGGCGCTGACCCTGCTGTCGCCGCTGCTGGGACTCTTCGCCCCATCCGTGCCCTGGTGGGTCATCATCGCCGTCGCCGGCGGCAGCCTCGTCGCCGTCCTCGCCGCCAGCCGCGGACCGGCCCGCGCGGCGACGTCGATCAGCCCGGTCGAAGCCCTCGAAGCCGTGTGACGCCGGGGCGTGCGACGATATTCGCCGAGGTGGGGCCCAGTTCGGCGGGTGCGCCGAGGTGGGTCCGGAGTCGGGCCGGTCAGACCCGCGCCGAGGTAGGGCTCAGCCGGCCGCGTTCGCCGAGTCGAGGTCGGTCACCGTTCCGTTGGAGCCGTCGATGCGGACTCGCTGTCCCGAGGTGAATCGGCTGGTGGCGTCCCTGATGGCCATGACGGCGGGCAGTCCGAGCTCGCGGGCGGTGACCGCACCGTGCGAGAGTGCCCCGCCGCTTTCGGTGATCACGCCGCTGGCCTGGTAGAACAGTGCCGTCCAGGCCGGGTTCGTGGTGCGGGCGACGAGGATCGCACCATCGGGGAACGACGAGAAGTCGGCAGGGGAATGGACGACGAAGACCTCTCCTTCGACAGTTCCCGGGCTGCCTGCGGTCCCGGTGATCTGGTCGCCGTCGGCGTCCACAGCCGGGGTCGTCGCGCCATACTCCCACTCGGGTGTGCGGTCGACCGCGGTCTGGTAGGCGGCCTTGTTCTGTGCCGCGATCTCCGTGAGTCCTGACAGGGCGGACGTACGGTCCGAGGTTCCTGCTGCGCTGGCACCTGCACCGCCATCGGTGTCGGCGGTGCGGATCGCCTCATCGAGGTGCTCGAAGTCGATGAAGTATACGTCCGAGGCCTCGGACAGGACTCCGGCGTCGACGAGGCGTGCCCCGAGTTCCCGAAGAGCCCGGCGCATCGGCAGGGTCAGCCGAGTCGTCTGATAGTGCTCGAGGTCATCGAGCGCGGTGTAGGTCCGCGCCAGACGGATGACCTCCTGGACGAGGTAGCGCAGCTGCTCCGGTGCGGCATTGACGACGGCACGTTCGGTCTCGGCCTGCACGATCTTGCGCTCCATGTCCGAGGGGACCGCCGACTGCGAGGGCCCTGCCTCGCCGTCGGCACTCCCCACGCCGCCGGCTCCTGCCGTGCCGTTCGCGGAGTCCCGCTCCGCCGCCGTCCGTGCGGCGAGCAGCCGGATCTGGTCGAGCACGATGTGTGGGGCCTCCACCCAGGTCGGATGGTAGGCATCGAAGTCGAGCTCACGGTGGCCGTGCTGAGCCAAGAACTTCTCGAACGCGCCAGCGAACTCCGGGAATCGCTGAAGTGCTGCCACCCCGGCCTCACCATGGTTGTCCTCGAGTGCGGCCAGCAGCTGCGCATCGGCTGCCACGTATGCCGATAGGTCTCTCAACTCGGCGTTGACCTGCGAGGTCTTCGTCTCGGTCGAAGCCATGAGACGTTCGAACACGACCTGCGCCTGCTCTTCGTCGAGAGCGAGCGAGAGCATGTGCTGCAGAGCGGCATAGAGTGTGCCCTGCGTCAGCGAGATCGCGATGTTCGGGCGGAAGTACTCGGTGCCGAGGTCACTGATCGCGATCACGTGCTCCCACACCTCGAGCAGTGACTTGTCCTCGAGCGGTTCATTCGACAGCCGTCCGATTCCGATGAGATACGTGTCGAGATCGCGCATCCACTGCACCGGCAGCTCCTGGACCCACCCGAACTGCCGAGCGATCTGCGGCAGCGATTCCGTGATCGCCTCGACGCTGGAGAGCATGTTCGTCGGCAGCCGCCCGGCGTAGAGGTCGACGGCGGTCTGGTTGCCGTAGATGTAGAAGTCGCGCATGACGAACCATTTGTCGTCGAACGGCGGCAGCCCCATGAGATCGAAGCTGTGATTGAGCGAATGGTGGAACCCAGCCTCCACGAGATCCCAGGTCAACGGGGTCACCGGGGTGGGGAAGCGTTCCGCCGATTCGTCGCGGGTCCACCTCGGGGCGACCCTGGTGATCGGCCGCGACTGGAGAAGGTAGAGCCGCCCGTCGTGGATCGCCCATTCGATGTCCTGCGCGAACCCGAAATGGTTCTCCGCCTCCACCGCGAGTTCGGCCACCGCCCTGGTCTGCTCCTGCGTCAGCGCCGGGCGCGACCGCTGCTCCTCGCCGAGGCGGACGACCGTCGTCCGCGCCTCGTCCCCAACACCGAGGCGGTTCCCGCCACCCCCGTCACCGGCGGGCTCACGCATGACCAGCGCAGTCGGCTTCTCGGCGATCTCGGCAGCGACTTGCTCTCCGGTCTCCCGGTGCACCCGGAATTCGTCGACGGGTTCCTCTCCGCCGACGACCGTTTCGCCGAGGCCGAAGGCCGCATTGATGAGCACCTCGTCGGTGTTGCCGCGCACCGGGTCGACGGAGAACGCGACCCCGGCGGCCTCCTCGGCGCCGACAGCGACCATGAGCTGGACGACGACGGCCATCTTCGCCTCGAGCTGGTCGACGCCGAGCTGCCGGCGATAACGGAAGGCGTGCTCGTTCCACAGGGAGGCATAGCAGTCGCGCACCGCCTCGGCGATCGCACGGATTCCGCGCACGCCGAGGTAGGTGTCGTGCTGCCCTGCGAACGCGGCACCCGGCAGGTCCTCCATCGTGCCCGAGGATCGCACGGCCACGGCCCCGTCGTCGAGACCGGCTGCGGTGGCCGCCTCGGCGAATTCGCTCAGCCACGCCTCGGGGAACGGTGTGGTGCGGATGAGCTCGGCGATCGCCTCGGCGGGGGAGTCGGTGCCGATGAGCTCGGTGATGCGGGTCTGCAGGGGCGCGATGAAACGGGTGTAGGCATCGGCGGTGACGATGAACCCGCCGGGCACGGGCAGGTTCTGCGCGGATTTGGCCAGGCTCGCGCCCTTGCCGCCGCTGCGGGCCAGCTCGGTGGCGAGGGGATCGGTGAAGCTGAGGGTGAGGCTCATCGGTGCTCCTTCGGGTCTGCGGCTGACGCACATCTGCCATTGACGAGGCGGTTCACAGCCGGATGCGGCGCATCCCCAGCAGCAGCCAGCCGATCATGCCGCTGAGGACGCCTGCGCCGATGACCGCGGGCCAGAAGACGGCCGCGACGATCAGCGCCGGTACCCAGACCATAACCGCTGCGAAGCCCGCGAGGAGGCGAAAGAATGTGACAGTATTGCGACCGTCCGCCCGCGACCCGGCGAAGCCTGCGGCGGCGAGGACGGGCGCGAAGACCCACATGAGCGCGAACCCGAGGGCGCGGATGAGTGGGTAGGTGCGTGGTGCTGGCCCGGCGTTCGCCGAGGTGGGGCCGCCCCTCCCATTGCCAGCCCGGGTGCCGGCGCCGTCCCGACCGTCAGCCGAGTCTGCCGCCTGCTGGAGCTCGAGGAACGTCTGCGCGTAGCTCGCTCCTCTGCCGGGAGTCCGTCGTGCGCGTTCGAGCGCCTCGGCTTCGATGCGTTCGAAGGTGGCTTCGTCGGGGCAGTTGACCGAAACTGCGTCGAGGGCCGATCCCATCGCCGAGGCGACCGCCGACTCCCATTCCCGTCGATCCCGGCCGTCACGGGAGGGGAGCGTGACCGCGGGTCCGTGGACCACCTCGGCGCGGGAGCGGAACCGATCCGGGGTCGAGTAGAACAGGCCGACGGGGATGACCTCGAGGTCGATGCCTTCGTCGATGAGGGTGCAGGCGATGCGGGCGGCACCGGACTTGTACGGCTGGGGACGATGGCCCCATTCGCTGCTGGCCTCGGGGAAGATGCCGAGGTCACCGCCTCGGCGCAGGTGGGCGAGGCCGGCGTCGACGGGGCTGGCCACCGAGGCCGGATCGAGGCCGTAGCGGTCGACGTCCTTGGGTCGGACGACGGGGATGCCGGCGATGAACAGGCGGAGGAACCAGTGGCGGAGGAGTTGGATCGAGACGAGGAACTGGGCGCGGGGAAATGCCGCAAGCACCTGGTGGCCGTCGATCGCGCCGTTGCGGTGGCTGGCGATGATGAGGCGGGGACGTCGGGTGGGGGAGGGCGGTGCCTGTCCGTCCTGACTTCCGCTGAGGTCGAGCACGCGCACGCGACCGAAGTACACGGTGCGCATGGCCGCGTTGATGATCCGGTGCCGCAATCCCAGTGAGGCGTCGCTCATGACACCAGTCCACCACAGGTTCCGTCGTGTTCGTCGATCGATCGGGGAGTCTCAGCTTCCGATGAACCTGTATGATGCAAGACAACTTGTAGGTAGATTGGCGAACGAGGGGGAGACGCAATGCCGATCGGGTGAGGCGCCGCAGACGACTCACTCTTCTCTGAAATACTCACCGAAGAACGTGAGTCGTTGAGAGAATTGCATGCCGCAGTGGGCCCGCTGCAATGACTCGGTGCTGGCAGGCCTCAGCTGCGGCGGTGAGCGGAGAGGCAGCGCCTGCGGTCGATGCGCATGACCCGACCGGCGTTGCGGCGACGGCGCTGCGTGCAGTCCTCGGGGGCGAGGAAGTTCGGGCGGGGAGTGCGGATGACTCCGGCTGGTCGGCGATCGTCGTTGTGCTCGTCCGCCGTCCACTCGTCCGTCCGGCGGGCTCCGAGTTCGGAGGAATCGATGAAGGCTTTGAGCTCGTCGATGAGCCGCAGCTGCATCTCGTAGAGACTCTCATCGTTGCCGGGGTAGTCGAGGAGAACCTCCGCGGTCTCGTCTCCGCTGGCGACGATTCTGACGGTGAGCCGTCGTGTGTCCTCCGGGTCGCGGATCATCGCAATGCTGTCCCACTCGTCATTGGCGAACAGACCGAGAACGATCGGCGTGACGACCTTCTCGGAGAGGAAACCTTCCGTCAGTTCGATGCGGTCCATGTCTTCCACCTTAGAGCCTGTCCGGCCGGGATGCATGAGGCGGGTCGGACAATTGCGGGATTCTTCAAAGAGATGCGGAACGCCCGCATAGAATGAACCAATGCCCCGCAGTCCGCTCCCGCCTCGAGAGGGAATCTCGGCGACCGCTCTGCGCGCCCCCGGTGGGAAAGCCACCCACGCAAAGAACCACCTCCCCGTGCCGGCCACGATCGGTGACTGGCTCGAATCCGAATTCCCCGAGGCGGCTCCGGCCTTGCGTCACAGCCTCCTGACCGACGGAGATATGCGCGCCGAGGATGGGCAGCCGGTGAACTGGGACGATCCCGTCATCCCCCGGCGGGTTCTACTTCTTCCACCGGCCGGTGCCGCCCGAGAAGCGGATCCCGTTCGAGGTCGGAATCGTGTTCGAGGACGACGACCTCCTCGTCGTCGACAAACCGCACTTCCTCGCGAGCACTCCGAACGGTCGCTTCGTCCGCGAATGCGTCGTCACCCGCCTGCGCGTCGACCTCGAGCTGCCTGATCTCGTCGCCATCCACCGTCTCGACCGCATCACCGCCGGTCTTCTCGTCCTGTCCAAACGACCCGAGACCCGCGGTACCTACCAGCGCCTGTTCCAGGACCGCCGGGTGACGAAGACCTACCGGGCGCTGGCACCCGCCCCGCCAGCGGACATCGAGTTCCCGCTGGTACGGGAATCCCGGCTGATCAAACCCGTGGGCGGACGGCAGGTCCTCGAAGTCGAGGGGGCACCGAATGCGATCAGTCGGATCAGCCTCGTCCGCACCATGAGCGGAACTGAGCCGTCCGCGGACATGACAGGGCCACCTCGGCGAGGGGATTCCGACGGTGCCGGCAGGGGCGGCACCGGGGAACCCGACGGTGCGCCACCTCGGCGAGGGGATGGGATTGCGGAGTATGCGCTCGAGCCGTTCACGGGCAAGACCCACCAGCTGCGGGTGCACATGAACGCGATCGGGCTGCCCATCCTCGGGGATCCGGTCTATCCGGTCGATCTGGCGCCGGACCCGTACGACTTCTCCTCACCGCTCCAGCTGCTCGCCGCGGAGCTTGCCTTCGATGACCCACTCACGGGGCACCCGCGTCATTTCACCACGCGGCTGAGCCTCGACCCGGGCTGCGTCGTGACATCCTGAGCAGCCTGCTTCGGCCTTCCGGTAGCCGAGTTCGCGCACCTGCGGCGGGGACGCGGTAGCCTGGTGTCATGAGTCCACAGTCCCCCGGATGCACTTCAGAGGCCATCGTCGCCCTTGTCCGCACCCGCATCACCAACGGCGAATACCCGGCCGGAAGCCCGGTTCGCGATGGTGCGCTGGCCAAGGAATTCAACGTCTCTCGCAACACCGCCCGCGAATCGCTGAGCCTGCTGCGCCATGCCGGACTGCTCACGCAGGAACCCAACCGCGGGTTCTTCGTCTCGACCTTCGGCATCGACGAACTCAAAGACCTCTACCGTGCCCGTCGGGTCTTCGAGATCCGCGCCGTCCAGGAGTCGCAGGACGCCACCGACGAGGCGATGGCCGCCGTCGAAGCCTCCGTCGTCCGGGCCGAAACCGCGCCGAAGAACGAGACCTGGGCCGATGCGCAGGAACATTCGGCCTCTTTCCACCGGGCAATCGTCGGCCTGCTCGGATCCCCTCTGCTCGACGAGTTCTACCTCAACCTCATGGCGCGTCTGTCGACGACGTTCTCGCGCTCGCAGGAACCCGGCAAGTACCACTCGCACTGGGCGAACCCGCACCGGGAGATCCTTGAGAAGATGAAGTCAGGGGACCGGCAGGGTGCCGAAGGGCTGCTGCGCATCCACCTCGACGACTCCGAAGCCTCCACCCTCGACCTCGCCCGGTCGGTGGGGGAGGGGCGCTGAGGCTGTCTCGAGGTCGGCGGTTAGGGCCGTCTCGGGGTTGGCGGTTTGGACCGTCTCGGGGTCGGCGCTCGGGGCATCGGCACCGCTGGCCGCGGGGTCGCTCCCGTCCGTGTAGTCAGTCTCACAGTGCTCGGTATTTGAAACCATGGCGGGCGACTCTCTGGCTCCGATACCATTGAGCCACCGTATCTTCGCGTCGAAAGGCTGTTTTCATGGGAAACCCTGAGCAGGAATCACAGGCCGCAAACGATCCGTTCGCCCTCACGGGCCTGACGTATGACGATGTCCTCCTCCTGCCAGGCGACACCGATGTCATCCCCTCCGAAGCCTCCACCACCACGCGGCTGACCAAAGAGATCGAGCTCAGCATCCCGCTCGTCTCCGCGGCCATGGACACCGTGACCGAATCCCGGATGGCCATCGCCATGGCCCGCATCGGCGGCCTCGGCATCATCCACCGCAACCTCTCAGCCGAAGACCAGGCCGACCAGGTCGACTACGTCAAGCGCTCCGAATCGGGCATGATCAACGACCCGCTGACGATCACCGCGGACAAGACGCTCGAAGAGCTCGACGAGATCTGCGGCAAGTACCGCATCTCCGGCCTGCCCGTCGTCGACGAGAACAATGTGCTCGTGGGCATCGTGACCAACCGCGACCTGCGCTTCGTCACCCGCAGCGAATTCCCCACCCGCACCGTCGCTGAGACGATGACGAAGATGCCCCTGGTCACCGCGCCCGTCGGCGTCGCAGCCGAGAAGGCCTTCGAACTGCTCGCCGAACACAAGGTCGAGAAGCTGCCCCTGGTCGATGACAACAACGTCATCCAGGGCCTCATCACCGTCAAGGACTTCGTCAAGACCGAGGAATACCCGCTGGCCACCAAGGACGACGAAGGTCGCCTGCGCGTGGGTGCCGCCGTCGGCTTCTACGGCGACGCCTATGAGCGTGCCGGAATGCTCGCCGAGGCGGGTGTCGACGTCCTCGTCGTCGACACCGCCAACGGTCACGCCAGGGGAGTCACGGACATGATCCGCAAGATCAAGTCCGACCCGGCGTTCGCGAACGTCCAGATCATCGGCGGCAACGTCGCGACGAAGGAAGGCGCGCAGGCGCTCGTCGATGCCGGAGTCGATGCCGTCAAGGTCGGCGTGGGCCCCGGATCGATCTGCACCACCCGCGTCGTCGCCGGCGTCGGCGTCCCGCAGGTCACCGCCGTCCACCTCGCCGCCCAGGCCGCCCGCGCGGCCGGTGTCCCGGTCATCGCCGACGGCGGCCTCCAGTACTCCGGTGACATCGGCAAGGCCCTTGTCGCCGGTGCCGACACCGTCATGCTCGGCTCCCTGCTGGCCGGCTGCAACGAGTCACCGGGTGAACTCATCTTCGTCAACGGCAAGCAGTACAAGGCCTACCGCGGCATGGGCTCGCTCGGCGCGATGGCTCCGCGCAAGGGCAAGTCGTACTCGAAGGACCGCTACTTCCAGGCCGACATCGCCACCGACACCGACCTCATCCCCGAGGGCATCGAAGGCCGCGTCGCCTACCGCGGACACCTCAAGCAGGTCGCCCACCAGCTCACCGGCGGACTGCGCCAGACGATGTTCTACGTCGGAGCCCGCACGATCGACGACCTCAAGTCCAAGGGCAAGTTCGTCCGCTTGACCACCGCGGGACTGAAGGAAAGCCACCCGCACGACATCCAGATGACCGTCGAGGCCCCGAACTACGTCGTGAAGTGATGTAGGCGGGCCCCTGGACGAAGATCCGGGGCCCCTCAACGGTGAGAAGCCGCAGTTTCCGCTTGCACGCGAGGACTGCGGCTTTTTGCGTATGTGCTCTTCGGCATGAGCTCGGGCACGCGACTGCGGCCGTCGTCGTTGTCTCACGATGGCAGACGATCGGAGCTCGTGTGAGGAAGACCACGAGGTGAATTTTCGGGCCGATGCACCCGTAGTCGGCGAGGCCTCTTTGGCCTGCGAACGCTGGGCAGGGCCACATTGCCCCAGGTCAGGATGCTACTCCCGTAGTCGGTGAACTCCGGCGAACGGCCTTCGAAAAGTTCGACACTTAGGGTAGGTTTCCCTAATGCCGACCGCGCTCTGCGGTTCGCTCATCGAAGGAGGAAACCTTACAGTGACGACTTCTCTGCTCTCCGACACCGAAGCGACACCACCCGCAGCACCCCTCCGCGCCCCCGAGACTCCCCACGACGATTCGACGCCCCACGGTTCGAACCCCACCCGCACCGACGCTCTGCTCGGTGCCCACAGCGCCCACGAGTATACGGCGCTCATGCACGACGTCGTCGACTCGCTCGGCCGACGCTTCCACGCCACCGAAACGGCCACCTCGGCGAATGACCGCAGCCAGCTCCAGGCCGCCGTCGACGCCGTCGACCTCGACACCCCCGGCATCGGCAACGCCGAGGCCCTGCGCGAAGTCGACGCCCTCTACGCCGACAACGCGGTGTGGTTCCACCACCCCAGCTACGTCGCCCACCTCAACTGCCCCGTGGCCGTCCCCGCCGTCGCCGCCGAGGCGATGCTCGCAGCCATCAACACCTCGGTCGACACCTACGACCAGTCCGAGGTCGCCACGCTCATGGAGCGCCGCCTCATCGACTGGACGTGCGGACACCTCGGATTCGACGACGGCGACGGCATCTTCACCTCCGGCGGCACCCAGTCGAACCTGCAGGCGCTCTTCCTCGCCCGCGAGAACGTCATGGCCGGGCTTCACGCGAACGCTGACTCCACGACCCGCACGGACGCCGCCCGCCCCGAACTCCTGTCCCGGCTGCGGATCCTCGCCACCGACCAGGCCCACTTCTCCGTCTCCCGCGCAGCCTTCCTCCTCGGCCTCGATGCCGATGCGGTCGTCACCGTCCCGACCGACGTCAGCGGTCGGATGGACGCCGAAGCGCTCAACGCCACCCTGCTGGCGATCGAAGCCAACGACCAGATCCCCATGGCCGTCGTCGCCACCGCCGGAACCACCGACCTCGGCGTCATCGACCCGCTCGAGCCCATCGCCGAGGCATGCGAAGCGGCGAACGTGTGGCTGCACGTCGATGCCGCCTATGGGGGAGGCCTGCTCTGGGCCCCTCGCCGTAGCCACCTGCTCGACGGAATCAGCCGGGCCACCTCGGTGACCATCGACTTCCACAAGACGTTCTTCCAGCCGGTGTCGTCATCAGCCCTGCTGATCAGGGACTCGCGCCTGTTCGCGCCGACCATCCACCACCACGACTACCTCAACCCGGAAGCCGAGGCGCAGTCTCATGAGGCCGAACCCAACCAGGTCGACAAGTCCCTGCAGACCACCCGCCGCTTCGACGCTCTCAAGCTCTGGACGACGCTGCGCGCCCGCGGGGCGAACGAGATCGGAGCGATGATCGACACCGTCTGCGACCTCGCATCCGAGGTCCGGAAGCTGCTCGACGGTCAGGCCGACTTCGAGGTCCTCGGAGCCTCGGACCTCTCCACCGTGCTCTTCCGCTTCACTCCGGCAACTGCCGGTGCCGCGGCATGCGACGAACTCGTGCCGATGATCCGCCGGGTCCTCTTCCGCTCCGGCCGCGCGGCCGTCGCCCGCACCACCATCGACGGCAGACCGTGGCTCAAACTCACCCTGCTCAATCCTGACACCAGCATCGACGACATCACCGCGGTGCTCGACCTCGTCCGCGCCACCGGCCACGGAATCCTCGCCGGCCGGCACATCACCACCGAAGGAGGCGCAGCATGAGCGCACAGTCCACAGACGTCCACGACCTCCTCGGCGTCGGCATCGGTCCCTTCGGACTCGGCCTGGCCGCACTCTCTGAGCCGCTCAATGATGTCGACGCGGTCTTCCTCGACCAGCGGCCCGAATTCCGCTGGCATCCGGGCATGATGATCGAGGGCTCGACCATCCAGGTGCCGTTCCTCGCCGACCTCGTCACCATGGCCGACCCGACCTCGCCGTACTCGTTCCTCAACTTCCTCAAGGAGCGCCGGCGCCTCTACCCCTTCTACATCCGCGAGTCGTTCTACCCCCTGCGCGCCGAATTCGACGAATACTGCCGGTGGGTCGCCGCACAGCTGGAATCGCTGAGGTGGAACCGTCGCGTCGTATCCGTGACCAGGGAAGACGGCATCTTCACCGCCATCGCCGAGGTGACCGACGACTCCGCTGCGGTCGTGACGACCGAAACCTACCGCGCCCGGCACCTCGTGCTCGGCGTGGGCACACAGCCGGTGCTGCCGCCCGCCCTGCAGGGGCTGTCGGTGGCTGGGGTCGAGGATCGTGCGGCGGGCTCGGGCAGCGGTACGGGCCAGTCGGCCGGTGCCGGGCCGCTCATCCACACCGCCGACTACCTCGACAACCGCGAAGCGCTGCTCGATTCCGGCGCGGTGACGATCGTCGGCAGCGGCCAGTCCGCCGCCGAGATCTACCGCGACCTCATCGAGGATGCCGAAGACCGCGGAGTGCGGGTGGACTGGGTGACACGCTCGCCGAGGTTCTTCCCGATGGAGTACACGAAGCTCACCCTCGAGATGACCTCCCCGGAGTACACCGATCACTTCCGCGCCCTGCCCGATGCGCTGCGCGAACAGGTCGGCCGCGAGCAGCGCACCCTGTACAAGGGGATCTCCGGCGACCTCGTCGACGACATCCACGACACCCTCTACCGGCTCAGCGGCGGCGGGCGGACACTGCTGACGAACCTCGTCTCCGAAGCCGAACTCGAGACCGCCGAAGTCGACCCGATCAGCGGCGAATACCTGCTCGGGTTCCGCAACACCGCCCTGAATGAGACCTTCACCCGCAGGTCCGGCTCGGTCGTCGCGGCCACCGGCTACAAGTCACGGGTGCCGGACTTCCTGGCCCCGCTCAGCGACGAGGTGCGCCTCGACTCGCGCGGCCGACTCGACGTCAGCCGCCACTACACGATCAACGACGAGCGCACGATCCACGTCCTGGGCGGCGAAGAGCACACCCATGGCGTCACCGCACCCGACCTCGGCTTCGGTCCGTGGCGGGCCTCGGTGGTGCTCGCCGAGGTGACCGGCCGGGAACCGTACCCGATCGAGAACCGCATCGCCTTCCAGACCTTCGGCGTGCCGGCCGACGAATCCGACGCCGTGCCCGCAGCCTTCGCACTCGACGACTCCAAGGAGATGTCACACGCATGACCACAGAACTCATCACCGACCCGACAACCACCACTGTCGGCGATCCCACAGCGCCTCACGCGGAGGAGGAGCCCACCGGTGCGGAACCGGCTGCGGATCCGACCGCGAACCCGGCGGCCGAGCTCCCGGCCGCCAAGCTCACGGCCGCCTCGGCGAGGGTAACCATCCGACCGCTCGACGTCGACCGCGACACTGCGGCACTCCACGCCTGGCTCACGCATCCGCGCGCCCGCTACTGGATGATGACCGACCTCGACGAGGCCGGAGTGCGGACCTACCTCGAGGGCATCCGCGACTCTGCGGACGATGCCGGCTGGGTCGGCTCCGTCGACGGCCGCGAGAGCTTCTACGTCGAGACCTACACCCCGGACAGCCTCATCCCGCAGAACGTCCTGGCCACCGGGCCCGGGGACATCGGGATGCACCTGCTCGTCGCACCCCCGGCCGGACCGGCCGTGCACGGGCTGACCGATCGCATCATGGCCGAGGTCATCGACTTCTGCCTCAGGCCCTCTGACCAGGGCGGGCGCGGGGGCCAGCGCGTCGTCGTCGAACCCGACGCCCGCAACGACGCGATCATCGAGAAGAACCGAGCCGCCGGCTTCACCCCCGTGCGCGAGGCGACCATCATGATGGGTGAGATCGAGAAGCACGCGCTCGTGAGCGTGTGCACGCGCGCCGACTTCGCCGGCAGCGCACTCGCCCCGCTCATCGGAACCGACGACGGCCGGGACGGTGTCGCGCCCGACGCCTACGCCCACCTCAATGCCGACGCCTTCGCCGTCGTGCAGCGCCACCTCGTAGCCAAAGCCCTGTCCGAATTCGCCCATGAACGGCTCATCGCACCGGTGCGGGTCGACGCCGATGCGGCCTCCGGTGCGGACGGGAACGCGCCCACTGCAGGGGAAGCAGCCTCGGCGAAGGACGGCGGCCAGACGTGGGAGCTTCGCATCGACGGTGCCACGCGGTACACGTTCACCGCCCGCGTCCTGCCGCTTGAGCACTGGATCATCGACGAAGCGAGCATCACCCGCCGGCAGGGTGAGGCCGAGGTTCCGCTCGACGCGCAGGAATTCGTCGTCGAACTCCAGGACGCACTGGCCATCCCCGAGGACCTCATCTCCACCTACCTCGAGGAACTCGCCTCGACCCTGGCCGGCGCCGCATACAAACTCGAGGACGCTCGGGCCGGACGCCGACCGAACTCTCGCGACCTCGTCGACGCGGACTTCCAGACCACCGAGGCGGCCATGACCGAGGGGCATCCCGGGTTCCTCGCGAACAATGGTCGCATCGGATTCGGGCTGTCCGATTTCCGCCAATGGGCGCCCGAGAACGGACAACTCAACCGTCTCGAATGGGTCGCTGCGAAACGCGAGCACAGCCACCTCTCCCTTGGTGAGGGGCTCGACGAGGCAGGCCACCTCGGCGAGGCTCTCAGCGATGCGGAACGGGAACTGTTCGATTCCCGAATTCGGGCGGCAGGGCAGGATCCCGCCGACTTCCACCTCATGCCGATCCACCCGTGGCAGGCCGATCACCGACTGGCGATCACCTTCGCTGCCGACATCGCCCGCGGGGACCTGCTGCCGCTGGGAGCAGGACTCGATGAGCATCAGGCGCAGCAGTCCCTGCGCACGTTCTACAACCATTCGCGTGAGGCCGCCCCGTACGTCAAGGTTGCGCTCGCCGTGCAGAACATGGGGTTCCTGCGCGGGCTCTCACCGAAGTACATGCGCGACACCCCGGCCATCAACGACTGGGTCGCGAATCTCATCGGCTCCGATGACACCTTCGCCGGCGCCGGATTCCGGGTGCTGCGGGAACGCGCGGCGCTCGGCTACACGGGAGATGTCTACCACCGGACGAAGGAGACGAACCCGCACCGGAAGATGCTCGCCTCCCTCTGGCGCGAGAACCCTGTCGACAAGATCGACCCAGGTCAGAAGCTCATCACGATGGCCGCGCTGCTCCACCGCGACCATGAGGGCGTGTCTTTCGCGAGTGAGCTCATCCGCGCCTCGGGGCAGGGCACTGCGGACTGGGTGCGGTCCTATCTGCGGGCGTACCTGTACCCGCTCGTCCACGCGCTGCTCGCCCACGACCTCGTGTTCATGCCGCACGGGGAGAACCTCATCCTCGTCCTCGACGAGCACACCGTGACCGGGGCATTCATGAAGGACATCGGCGAGGAGGTCGCCGTACTCGGACACCGCGAACTGCCCGCCGACGTCGAGCGCATCCGCGCCGTCGTGCCAGGGGAGGAGAAGGCGCTGTCGGTATTCACCGACATGTTCGACGGCGTCCTGCGCCACCTCTCGGGCATCCTCGACGCCGATGGGCTGCTGCCGGCCGAGCAGTTCTGGACGGTCGTCGCCGAGGTGCTCGACGAGTATGAAGCCGCGCACCCGGAAGCCGCAGGCGGAGTGAACGGCGACGTCGACCTGCGGGCCGAGTCCTTCGCCCATTCGTGCCTCAACCGCCTGCAGCTGAAGAACACGAAGCAGATGGTCGACATCGGCAATCAGGCCGAATCCCTGCTCTACGCCGGCTCCATGGACAACCCCGTGGCCCGCTGACCGGGTGAGCAAATCGCCGGCCTGAGCGGTCGGCGAAGCGCCGAAACCGAACCCAGGAATCGCCGAGGTGGGGCACCGTCACGGAGCCCCACCTCGGCGATTGCCGTCCGACCTGTACACCACCGACGTGTCCTGCATTCGCCACGCCAGCGGTTAGTATCATTCCTATGCTCGACCGCGCGGTGCTGCGCGGCGACTCGAACCGGTCCCCAGACTCTAAGGCGTGCTCATGGCGAAGCAGAACGATCGGCCGACCCTGGCCACGGTCGCTGCCCGCGCCGGAGTGAGCATCAAGACCGCCTCCCGCGTCCTCAACGGGGAGAAGCACGTCGCCCAGGCCACCGCCGAGAAGGTCGAAGACGCCGCGGCCGAACTCGGCTTCCGCCTCAATCCCACGGCCAGGCGACTGCGCGCCGGCGGGCGCTCGCCGTATATCGGCGTCGTCCTCTCCGATGCCGATGACGCCTTCCAAGCTCGAGTGTTCTCCGCCCTCGAAGCCGAACTCGCGACCGTCGACCTGCGCCCGGTGGTCACGGTCATCGGCGACGATCCCGATCGTGAACAGGCCTTCCTCGACGAGTGCCTCGCCAATGACCTGTCCGGAATCATCGTCGTCCGCGCCCACCCTGATGCCGCGGACAACTACGCCCGCGCCGCAGCCGCCTCGGGGATCCGGATCGTCTCGTTCGACCCAGCAGTGGCCAGTCGGTCCGGGGAGGGGATCAGCGTCCTTGCTGGTGACGAAGCCGCAGCTGGTCGCCTGGCCGCCCAGCAGCTGCTCGACCACGGGCACATCGCCCTCGGCGTCATCGGCGATCACTCGACCTCGCTCATCACCACTCGACGACTCGAAGGCATCCAATCCGCCTTCACCGGCCGCCACGATGTCGGCTGGCGGGCCTATATGCGCGAAGACGCCCACGACGAAGCCAGCGCGAAGAACGTCGTCGCCGCCTGGCTCGGCTCCCGGAGCGCCCCGAGCGCACTCATCACGCTGTCGGCCACGCTCACTCAGGGCGCCATCGACGCCTGCCGCCGCCTCGACGAATGGCCCGCGCTGGTGGGCATCGACGATTTCCCCACCGCCGAACTCCTCGACGTCACCGTCATCGACCGTGACGTCGAGACCATGGTCGCCGAGGCGGTCCGCAGTCTCCAGGACACGGTCGGGGAGGAGGACGGCCGCCTCGGTGGGGGTGCCGGTGACGAGAACGGCGGCCCCGGTGACGGCGCATCACTGGGACAAGATGTCTTTCCGGTTCGCGTCATCGCGCGCGGCAGCGGCGAGGAATTGCCCGAGCAGGAGCGAAGACTTTCGGCGCGAAACAGTTGACACCGAGGGCCGATGGGCGAATCATATTCAACAGCCTGACAACGTTGTCAGAATGATTGAAAGGTTCACAATGAGGCACAACCTTAAGTCCCATAAGAAGCTGGCCCTCTTCGGTGCCTCGGTCGCGATCGGCGCTCTCGCGCTCAGCGGCTGCGGCAATCAGAAGGGCCAGGGCAACGACGAAGCCGACAGCGGCTCCGGCGCCGACGGAGACGTCACCATCGCGCTGCTCCTGCCCGAGTCGAAGACCACTCGGTACGAATCGCTCGACAAGCCGAACTTCGAGAAGTACGTCGCCGAGGCCAACCCGGACGCGAAGATCGAATACCGCAACGCGAACCAGGACGCGACCCAGCAGCAACAGCAGTTCGAAGCCGCGGTGACCGAAGGCGTCGATGCGATCGTGCTCGACCCGGTCGATGCCTCAGCGGTGTCCTCGGCGCTGTCGAAGGCCGAAGCGAAGAAGATCCCGGTCATCTCCTACGACCGCTTCTTCAAGGGCGCGGACTACTACACCTCGTTCGACAACAAGAAGATCGGCAACCTGCAGGGCCAGGCCGTCCTCGACGGACTCAAGGACGCCGGCGTCGACCCGAAGTCGGGTCCGGTGTGGATGGTCAACGGCGACCCGAAGGACCCGAACGCCGCGGACTTCAAGGCCGGTGCCGAAGAGACACTCAAGGATGCCGGCGTCGACATCGCCGCCAGCCACGACACCCTCGACTGGAACCCCGACGATGCTCGTCAGTGGGTCGAAGGTCAGCTGCAGGGAGGCGGAGAGAAGCCGATCGCGATCTACTCGGCCAACGACGGCACCGCCGGCGGTGTCATCGCCGCGACGAAGAAGGCCGATGTCGAACCCGTCGTCACCGGTCAGGACGCCGAGGTCGACGGGCTGCAGAACATCCTCAAGGGCGATCAGTTCGCCACGATCTACAAGTCGATCCCACCGCAGGCCGAATTCGCGGCGAAGGCCGCAGTCGCTCTCGCGGGAGGGGAGGACGTCGGTGCGGGAACGACCTACAAGGACACCCCCACGGACTTCGTCGAGGCCGAGGTCGTGACCAAGGACAACATCAAGGACATCGTCGGTGATCAGATCAAGGCCGACGACATCTGCTCCGGAAGCGTCGAGAAGCTCTGCGAAGACGCCGGAGTGAAATGATCCGGCGCTGCAGCTGAGTCCGTTCTGCATCCGACCAGGCTCACCAGCGCTGCAGAGGCGACATGACCGTCCCGGCTGCCGGCGCCCATTACGGTGCCGGCAGCCGGGACCACCCAGAGTCGGACCACCGACAGTGACAAGTAGGAACAGATGACATCTGAGACACCCGACCCCGCACCCGCGACTTCGCGGACACCGGGCGGCGGCAGCGACACCGTGCTCGAACTGCGCGGAATCAACAAACGCTTCGGGGCCGTGCAGGCCCTCACCGACATCAACCTCACCGTCGGCCGCGGCGAAGTCGTCGGCCTCGTTGGCGACAACGGCGCCGGAAAATCGACACTGATCAAGGTCATCGCCGGCGTCCACGCCGCGGACGAAGGCGAACTCCAGATCAATGGTGTCGCGCAGAAATTCTCCTCACCGAAGGACGCGCAGAGGGCCGGAGTGGCCACCGTGTTCCAGGACCTCTCCCTGTGCGAGAACCTCGACGTCGTCGCCAATCTCTTCCTCGGGCACGAGAAGACCCGCGGAGGCGTGCTCGACGAGGTGGCCATGGAAGCCAAATCCTGGGAGCTGCTGCGCAGCCTGTCGGCGAAGATCCCGAGCGTGCGGGTCCCGATCGCGGCGCTGTCCGGCGGCCAACGTCAGACGGTCGCGATCGCTCGCTCGCTGCTGGGCGAACCCTCCCTCGTCATGCTCGACGAGCCGACCGCCGCCCTCGGTGTGGCACAGACCGCCGAAGTGCTCAACCTCATCGAGAGGCTGAAGGAACGCGACCTGGGAGTGCTGCTCGTCAGCCACAACATGGCCGACGTGCAGGCCGTGTGCGATCGGGTGCACGTGCTGCGCCTGGGCAAGGACGCCGGTGACTTCCCGGGTGACGAACGCACCGACGTGCTCGTCGCCGCGATCACCGGAGCCAGCGACAACGTCGTGACCAAGCGCGCGGCACGAAGGGGTGAACGCCGATGACCCGCAATTCCTTCATCACCGACGAACGGATCTCCTCCGAAGGCATCGTGGGCACGTTCGTCCGCCGCGTCAAAGAGGGTCAGCTCGGATCGTTCCCGGTCATCCTCGCCCTCGTCGTCATCGTCATCGTCTTCCAATCGGCCGATTCCAACTTCATCTCGCCGGCCAACCTCGTCAACCTCTCCACTCAGGTGGCGTTCCTCGCCATCCTGGCGCTGGGCATCAACCTCATTCTGCTGCTCGGTGAGATCGACCTGTCGTTGGCGCAGCTGGGCGGACTGGCCGCCTCGCTGCTCGGTGTGCTCGTCGTCAGGCAAGGTGTGCCGCCGGCGCTCGCGCTGATCATCATGCTGCTGCTCGGACTGGTCGTCGGTGCGATCCAGGGCTGGTTCTTCGCCGTCGTCGGCATCCCGGCGTTCGTCGTCACCTTGGCCGGTCTGCTCGCGTTCACCGGTCTGACGTTGACGACCCTGGGCACGCAGAAGAACCTGTCGATGTCGGACACCTTCGCCTTCGACTTCGCCAGCTTCTACTTCCCGGCGATCTGGGCGTATGTGTTCGGAGCGATCGCGATCATCGGCTTCGGTGCCGGCATCATCTATTCGAAGCTGCGTCGGCACAGCGAGGGACTCGACGCCCCGAGCTGGACGTCTGTGATCGTGCGCATCGTGCTGTTGGCCGCGATCGTCTTCGGGTTCCTCATCCTCGTCAACCAGGACTTCGGACTCGCGATGCCGTTCTTCCTCATGATCGTCATCGCCATCGTCATCGACCTCGTGCTGCGCAAGACCCGCTACGGCCGCTCCATCTACGCCGTCGGCGGCAAGGTCGAGGCCGCCCGCCGCGCCGGCATCCGCGTGACCTGGGTGCGCATCAGCGTATTCATGGCCGCCGGAGTCCTGGCCGCACTGTTCGGTTTCATCAAGACCGGTGTGACGACGAACGCGGGATCGACGCTGGTGAGCACGCAGGACCTGCTCAATGCGATCGCCGCGGCAGTCATCGGCGGCACCTCGCTCTTCGGTGGTCGCGGAACCGCGTGGGCGGCAGTGCTCGGTGCCCTGGTCGTCGGTGCGATCAACAACGGTCTCTACCTCATCGGCTTCAACTCCGATGCGCAGCAGATCATCACCGCACTCGTCCTGCTCACTGCCGTCGTCATCGACGCGCTCAGTCGCCGCGGTCAGAGGTACGTGGGTCGGGGATAGGCAGTCGCCACTGCCTCTTTTCGAGCGGACCCTGTTGCGGTGAGACCACCCCCAGCACGGGGTGGTCCCGCTACGACAGGGTCCGCTCGCCGGCTGTGTGTGCACAGCGCGGTACAGCGTCGCTGACTTGAGCGGTCGGTGAAGTGGCTTCAGGACGATAGGTCAACTGGGAGTGGGTGCGAGGCACGTGGTCGCCGTGCTTCGGACGGGCTGATACAGTCGGAGCCAATGACATGGGGTGCCTCATGAGGATCCGTTCGCACCAGACAGCTGCGCACGGAGGATACCGAGGCTGAGAGAACACCCATCGAACCTGATCTGGGCCATACTAGCGAAGGGATCGTCATGGTTGACTTCGACCTGCGTTCTGCCAACGCACGACTGCGTGCGTCCAACCCGCTCATCCAATGCATCACGAACACCGTCGTGCAGCAATTCAGCGCGAACGTGCTTCTGGCGCTCGGTGCCTCTCCGGCGATGCTCGACCACGAGGCCGACGCCGGTCAGTTCGCCGGCATCGCGAGCGGCGTCCTCATCAACTTCGGCACAGCTTCGAACCATCAGCTGCTCGCCGCCGATGCCGCCATCGACGTCGCGAACGCCGCCGGCAAGCCCTGGGTCCTCGACCCCGTCAGCGTCGGCGCCGTCGACTTCCGCACCTCCCGCATCCGCCGCGCCGCCGCCGACCACCCGACAGCGATCCGCGGCAACGCCTCCGAGATCGCCGCCCTGGCCGGAGTCGGCCTCGGTGGACGCGGAGTCGACTCCACCGACGAGGTCGACGCCGTCCTCCCCGCCGCGGCTCAGCTGTCGCGAACGACCGGTGCCATCGTCGCGGTCTCCGGACCCACCGACGCCGTCGTCGCTCACATCGACGGTACCGATCACGTCGCCCGCATCGACGGGGGCCACGAGTTCATGCCGCTGGTCATCGGCACCGGCTGCTCCCTCGGCGCCGTCACCGTCGCCTACCTCGCCGCCGCCCGCAGCGGTCTGGCCGATCCCGATGCCGACGCCTCAGCCGTCAACGCAGGTGAACACACCACCGACGGTGGAGCTGCCTCGGCGAGGTTCGAAGCCGTCGTCGCCGCCCACGCCCACTTCGCGGTCGCCGGGGAACTCGCCGCCGACGGGGCGAAGGGACCGGGCAGCTACTCGGTGAACTTCCTCGACGCACTCCATGCCGTCACCGGCGACCAGCTTGCGCAGGCACGGATGAGCCTCAGCACCCTCGATGCCGGCGAAAGCGTCCAAGCATGACCGCCGGACCCGCGCACATTGCCGACAGCGTGCACGGCACCGGGCCGGATGAAAGCGTGACCGACCGCTTCGCCGGCATCGACACCCGCCTCTACCTCGTCACCGATACCGCCCAGTGCGCAGCAGCCGGCCGCACCGTCGCCGAGACCGTGCAGGCCGCCGTCGCCGGGGGAGTGGGCATCGTCCAGGTCCGCGACAAGGTCATCGACGACGGGGACTTCTACTCGCTCACCCGCCAGGTCATCGCCGCTGTCGACACCGCCACCCGCGATACCGACCGCACCGTGCCCGTCGTCCTCAACGACCGCGTCGAGGTGGCCCGCCGGCTCATCGACGAAGGCGAGGACATCCACATCCACGTCGGCCAAAGTGATGCCACCGTCGCCGAGGTGCGCGCCGCCCTTGGTCCCGCACCCCTCATCGGTCTCTCGGCCGCGAACAGCGCCGAATTCGCCGCGGCCCGCGACTCCGGCGTCGTCGACCTCGTCGGCATCGGACCGGTCTTTGACACCACCACGAAGGCCGACGCGCCCGAGGGGATCGGACCCGACCGCCTCGGCGAACTCGTCACAGAGGCCGGGATCCCGGCGGTCGCGATCGGGGGGATCAGCCTCGATCGAGCTTCTGAGCTGCGCGGACGCGGATTGATCGGCATCGGTGTGGTCTCCGCGATCTGCACGGCCGACGATCCGACAGCAGCTGCCGAAGCGCTGCTCGCGGCCTTCGCCGACGGTGATGAGGCGGCCACGGGAAGTGACTCGTCCTCGCACACTGACGCACCCGAGGGCCGCCAGTCATGAGCACGCGCCCGCCGATCACCCTGTCCATCGCCGGCACCGATCCCAGCGGCGGCGCCGGCATCCACGCCGACCTCAAGACGTTCACCGCACGGAAGACCCTGGGCACGACCGTCATCACTGCCCTCGTCGCGCAGAACACCCACGGGGTGTCGCGGGTCTACCCGATCGATGATGACTTCGTCACCGACCAGCTCGACTCCGTGCTGACCGATATGCCGGTCGACGCCACGAAGTCCGGGATGCTCAGCACTCGGTCCCTCGTCGAACTCATCGTCGCCCGTGCCGCCGAGGGCGAGCTCGGCTTCTACACCGTCGACCCGGTGATGGTCGCGACCTCCGGCCACCGCCTCCTCGAGGCCGATGCCGTCGACGCGGTCCGCACCCACCTGCTGCCCGTGGCCGATCTCATCACCCCTAACCTCCCCGAGGCGGCCCTGCTCCTGTCTGATGACGAACCTGAGGCGCAGACCTCCGAGGAGATGCGTGACCAGGCGCTCCGCCTCCTCGAACGTGGGCCCGGAGCCGTCCTCCTCAAGGGAGGGCACGGCAGCGACGGAGACGTGCTCGACATCCTTGCCACCCGTGACGGGCAGATCCGCGAGTTCACCCACCCCCGCGTGGCGACCGCGAACACCCACGGAACCGGGTGCACCCTCTCGGCCGCGATCACCGCCGAGGTGGCCGTCCTCGGGCGCGAAGACGCGCGGCCCGAGATCGGGTCGGACCTCCTCGGCGAGGCCGTCGGCAATGCCCTCGACTACCTCGCCAGGGCGCTGAAATCGGCGGCTGACTGGCAGGTCAGCCTCGATCCCGAGGGTGCGCACGGACCCGTCGACCATCAGGTCGACATCGTCCGCGGCCGACCCGCCTGACCTGTCCTCTCCCACGAACACACTCACGACACACGAGCACACAGGAGTACTGATGAACGTCGATTTCTCCGCCGGACCGCTGACCGCTAAGCTCTGGGACCGTGTCCGCCCGATCATCGAGGAGATCGAAGCCCTACCGTTCCTCGCTCAGCTCGCCGACGGCAGCCTCGACGCGCGCGCCTTCGTCAACTACATCTCCCAGGACAGCCTGTACCTCAACGGTTATGCGAAGGCCATGTCATTCCTGGCCGCCAAGACCGTCGACCGTGACGAGTCCCGATTCTGGGCGGGTTCGGCCGCCGAGGCGATCACCGTCGAAGAGGGAATGCACGAAGAGCTGCTCGCCGATTCGCGGCTGGCAAACGCCCTGACCGAGCTCAACGACGAGGGCTCCCGCTTCAAGGCTTCGCCGACGACGCTCGGCTACGTGTCCTTCCTCATCGCCACGGCCGCCAGCCGCTCCTACGGCGAAGGCGTGGCCGGAGTGCTGCCGTGCTTCTGGGTCTATGCCCACATGGGCAAGGTGCTCGTCGAACAGGCCGGTCAGATGAGTGAGGACCACCCGTACCGGACCTGGGTGCAGACCTACGACTCACCAGGCTTCGACGAATCGACCCGCCACGCAGTGCAGATCCTCGAACAGGAACTCGCGAAGGCGCCGAACGAGGAGGCCACCCGGATGCGCGCGGCCTTCGAACAGGCCTGCGTGTACGAACTGCACTTCTGGGCCTCCGCGCACGCGATGCAGAACTGGGACGCCTCCGTCTTCCTGCCGCAGGACGCGACCGTCTGAGCTGCTCGGCGCAGTCGGTGACCTCGGCGGGCGAAGCCTGTGGAGGAGCCGCCACACGGCGAAACCCCAGGCAACGAGGAAGACCGCGGTCGGGACGAGCGTCAACCACTCCGGCATCGTCGCGCTCCGTGCTTCGCGCATGATGAAGACGAGCATCGAGCCGAGGGCGAAGATGAGCGCGGCGACTTCGCCCGGCGGCTTCCGGCGCGGCTGAGAAGAGGAAGGCATCCTGCGCTCTGACAACAGGGGAAGTCAGCGGTTCAGGGGCTCATACGCGTGGTGGAGCGCCGCCTACGCGAGGCCCAAATCTCAAGCGCGAGACGGGCCCGCCGGATCGTCCGGGTAGTGCATCGTCGGACCGAACGACCCGAGTGCATGCCAGCCGCGGCGCAGTGTCGTCCACAGCAGCACGTGGTCGACCTCGATCAGGGGGACGCGGTCATGCCTCGGGCAGGCGAAGCGACCGATGAAGAACACGACGGTCGTAAACATCACTGCAATCATGAACAGAATCAGCAGATCCATGGCGGCCCCCTCACACCCGTTTCGACTACGTGATCAAAGTGTCGCCCCAAATCACGGAGAAAGAAAGAGCTGATCCCACCTGGTGAGAGCACCGTGTTCAAAGACACTCGCTGCCGTCGTCGAGGCCGAGGTCGTTGCCGGGTCCACGCTCACGCGAACGAGGATGCCAGATTCTCTGCGGCCGAGACGACGGCATGGGCGGCCGCGCGACCCTGTTCGGCCGTGATCGAGGACGGGAAGGTGAAGCGCACGCTCGTCTGCGCGACCTCCGCCGCGATCCCCAGAGCCGTGAGCACATGAGAGGGCTCATCATCGCCGACCGCGCACGCCGATCCGCTCGACGCGGTGACACCGAGGCGCTCGAGTTCGAGGAGCACCGCCTCACCGCTGGTGCGGGAGAAGCAGAACGACGCATGGTTCGGGGTCCGCGATTCGGCACTGCCGGTGAGGAACCCACCGGGGATGTTGTCGACCACCTCGGCGATGAAATCATCGCGAATGGCTCGGACATGGGCGGCGGCTTCGGCCCGCTCCGCCTCGGCGAGTTCGAGGGCGGTGGCGAACGCGACAGCCATGGCCACGTTCTCCGTGCCCGACCGGCGCCCCGCCTCCTGACCGCCGCCGTGGATGAGCGGTTCGACGGGGATGCGGGCGCGGATCGCGGCGATCCCGACACCCTTCGGCGCCCCCACCTTGTGGCCGGCCAGGGTCAGCGCGTCGACGCCGAGCCCGGCCAGCGGCAACCAGCCGGCGGCCTGCACCGCATCCGTGTGGAACAGCGCCCCTGCCTCGTGGGCGATGCCGGCGAGGCTCCTGACATCAGCGACCGTGCCGATCTCATTGTTCGCGTACCCCACGCTCACGAGCACGGTGTCCGGGCGGATCGCCCTGGCCAGCGCCTCGGGCGCGATCGTGCCATCGGACTGAGGAGCCACCTCGGTGACGCCGAATCCGTGGATTCGGTGGAGGAATTCCACCGAGGCGAGCACCGCTTCGTGCTCGATGGGGGAGGTGACGATATGTCGCCGAGGCGGGGCCGCGGTCTGCGCGCCGAGGGCGATGCCGATGATCGCGAGATTGTCCGCCTCGGTGCCGCCGCTGGTGAAGGTGATGTCAGTCGCACGCATTCCGAGCACGCGCGCCACCCGCGCACGCGCATCGGCCAGGGCCTCCGCAGAGATGCGCCCGTAATCGTGGTGGCTCGACGGATTGCCGAAGGCACCGACCAGATACGGCCACGCCGCCTCGAGGGCCTCCCGGCGCACGGGCGCCGCCGAGGCGGTGTCGAGGTAGAGGCGGGCGCCGACCATGTCAGTGCTCCACCACGAGGTCGAGGCCGAGGTCGATGGCGCGCACGCTGTGGGTCAGTGCTCCGGACGAGATGACGTCGACGCCGGTGGACGCGATCTGCGGGATCGTGTCGAGGGTGACGTTGCCGCTGGCCTCGACGATCGCACGGCCGGCGATGAGGTCGACGCCTTCGCGCAGCTGATCGATGGTGAAGTTGTCGAGCATGATGATGTCGGCTCCGCCGTCGAGCACTGCCGGGATCTGATCGAGCCGGTCGACCTCGACCTCGATCGTCGTCGTGTGCGGTAGACGGGCCCGGGCCTCGCGGATCGCATCGGCGATGCTGCGGCCCTCACCTGCGAGGACGGCGAGGTGGTTGTCCTTGGCCATGACCGCATCCGAGAGCCCGAACCGGTGGTTGTGCCCGCCGCCGGCTACGACCGCGTGCTTCTCGAAAGCCCGGAGGCCAGGTGTGGTCTTGCGGGTGTCGACGACGCGTGCCCGCCCGGCGGTCGCATCGACATACGCCCTGGTCTGGGTGGCGATGCCGCTCATCCTCTGGCAGAAGTTCAGTGCGATCCGCTCGGCCCGCAGCACTGCTCGGGCGGGCCCGGAGACGGTGGCGAGCAGCCGCCCGGCAGAGAAGGCATCGCCGTCTGCCGCAGCGAGGTCGACCGTGACCGATGGGTCGATCAGGGTGAAGGCGCGGGCGAAGACCTCGATGCCGGCGAGCACCCCGTCCTCCCGTGCACGCAGTTCGGCCCGTGCCGAGGCGGTCGCCGGGATGAAGGTCTCACCGGTGATGTCGCCCCAGGGGGCGTCTTCGTCGAGGGCGAGCCGGAGCGCGGAGTCGATGGTCGCGGTGGTCAGCATGCGGCGGCCTCCTGGAGTGCGGGGTGGGTCGGAACGGAGTTGGTGGGGTGCAGAGTGTTGGTGGGGTGCGCAGTGTCGGGCTGTGCGGCGCGTGGGCCGTCGGTGCCCGGCCGCGAGCCGTCGGCTCCGGAGAGGGAATCGGTGCGGGTATGTGCGCCGAGGCTGTCCTCCCGACCCAGCGCATGCCTGGCCATGTGTTCGGCGATGAGCGCGAGATTCGCGGTCTCGTACGCCTCGACGAGCGACTCGTGGGCGAGATCTCCGGAGGGCCGATTCCCTTGGGGAAGGTCTTCGCGCGAGAGATCTTCGCGTGTCGGATTCGCAGCCCGAGCTCCGAGGCGGTCGAGCAGAGTCCGCAGGCCCTCGGCCGTGCGCTCGACGCCGAGGTTGTCCCAGGTGAGGGCCTGCAGCTGCGTTCGTGTCAGTGCCGACTGGTGCACTGTATCGATGGGGGAGAACAGCGGAGTGTGGTCGCGGTGGACGTTGCGGTGGACCGACGTCGAGCTGTCGACAGCGAGGTCGCCGCCAGACGAGGTGGGCCCGGTGCTCGTGGGCACGGAGGCGTCGGGCAGCGCGTCGATGGCTGCTGCCGCCCGGGCGGCGAATACTGCTCCTTCGAGCAGGGAGTTCGAAGCCAGACGGTTCGCACCGTGGACCCCGGTGCACGCGACCTCGCCGACGGCGAAGAGGCCGTCGATGGTCGTGCGGCCGTCGAGGTCTGTGGCCACTCCGCCCATGAAGTAGTGGGCGGCGGGAGTGACGGGAATGAGATCGGTGGACAGATCCAGACCATGAGGGGCCAGGCCTGCGGTGATGCTCGGGAATCTCGCGCTCACCTCGGGCACGGCCCGGGCATCGAGGAAGCAGGGTCGTCCGTCCTGAGCTGCCGAGGTCCGGTGCAGAGCCAGGGCCACCACGTCGCGTGGGGCGAGCTCGGCGCGGTCGTCGACTGTGAGCATGAACCGACGGCCGTGCTCATCGAGCAGAAGCGCACCGGCTCCGCGCAGCGCCTCGGAGAGGAGGAACCCCGGCCCGGCCAGCGCGGTCGGATGGAACTGGAAGAACTCGAGGTCACGCACCTGTGCACCGGCTCGGATGGCCGCGGCCAGACCGTCACCGGTCGCCGCCGCCGGATTCGTCGTGTGTGCGAAGACCTGCCCGGCCCCGCCGGTGGCGAGCACGACCGCCTCGGCGCCCAGCCGTTCGAGGCGGCCCTCGCGCAGGACGGTGACACCGGTGACGCGGTCGGATTCGCGCGCGTCCGCCTCGGTGGTCACACCCGAAGTGGCCGCGCCCGACTGGGCGGTCGCGCCCGAAGTGGGTACGCCTGATGAGGCAGTCGCGCCGTGGTCGGTCGTGATGTCGATGAGCATCGTGTGCTCGAGCAGCCTCACGCGGCCGGCGTCCACCTCGGTGCGCAGCCGTGCCGTCAGGGTAGTGCTGATGGCACGCCCGGTCGCGTCACCTCCTGCGTGGACGATGCGGGGACGCGAATGCGCCCCCTCCATTGCGCGCGCCCATGACCCGGTCGGGTCCGTGTCGAAGACGACCCCCGCCTCGGCGAGGGTGGTGATCGCCTCTCCGCCGGCCTCGCACAGAGTGCGCACGGCCGCGGCGTCGCAGTGCCCTGCCCCAGCAGACAGGGTGTCGGCAATGTGCGCGTCGACGGTGTCGTCGGGGCCGATGACACCGGCGATCCCACCCTGCGCCCACGCGGTGTTCGACTCACCGAGGTGACCCTTCGTGACCACGGTGACGTCGTGGCGACCGGACAGTCGCAGGGCCGCGCTCAGACCGGCGATCCCGGTCCCGACGATGACGACCCGGCGCATCAGATCCGCGGCTTCGCGGCGAGCATCCGCTCGAGGGAGACCCGAGCGGGCTCGGCCACCTCGGCGTCGACGGAGATCTGATTGACGACCTCGCCGTCGAGGAGGGACTCGAGCACCCAGGCGATGTAGCCGGGGTGGATGCGATACATCGTCGAGCACGGGCAGATGACGGGATCGAGGCAGAAGATCTCGTGCTGCGGATATTCGGCGGCCAGCCGCTGGACGAGGTTGATCTCGGTGCCGACAGCGAACGTGGTCGGCTCGGTCGCGTCGGCGATGGCCTTCGTGATGTAGGCGGTCGACCCGGACTCATCCGCGGCCTCGACGGTCTCGCGCGGGCATTCGGGGTGGACGATGACGCGGACCTCGGGGTGCTCGGTCCGAGCCTTGGTGATCTGGGCGGGGGTGAAGCGTTTGTGCACGGAGCAGAACCCCTGCCACAGGATGACCTTCGCGTCGGTGAGTTCCTGCTCGGTGTTGTTGCCCAGCGGTCGGGCGGGGTTCCACAACGGCATCTCGTCGAGTCCGATGCCCATGTCCACCGCGGTGTTGCGTCCGAGGTGCTGGTCGGGGAAGAACAGGACCCGCCGCCCGCGTTCGAATGCCCATTCGAGGACCACCTCGGCGTTGGACGAGGTGCACACGATGCCGCCGTTGCGGCCGCAGAATCCTTTGATCGCCGCGGAGGAATTCATATACGTGACGGGGATGACCGGGACCCGGCCCTCAGCATCCGGGGCGGTGCCGAAGATCTCGGCCAGCTGCTCCCAGCAGTCCTCGACCTGATCGATCGAGGCCATGTCGGCCATCGAGCAGCCGGCGGCGAGGTTGGGCAGGATGACCGACTGGTTCGGCTTCGAGAGCAGGTCGGCGGTCTCGGCCATGAAGTGTACGCCGCAGAAGACGATGGCCTCGGCCTCCGGGCGGTGTTGGGCGGCCTGGGCGAGCATGAACGAGTCGCCGATGTAGTCGGCGTGTTCGACGACCTCGACCCGCTGATAGTGATGGCCGAGCATGACGACCCGATCGCCGAGGGAAGCCTTGGCCCTGCGGATGCGGGCATCGAGCTCCGCGGGGGAGGCCCGCTTGTACTCCTCCGGGATCTCGCCCTGACGAGGTGCAAGAGCAGGGATCGGGTCGGACAGCGAGGCACCGGGGCCGTAGCCGGGCCGTTCGTCGACGTCCCACGGGGCATCGAGCAGTTCGGACGAACACATGTCGTCGCCTTTGCGACTGGCAGAGATGTCCTTGAGGGTGAGTTCGATCGAAGCTGTCGTGGTCATCATCGTCCTTCGTTCCAGGTTTTGCTCAAAGTTGATTTAATGCTTTGCGCAGATTTGAGCTTAATCCTGTGGTGGCGGAATAGACAACTCCGGCGTCCGCGTCCGCGTCGGCGCGGCGAGGCCGGCGGCGAAAGCAGCGGTGGGCGTGGCGCTGACGGCGGTGATGCAGATGGCCGGGGAGGCGGCGGATGCTCTAGGCTGTGGTCTGGCTCGCAACCCGAGTCGATGCGCACTGCGGTGGGCGCCCCGTGAGAGGACTTGTCGCTCCCGACCGGAGCACGGGCCTCACCCCGCCCGCGCCGACGCCGAAGACAACGCACATCCGAAGGATTCTCATGCCCGAAGCGGCACATTCGAACCAGACAGCATCGACGACCTCAGCCGAAGAGCCGTCCCCGTACGGCGGGGGAGCAGCCAAGCCTGCCGCAGGCGGCACGGCAGCGAGCAGCGGGAGTGCGGCTGCCGCAGGCGGCGGCGCACCGGCGGCCCCGCCTCGGCGGATCCGCACGCTCGACCTCGTCAAGGCCAAGGCCGAGGGGAGGCGTTGGGCGATGCTGACAAGCTATGACCAGTACACGGCCGCGCTGTTCGAGCAGGCCGGTGTCGAGGCCCTGCTCATCGGCGATTCGGCGGCGAACAACGTCTACGGTCACGACACGACCCTGCCGGTCACCGTCGACGAACTCATTCCGCTGGCTCGTGCGGTCGCTTCGGCGACGTCGCGGGCTCTCATCGTCGCCGACCTGCCCTTCGGCAGTTACGAGATCTCCGACGAACAGGCCGTCGCCACGGCCGTGCGGTTCATGAAGGAAGCCGGCGTCCACGCCATCAAGCTCGAAGGCGGTGTGCGGATGGCCTCACGGATCAAGGCGATCACGAACGCAGGGATCCCCGTCATGGCACACATCGGCTTCACCCCGCAGGCCGAGCACAACCTCGGCGGATACAAGGTCCAAGGCCGCGGCGGTGCCGGTGACGCGCTGCTCGAGGACGCCCGCGCCGTCGCCGAGGCGGGCGCGTTCTCCGTGGTCATGGAGATGGTGCCCTCGGGGCTGGCCGGGCAGGTCACGGCCGAGCTGGACATCCCGACCGTGGGCATCGGCGCCGGCGCCGACTGTGATGCGCAGGTGCTCGTGTGGCAGGACATGGCCGGACTGCGCACGGGCAGGGCCCCGCGGTTCGTCAAGCGCTACGCGGACCTCCATTCCGTGCTCACCGAGGCGGTCGGGACCTATGTCGACGAAGTGAAGTCCGGGGTCTTTCCTGAACCCGAGAGGAGCTTCGACTGATGGAGGTCGGCGGCATCCAAGCCCTGCGGCAATGGCGGTCGCGGCAGACCGGCCGAGTCGGACTCGTACCGACGATGGGTGCGCTGCATTCAGGACACCAGGCGCTGATGACCCGGGCCCGCGCCGAGGCCGACCTCGTCGTGACGTCGATCTTCGTCAACCCACTGCAGTTCGGTCGTGACGAGGACTTCGTGCAGTACCCGCGTCCGTTCGCCACGGACCTCGAGAAGTGCGAGGAGGCCGGGGTCGACTTCGTCTTCGCGCCCGCGCTGGGGGAGATGTACCCGTCAGCGCCCGAGGTCAGAGTGGTCGCTGGGCGGATGGGCGCCGTGTTCGAGGGTGAGGCCCGGCCCGGTCACTTCGACGGTGTGCTCACCGTCGTGGCGAAGCTGTTCACCCTCATCGACCCCGACCTCACGGTGTTCGGGCTCAAGGACATCCAGCAGTTCTGCCTGGTCAGGCGCATGATCGCCGATCTCAACTTCGACATCGAACTCATCGGACTGCCTGTCGTCCGCGATGCCGACGGCCTGGCGATGTCGAGCCGCAACGAATACCTCTCACCTGAGGATCGGGCTCGCGCGCTCGCGATTCCGCAGGCTCTCGATGCCGCCGCCGCGGTGGCCCGAGGGGCGGGTGCGAGTGGTCCCGGCGGGAACCTGCCGGGAGCAGTCGAGGACGCAGCCAGAGCTGTGATCGACGAGGCGGTCGAGCGCAGGGACCTCGACCTCATCTACCTCAGCCTCGTCGACGAGGCGACATTGCAGCCGTGCGGTCCGGACTTTCGGGGATCCGCGCTGCTGCTCGTCTCTGCGACCGTCGGCGGCACCCACCTCATCGACAATCTGCCGCTCGAATTCTGAGGGTCGGCGACGGAATCCGCGCTTCGATAGGCAATCGTGATCGGTCTATGAACATTCTGTTAACGCATTGACATGTACTTATGCGACATGGGTGTGATGTGCTCACACGTGTGGTTTCGAGAATAGGCATCGGTCGAATAGGTCTTGTCCTGAAAGTTCGCTAAGAATAGACTCCAAAACAGCAAGCGAAAAAACGCCTTGTCAATTCGCTGTAGCCGAAGGAGAAAAGCGACATGCAAAGCCAAGACATATGGTCGGTCCTGACGAAAGTCGGACTGGCAATCGTCATTCTCATCGTCACCTGGATCCTTGCCGCCATCGTCAAGTGGGCGATCGGCAAACTCGTCACGAAGGTGCCCGCTCTTCAGAAGGACGGAAGCAACGGGCAGCAGATCGGAAAATCGGTCGGACAGATATCCGGATTGGTCGTCTGGCTGCTCGGCCTCATCGCCGTCCTCCAGCTCTTCGAACTCGATCAGGTCCTCACTCCGCTGCAGGGGCTGCTAGACGGAATATTCGGATTCCTGCCCAATGTCATCGGTGCGGGATTCATCTTCTTCATCGGCTACGTCTTTGCGAAGATCGCCAAGCAGCTCGTCCAGACGGCCCTCAACGCCGTCGATCTGACGAAGCTGACGTCGAAGTTCCGGTCACTCGGCGACAAAGCCACCGGTGTGGTCGACGGTTCGGCGAACGCCGGACGGCCCCAGCACGATGCCGCCACCCAGCAGGTACCGCAGGGTCAGCAGGGAGCGCCGCCCCAGGGCCAGCCGCAGCAGGGTCACCCGCAGCAGGGTCACCCGCAGCAGCCCGGCTACGCTCCGAACCCGAACGCCGAGGCGAATGCGAAGATCTCGAATCTCATCGGCAACCTGGTCTTCGGAATCATCATCATCGTCGTCGCGATCTCCGCTCTGCAGGTGCTCGGCATTGAGGCGATCTCGGGTCCGGCCGAGCAGATGCTGCAGATCTTCCTCAATGCGATCCCGCTCATCATCGCCGCCGGCATCCTGCTGGCCATCGGCTTCGTCATAGCGAAGTTCCTCGGCAATCTGCTCGAGCAGATCCTCGAGGGCATCGGCACCGATAAGGCGATCGCCGAGATCGGCATCGTCCCCGAGGGAACGAGCGCCTCGAACGTGATCACCCGCATCGTCCAGGTCGCCATCATGATCTTCTTCGCGATCATGGCCACCCGGATGCTCGGCTTCCCCGAGATCACGAACATCCTCAACGAGATCCTCGACCTCGGCGGCAGCGTCCTCTTCGGTGCTGCGATCATCGCCGCCGGCTTCCTCATCGCCGCGATCATCGGGAAGTTCATCACGAACAACCTCGCGTCGAAGGTCCTGCGCTACTCGGCCATCGCGCTGTTCATCGCGATGGGGCTGCGCTACATGGGACTGGCCGATTCGATCATCAACCTCGCCTTCGGCGCGGTCGTCATCGGCGGTGCAGCGGCAGCGGCTCTGGCCTTCGGCCTCGGCGGCCGTGATGCGGCGGCGAAGATGCTCGACAAGGTCGACCTCGACGAGGTGGCCGATGACAAGGGCGCAGGCGGAACCACGCACACCGGCACCGTCGGCAACGGCGGGGTCGCCGGAAACGGCGGACCCGGTGCCAGCGGAGGAGCCGCCTCGGCGGGTGATCCTCAGAACTGATGGACTGAACCGATTCGCGACCGGCACCTGAGGTCGGGCGCGACCAGGGGTGGGGAGTCGAGACAGAATCTCGACGCCCCACCCCTTCATCGTCCCCGCCCATGAGGAGAACAGCCCTATTCCGACCCCCGGGAGTGGGAGCGGGTAGCCCCGTGATCTCCACGTGCGGTCATTTCACCGTGGAGGTTCCGTCGGTTACGCGGATCCTCCTCGACGCGTGTCATCACGCTTGTTGGGTGGGCGAAATGGTCGGGAGATCTCGCGGAATCTCCGACCATTTCGCCCACCCAGGATGCTCCGCGAAGCGCCGTTGAGTGATGACCAACGAGCCGCGGATGACGGGCGCGGAACTGAGCTCGGGAAGCCGTGCGGCGAATGTCGCTGGTTCAGATCGGGATGGCGATGACGGCGATGCCGATGACGAGCAGAATGATCGAGGAGGCCGACTCGATGACGAAATCGGCGCTGCGATGGGCCATCGCCGAGGCGGCGAGGCTCGCCATGCACGCGAGGATCAGCTGATACGACAGCAGCACGCCGAGGACGAGGACGATGAGGACCGCGTAGTCGACTCCGCTCGGTGAGGCGGGCACGAGCGTGGGCAGGATGGCGAGGAAGAACAGGCCGACCTTCGGGTTGCTCAGCGAGGAGATGATGCCGCGGCGGTAGGACACGACCGAGCGCAGGTGCCCTCGCGTACTCGACTCCATGACGGTCGCGATCTCGCTGACCGGGCCCTCGGACGGGCTCGCCGAGGTGGCCCGCAGTTCGTCGCGCAGCCGACGACGGAGCCGGATGGCCTGGCGGGCGGCGAGGATCCCGAGGAAGCAGAGGTAGAGGCCGCCGATGATCTTGAGGACCTGCACTGCCGCGGGGTAGACGGTCAGCAGCGCGGAGACGCCGGTGAGTGCGAGCACCATCCAGATGACGGTGCCGGTGGCCGTGCCGAGTGCGTAGACGAGTCCGGCCTTCCGGCGCAGGGAGGAGAGGCGGATGGTGAGGATCGTCTCGGGGCCGGGTGTGACGGCGAGGGCGGCAGCGGCGCCGGTGACGGTGATGATCTCGGGACCGGTCACGGCTCTCCTTCGGGTGGGGCGGGCGGTTGGTGTGCGTCCATCGGCGGTGCGGTTGGTCCGGCCGGTGCGGTCCGGGCCGGGAGGAGTGCGCCCCGTGGAAACGACACGTATCCCACGGGGCACAAGACCATTCTGCAGGCCTCGATCAATCATGAAAAGCAATTGATGATGAATGATCATCAGGTTTTCTCTAATGGTTGTGGGCTAGGCTGTGACCATGTGGGATCTCAATCGGCTGCGGGTCTGGCGAGCCGTCGTCGCCACCGGCTCCGTCGTGGCCGCGGCGAAGAGCCTCAACTACACGCCCGCGACGGTCAGTCAGCACATCACCACGCTGCAGAAGTCGGTCGGCGCCTCGCTGTACCGGCGGTCTGGCCGCGGCATCGAGATCACCGAGTTCGGCAAACGTCTGGCCGAGGACTCCGGCGAGGTCTTCGCTTCGGTGGCCAAGCTCGACGATCTCGTCGAGAGCTTCCGCAACGTCAGCCGACCCCGCATGCGCATCGCCGCCTTCACCTCCTTCAACGCCCGCCTGCTGCCGGGCATCATCGAGGCCGTCGCCACGGAACATCCAGACCTGCGCTTCGACATCCAGCTCAACGAGCCGGCGAAGGGCGGGCGCAGCCACTGCCTCATCGAGGTCCGCGCCGAAGTGCCGCAGGAAGGCGAGGTCCATCTGCCCGGGATGACGCGCATCCCGCTCTTCGACGACGACTATCGGGTCGTCGTCTCCGAACGCCACGAGCTCGCCGGCTGCGAGTCGGTGCCGTTCATCGGCCTCGCCGAGCAGCATTGGGTCGACCACGACCTGTGGGCGGGACCGACGAGCACGGTCGTCGACCTCGCATGCGCGGCCGCGGGATTCGAGCCGCGGAACTTCGCGGCCTGCGAGGACGACTTCGCGGCACTCGCGCTCGTGGCCTCGAACCTCGCGATCACCGTGCTGCCCCGTCTGTCGACGCTGCAGCTGCCGCCGGGCCTCGTCGCCGTCGACCTCACCGATCCGGTGCCGGTTCGGCGGATCGTCATGCATGTGCGAGACAAGGATGCGCACCTGCCGCACGTGCGTGCCTTCACGACCGCCGCCGAGGCCGCCGTCGCCACCCACCTCACCTCTCTTACTACCTGACGGCGGCCCAGCAACCTGGCGCGAGGTTGCTGGGCCGCCGTCAGGTAGTTCTGGGAGGGGAGACGCCGTGTTCCTCATAGTGGGCTGAGACCCCGCGCAGAGGGTGGTGGGATAGGCTGTTGGCGTGAGTTCTGAAATCGAAATCGGCAAAGGCAAGCGCGGCCGTCGCGCCTATTCGCTCGACGACATCGCCATCGTCCCCGCTCGGCGCACCCGCGATCCCGAAGACGTGTCCCTGAACTGGCAGATCGACGCCTACCAGTTCGAGCTGCCGTTCATCGGCGCCCCGATGGACTCGGCCATGTCGCCGGAGACCGTCATCGCCCTCGGCCGCTTCGGTGGTCTCGGCGTACTCGACCTCGAAGGCCTGTGGACCCGGTACGAGGACCCCACCCCGCTGCTGGCCGAGATCGCCCAGCTGCCGGCTGAGATGGCGACCTCACGGATGCAGGAACTCTACTCCGCACCCATCCAGGCCGAACTCATCACCGCCCGCCTCGAGCAGATCCGTGAGGCCGGAGTCACCGTCGCCGGAGCACTGACCCCACAACGGACCCAGCAGTTCTACAAGACCGTCATCGATGCCGGCGTCGACATCTTCGTCATCCGCGGCACCACCGTCTCGGCCGAACACGTCTCGACTCACACCGAACCGCTCAACCTCAAGCAGTTCATCTACGAACTCGACGTGCCCGTCATCGTCGGCGGCGCCGCCACCTACACCGCGGCCCTGCACCTCATGCGCACCGGTGCCGCCGGCGTCCTCGTCGGCTTCGGCGGGGGAGCGGCTGCCACGACCCGCAAAACTCTGGGCATCCACGCCCCGATGGCCACGGCCGTCGCCGACGTCCACGCCGCCCGCCGGGACTACATGGACGAATCCGGCGGCCGCTATGTCCACGTCATCGCCGACGGCGGACTGGGCACCAGCGGCGACATCGTCAAGGCCTTCGGCGTCGGAGCCGACGCCGTCATGCTCGGCACCGCCCTGGCCCGGTCGACCGAGGCTCCGGGCCGCGGCATGCACTGGGGCGCCGAGGCTCACCACCCGGAGCTGCCGCGCGGCCACCGCGTGGAACTCGGCACCGTCGGCAGCCTCGAACAGGTGCTCTTCGGACCCGGCCGCACCGCGATCGGCGAACTCAACCTCGCCGGTGCCCTGCGTCGCGCCCTGGCCACCACCGGCTACCTCGACCTCAAGGAATTCCAACGCGTCGACGTCACCGTCTCGCCCTACCAGACCGGAACGGTGGTCTGATCTGTTCCGCCTGGCACTGACCCCCAAATGGCTGGGGTCCCTGCTCCTCGTCCTGGTGCTCGTCACCTGCTTCGTCGGTCTCTCGGCGTGGCAGGTCAACCGCGCCCAGCACAAGAACGACGTCGAGGAGTCCTCCGAGGTCGAGAAGCTCAAGGACTTCAACGACGTCATGGACGCCCAGGCCCCGATGCCCGGCATCCTCGCCGATCAGCGGGTCAGCCTGTCCGGGCACTGGCTGCCCGAGGACCAGGTCGTCGTCCCCGGCCGCGTCCAGGACGGCAAGGACGGGTACTGGGTGGTCACGATGTTCGCCCCCGACGGGGCCCACCTCGGCGAGGGCATCAAAGCGACGGATGCCGATGAGAAGACGATCGCGATCCCCGTCGTGCGTGGTTTCACCACCGACGCCGAGGCGGCCGCGAAGTCCCGTGCCGGTGAGGGCAAGGTCGATCTGACCGCCCGCATCGGACCGATCGAGGGCCCCGAACCGGGCAATGATCTGCCCGATGGTCAGGTGCGCACCGTGTCGACCTCGCAGCTGATCAACATGTTCCCCGACCTGCTCACATATTCGGGGTTCCTCATCCCCGAGACCGCCAGCGGGGCCGCCGCCTCGGTCGGCACCGACGGTCTGGCCCAGGTCCCGCCGACGACGACCCGCGACGAAGGCGGATTCGATCTGAAGTCGGCGGTCTACGCGGTCGAATGGCTGATCTTCGCCGCGATGTCCCTCTACATGTGGTTCCAGCTGCTGCGCGATGACTTCCTCAAGCGCCGCCTCGGCGAGGATTCCCAGGATCCGGAGAACCCGGTCGAGTATGTTGTCGTCAAGGCCGCCGGCCGATCGACCATCGACCCCGAGGTGATGTCGGGCATGACCGGGCTCCCGGCCCACCGCCACGGTGGCAAGAAGCCCGCCAAATCGGCCAAGCGCGGCGGCCGCACCGCCGACACCTCGACAGGCATCGACACCTCGACAGGCGCCGGAGATTCCACAGACACTGGCACCGACAGCACCACCACCGACAACCGCACGACCGGAGGAAACTCATCGTGAGCGACGACCGCGAGTCCTTGGACGCCCGCCCCGACTTCGACGAGAGCAACGTATGGAGCGTCAAACGCTTCACCTCGGCACGCAATGCGCTGAAGTTCTACCGCGTGATGGCCCTCATCACCGGCACCATGCTGCTCATCCTCACGGTCGAGATGATCTACAAATACCTCATCGCCGCCGACTCCGAGACCGCCCTGAACTTCGGCGGCTTCAACCTCGCCGCGGCCATCGCGATCTGCCACGGCTGGTGCTACGTCGTCTACCTCATCGGCTGCTTCTGGCTCAATCAGCAGATGCGCTGGAGCCTCGGCCGCTACCTCATCCTCGCGCTCGCCGGCGTCGTGCCGGTGATGTCGTTCATCCTCGAACGCCGCATCCACCGTCAGGTCGACGCCGAACTCGAAGCCGCCGTCGTCGTCGCCCCCAAGAGCTGAGAGCCCGTGGTCGGCCGGCGATTCACCTCGCCGAGGCGGTCCTGACCTTCCGTGCCCACCCTCGCCGAGGTGGCCCCGACCGGGCCGCAGACGTGGCCTGACCGTGGGGTGTGGCCCGAATTCGGGCGACGCGTCACCGGCGCATAGAATTGGACCATGACGCAATCCCAGTCCACGCAGGTGCCCCCTGTCCTCGTCGTCGATTTCGGCGCCCAGTATGCCCAGCTCATCGCTCGCCGCATCCGCGAGGCCGGCCTGTACTCGGAGATCATCGCCCATGATGCCCCGGCCGCCGAGTTCGCGGCGAAGAAGCCGGTGGCCATCGTGCTCTCCGGCGGACCCTCGAGCGTCAACGACGAGGGAGCACCGAGCTTCGACACGTCCGTGTTCGACCTCGGCATCCCGACCATGGGCATCTGCTACGGCTTCCAGCTCATGTCGGTAAGCCTCGGCGGACGTGTGGCGAAGACGAACAAGCGCGAATACGGTTCGACCCCACTGGCCGTGAGCGATCAGGGATCGCTCCTGGCCGACACCCCCGCCGCGTACAAGGTGTGGATGTCCCACGGTGACTCCGTCGCCGAGGCGCCCGCCGGCTTCGATGTCCTCGCCTCCACCCCCGACACCCCCGTGGCCGCCTTCGAATGCCCAGAGAAGAAGTTCGCCGGCGTGCAGTGGCACCCCGAGGTCCTCCACTCGGAGAACGGGCAGAAGATCCTCGAGAACTTCCTCTTCAACGTCGCCGGCCTCACCGCCGACTGGACGAACGAGTCTGTCATCGATGAGCAGGTCGAACTCATCCGCGCCCAGGTCGGAAACAAGAAGGTCATCTGCGCTCTGTCCGGCGGAGTCGACTCCTCGGTGGCCGCCGCACTCGTCCACAAGGCCATCGGCGACCAGCTCACCTGCGTCTTCGTCGACCACGGTCTGCTGCGTCAGGACGAGCGGAAACAGGTCGAGAACGACTACGTCGATTCGATCGGCGTCCGCCTCGTCACCGTCGATGCCCAGGAGCAGTTCCTGTCCCAGCTCGCCGGGGTCACCGACCCGGAGGAGAAGCGGAAGATCATCGGCCGCGAGTTCATCCGCACCTTCGAACAGGCTGCCTCCGACCTCGTCCTCGAAGCACAGGAAGGTGACGGCGAGGAGATCGCCTTCCTCGTCCAGGGCACCCTCTACCCCGACGTCGTCGAATCCGGCGGCGGATCGGGTACAGCGAACATCAAGAGCCACCACAACGTCGGCGGTCTGCCCGATGACATCCAGTTCGAGCTCATCGAACCCCTGCGCGCTCTGTTCAAGGATGAGGTCCGCGCCATCGGTCGTGAACTCGGCGTGCCTGAGGTCATCGTCTCGCGCCAGCCCTTCCCCGGACCGGGACTGGGCATCCGCATCATCGGTGAGGTCACCGAAGAGCGCCTCGACATCCTGCGCAAGGCCGACGCCATCGCCCGTGAAGAGCTGACGAAGGCAGGCCTCGACGGGGAGATCTGGCAGTGTCCGGTCGTCCTGCTCGCCGATGTCCGCTCCGTCGGCGTCCAGGGTGACGGCCGCACCTACGGCCACCCCGTCGTGCTGCGCCCTGTCTCGAGCGAGGACGCGATGACCGCCGACTGGACCCGGATTCCCTACGATGTGCTCTCCGTGATCTCGAACCGCATCACCAACGAAGTCGACGACATCAACCGAGTCGTCCTCGACGTCACCTCGAAGCCCCCGGGAACCATCGAATGGGAATGATCGTCTGCCCGCCGACCAGCTGAACCGTACCTCCCGCGCGGGGCAGCAGATGATCGGCACCGGCAGCGCCGAGGCGGCCACCGGAGCCCCCGAATTCCACTCCTGAACAGCGTTCAGTTACAGTGGTGGGGTGCCCGGGGTCGCCTCGGGCGCATCCGGACGCCGTTGGCCGGCGGACCGGATGGATCACGAACAACGGAGTACACATGTCTCAGGCACCCAGCACCGCCTCGGCGGGTCTCACTCGCCCCCGCTCTGCCGGCCGCGCCGGTGATATCGCGCTCATCGCGGTCTTCGCCGCCCTGCTCGCGGCGTTTGCGATGATGCCCCCGGTCCCCGTCGGCCCGGCCGGCGTGCCGATCACCCTGCAGACCTTCGCGATCGCGCTGTGCGGCCTGGTGCTCGGACCCTGGCGGGGCGCTGCCTCAACCCTGCTCTACGTGGTGCTCGGTCTGCTCGGACTGCCGATCTTCTCGGGTATGAGCGGCGGCATCGGCGTGCTCGCCGGCCCCAGTGCCGGCTACATCCTCTCCTTCACCCTCTACGCCCTGGTCGCCGGGCTCATCGCCCGCTGGGCCGTGCGCCGCTTCCGCGGCATGAGGCTCGGCATCGCCCTGTTCATCGGCGGATTCGCCGCGAGCCTGCTGCTCAATCACCCGCTGGGCATCCTCGGGATGTCGATCAACGCCGACCTGCCGCTGCGGGTCGCAGCCGTCGCCGATCTCGCCTACTGGCCCGGTGACATCATCAAGAACATCCTCGCCGCCTCGGTGGCCGTGCTCATCCATCGTGCGTTCCCCGATGTGCTGCGTCGCCGCGGGGTGAGCGTGGCTTCCGTGGGTGGCTCCGGTTCGGCCGCTTCGGGACCGGCGGATCCGGCTTCCGGGCGGTCCGTCGTCAACGGTGGGGCCGCCTCGGCGCCGGAGAAGGAATCGGACGCCAAGTGACCCGAGAGATCCGCTTCATCGACGTCGGCGTCGGAGTCCTCGACGAGGGACCCGACGGCGATGTCGTCCGGCCGATCCTCCAGGACGTCGGCTTCAACCTGACCGAGGACATCGTCGCTGTCATCGGAGCCAACGGTTCGGGCAAGTCGACCCTGCTGCAGCTATTCAACGGTCTGGTCACGGCGAATGCGGGTCAGGTCCTCATCGACGGCCTCGACCCGTATCGGGAGCCGGCGAAGGTGCGCTCCCGCGTCGGCTTCGTCTTCACCGATCCGGCCGCGCAGCTGGTCATGCCCACACCGATCGAGGACATCGAACTGTCTCTGCGCAAGTCGGTGCCCAAGGGGAAGCGACGGGCGGCTGCCCTGGCCGTGCTCGACGAGCTTGGCATCGCTGACCTGGGCGAACGCAGCGTCTACGAACTCTCCGGCGGGCAGCGGCAGCTCGTCGCGTTGGCGGCCGTGCTCGCCGTCGACCCGCAGATCCTCGTCCTCGACGAACCGACGACGCTGCTCGACCTGCGCAACCGAGAGCGGCTGCGGGTGCACCTGCGCGAGCTCGTCGCCCGGCGGGGAATGCGGATCGTGCTGACCACCCATGACCTGGAATTCGCGCAGATCGCCCAGCGTGCCCTCGTCGTCGAGGATGGCCGCATCGTTGCCGATGCCACCCCAGCCGAGGCGGTCGAGACCTACCGAGACCTCATCATGAGCGATACGCCATGAGCGGGGACTTCCACGGTTCCGGTGAAAGGGCGGGCGTCGGTAGGGCCGCCGGTCACGGCGTCGGCCGCGCCGCCGGCAGCGTCAGAGGCCCTGCCTCGGCGACGTGGCGGAAGAACGCGGGCATGGAACCGCGCCCGCAGCTCTTCGGCAAGGTCGCGCCCACCCGCGGATGGCTGCACTCGGTCCCGACCGGGGTGAAGCTCGCACTCATCGCAGCGATCGGCATCGTTGCGCTCATCTTCCGCGATCCCGTGATCAACTGGTCGATGTTCGCAGTCCTCGTCGTCATCGGTTTCACGGCGCGCCTGCGCGTCACGTACTTCCTGCGCACGTGGCTCTACGTCGCCGTGCTGGTGGCCATCGTCATGACCCTGCAGTTCTTCTTCGGGTCACTGCAGTCGGGTCTGGCTGTCGGCGGCACCGTATTCGCCTGCGTGCAGGCGGCTCTGCTGCTGACGTTGACGACGTCGGTCGCGCAGCTGCTCGACACCTTCACCGTGATCGTGTCTCCGCTGCGCTTCTTCGGCGCCAACACGGAGGCGATCGCACTGACGGCGAGCCTCATGGTGCGGGCGATCTCGCACATCTCTGGGCTGTTGGGGGAGGCCGAGCGGGCTGCCCGCGCCCGTGGTCTCGATTCGAGCATCAAGGCTCGGGTGGTGCCGGCGATCCTGCGATCGGTGAAGTACGCGCAGGACACGGGGCGAGCACTCGACGCCCGCGGCATCGTGGACTGAGGGCATGGGCGCGATCCGTCTGGTCGTCGGCAGTGCAGTTGTTTGCTCTGGGGCAGACAGGGACCCGTGATCCCCTGTGCTAGATGCGTTCACTGCGGGGAGGGGGCGCGTTGTCCTCTGGAGGCCAGAGGAGACCGACTCGAATCAGCGCAACGAGATGGCGAAGTACGAAACGAAGTCGTTGCCACGAAGCGAAGAGGGTGTGGACGATGGCTGACCATGACGACCTACGAAACCGCATCGAGCACGTGCTCCACCGCGCCGCCGGGTGGACTGCGCTGACACCACGTAAACAATCATCGACGCTCTGGGGCCCAAGAGGCAGACGGTCACCGTGTGGGAGGGAGACGGGGCTGAGGCGCATTACGCGTCGTGAAGCGCATCGTTGGACGGGGGAGTCGCGATGAGTAACCAGCGGCGACATGAAGCCCAAGAGATCATCATCAATTCTGTTACACAACTGCGATAGTTGCCACCTGTTGGTCACAGGTGACAATGAGCCTCACCGGGGAGTCCCTTGTAGCGAAGGGGCAGGAAGGTTCCAGGGCTGGGCGCAGGCCGAGATGGCACCGCCAAAGGGATATAAACTGGCAACCCCGCCCACGAAGAAGAAATACGGAACGACGGAATGGGTGGCGTGCGGCGACAAAAGCGATCCGCAATCTTCGAACATGGAAGTGAGCGAAGAGATAGTTGTCACCTTCGCCCCAATCGACTGAAATGGACCGAAATGAGAGCTCACGAAACAGTTCATTCCGAGTGCTCCTACCAAGATGACGCGCCAACGTACAGAGTCAACTTTTGGGAACGCGATGGAACGACCGCCTGGAACCTCCAGGCTTTCGTCCTCTCCGACGTGGATAACGTGCAGGAAGCCTTGGGCTGGGTAAAGAGACACGAGAGCGGGCGCCTTGCTGAGTTGTTCGTCGAAATCGACAATGAAGAAATTCATCCGTTCGGCACCCCGCGGAAAACTGATCTGATTCGTCTGTACGGTTTCGACCCGAACTAGGGCTCAGAGCCCGCCACGTTCAGGGCCCACAGTTGACAAGCACTGGTCGCATTGTTTGACAGGGCGGCCCGTACCGAATCGTACGGGCCGCCCTATTCTTTTCTCCAGTGCCGCCCTTGGTAACTCCGCCGTGCGTGGGCGCAAGCTACGAACATGATCGTCACACTTGTCAGTGACTTCGGGCTGGAACGCATAGGTGCCTCCGTCAATTGCTCAGCTTGCTCCGCATTCGGCTACTGACACTGTGGCACCCTCTACGTTATCCGTGCCGCCGCACCAAGTAGCCTCAACCTCCAGACCCACGACCACCTATATGCGGCCCGGGTTGGGGCGCTTGAGGGCAAGCAGTCCGTGAGTATGAGGCAGTCCCTGGCTACTTGTGCAAAAACCAAGGTGCCGACCGCTCTGGGGCCGGGACTGTCCGGTAGCCGGGGAGTACGATGATGCTTCTCTCTCATGAGATCCGCGTAGATCGGAGCCGACATCGGATCAGCCTGTGGTACTGGTTCGGTCTCAGTGAGCACTGCTCCCTGACTCGGCTGACTATTCGGGGTCATGACACTGCAGTTTTGCAGGTCCCTGCGGTCGGGGCAGGCCGTCGGCGGAACCGTGTTCGCCTGTGTGCAAGCAGCGCTGCTGCTGACGTTGACGACGACGGTCGCGCAGCTGCTCGACACCTTCACCGTGATCGTGTCTCCGCTGCGCTTCTTCGGCGCCAACACGGAGGCGATCGCACTGACGGCGAGCCTCATGGTGCGGGCGATCTCGCACATCTCTGGGCTGTTGGGGGAGGCCGAGCGGGCCGCCCGCGCCCGTGGTCTCGATTCGAGCATCAAGGCTCGGGTGGTGCCGGCGATCCTGCGATCGGTGAAGTACGCGCAGGACACGGGGCGAGCACTCGACGCCCGCGGCATCGTGGACTGAGGTCATTGTCCGCCGCGACTGATTCCGTCTGACCGTGGCTTGATTCTCAGCAGCTCCGTTCCGTGTCATGGGCGACCCGTAGAGTGCTGGCACGTCATCGGATCAAAGCAATGTTGCTGGATGACAGCCCGGATGAAAGCGGAGACATGTCGAGCCCAAGCCTACGGTCGCCTGTACTGGAGAGGTTCTACCTCGCCGCGTCCCCGAACCCGATCGCGTTCGTCGACGAGTCGATGCGGCAGCCGACCAGTGTGGGGGAGGGCCCGGCAGGTGAGGAGGTTTCGTTCTATCAGATGGCCGCTGTCATCTTCTCTCACGCTCGCTTGGATGCCATTCGCGAGCGACTGGTGGACTTAGCCGGCAGTACGTATTGGCATACGAACAAGAAGTTCCGCGGAACTCTCGCCGACCGCGGTGACATCGTGGACATGGTCGAAGTGATCACTCAGGTATCAGAGTGGAATGTCATTGCTGTGAAGCTGCCGTTGGCGGGCAGCTCCCAAGGCGATATTGCTCGGGCCAGGGCACTGTGTCTGGACCGGCTCGTCCGTCACCTCACTAGCGGTACCGGAGAGGAGGCTGTTCGCGGGATCGTCGCGGACAACAATAGGGACCACAGGCTCAACGGCGCTGATGAGCGGGTAGTCGACAGATTGCGGAGGTCGGGTGCGATTCACCCTGATGTCGCGTTCACCCACGGGCGGATGGGCGACGAACCGCTGCTGTGGTCTGCGGACGTAGTCTCGTGGGCGGTGCAGCGCAACATCGCGCGTGATGACGGGAGGTTCATCTTGCCAGCTGTGAACGAGGGCAGATTGACGGTGATCGATGCTGTCGACGGAAAGCTCTTGAATATGAAGCACCCCCTGGGTGCTTCCGCATTCGCCAGGGGGCCGTCTTCCCAAAGGCCGGGATTATCCGGTAGCCCGGGGCATGACGTTGCTTCACCAACGGTACCAGCGCGTTTTGCGGTCGACAACGGAGAGCTGTTTGTGCCCGGGCAGTCGGTGGCCCGCGATCTGCTGCGCCGGATTCGTTCTCGGAGGGAGGCAGCTCGGAAGGGGCGGGTGGTCTTCGATGTTCATTCGGTTTCAGGAGGCATTGAGCCGTAACCCAGCGGACCATCCGGAGCAAGGAGTAGCCTCGTCGGAAGAGGGTCCGAACCTCTCGCGAACCGAAGGAGACATGATGACTGACGCTGATCGAACCGTCCTGCTGGCCATGGACTTTCAGAATGGTATCGCCGGGGACGAGGCCTTCACCTCCACCGGAGTCCTCGAACGCGCACGCGACGCCGTTGCCGCCGCACGCGGGCACGACATTCCAGTGGTGTGGGTGCGGGTGGCGCTGCGCGAGGGCCAACCGGAGCTGGCCGCGACCGCATCATTCGCGCAGATCGCCGCGCACGGGGATCTCGATGAGGCCCATGCCTCGACGAGCATTCATGAGACGCTCGACCGGCATCAGGGTGAGCCGATCGTGACGAAGCGGCGCATCAGCGCGTTCACCGGCAGTGACCTCGAGGTGCTACTGCGCGGGTACGGGGCCTCCTCCTTGGTGCTGACCGGAGTCGCCACAAGCGGGGTCGTGCTCTCAACCGTGCGACAGGCCGCGGACCTCGACTTCGAACTCACCGTGCTTGCCGATGCCTGTGCCGACCGCGACCCCGAGGTCCATCGGCTGCTCACCGAAAAGGTGTTCCCGAAACAGGCGACTGTGACGACTGTCCAGGACTGGATCGCCAGCCTCGGCTGACGTACGTTCCTGCTGCTGCACTGAGGTCGGCGCCTCACTCGCCGACCGCTTGCGCTGGCGACAACCGCTCACCGCACAACGTCGCTAACGTGAGCGGTCGGCGGAAGGCAGAGGGGGAGCGGCGGAATACCGGGTCAGAAGGGCAGGGTGTCCTCGAGGCGGGAGTTGACCATCGACGCGAACCCGCGTCCGAGCACCTGCGGCGCCGGATTCTCGATCGCCCTCGAGTAGTGGCCCACGAGCTGCGAGCACACGCTTTTCCAGCTCCGTGACTGCACCTGTTCACGCCCGGCCACGCCGAAGGCCCGACGCTTCGCCTCGTCACCGAGCAGGTCGACGGCGTGCGCACGCATGGCACCGAGATCCTTCGGGGTGTACAGCCAACCGGTGCGGGAAGAGTCGACGAGGTCGAGCGGTCCGCCGCGAGCTGGGGCGATGACGGGAACCTCGGAGGCCATGGCCTCCTGGATCGTCTGGCAGAAGGTCTCGAGTTCGCCGGGAGCGACCATGACATCGAAGCTGGCGACCGCCTGCGCCAAGGCGTCCCCGCCGAGGAACCCGGTGAAGTGAGCATTCGGCATCGACCGTTCCAGACGCGTCCGCCACGGTCCGTCGCCGACGATGACGACCTTGGTTCCGGGCAGATCGGTGAGCACCGCGAGATCGTCGACCTGCTTCTCCGCCGCCAGCCGGCCGACGAAGCCGATGATCTTCTCCCCGTTCGGGGCCACGGATCGGCGCCACGCCTCGGAACGATGACCGGGGTCGAAGCGGGAGGAATCGACCCCACGGGCCCACAGGGCCACCTCGTCGACACCGAGTCCCTCCAGCTGATCGATTGTGTAGCTCGACGGTGCGAGCGTGAGCGAGGAATGCTGGTGGATGTTGCGGACGTGGTTCCACAGCATCGCCTCGATGCCGTGCATGCCGTAGCGGGCAGCGTAGGCAGGCACCTCGGTCTGGTAGATCGCGACGGTCGGGAGGTTGAGCGTCTGCGCGGCGAGCACCCCGCGCCAGCCGAGCACGAAAGGGCTGGCGAGGTGGACGACGTCGGGGGCGAAGCGCTGCAGGAGCCGGCGGATGCGGGTCACCCCGCCCGGGGCGACGCGGATGCGCCGGTATTTCGGCAAGGCGATCGAGGGAACCCTGACGATGCGGGCACCGGCGACCTCCTTCGGACCGTCCCTGCGAGTGCCCGGGGCGATGACGAGGACCTCGTCGCCACGGTCGGCCAGATGGTCGAGGACCCGCAGGAGTGAGTGGGTGACCCCATTCATATTGGGGAGGAAGGATTCTGCAATGATCGCTACTCTCACGTTTCCCAGCCAAGACCTCTTCGGTGACCAAAGCGTGACCCGAAGGCGACGCGTCGGCGACTTCTGGCCGAAATCGACCGCAGGCAGTACACCTGAGTGTCCACGTAGTGTCCCTTTCGCGACGAGTCTGAACCCCGCGTAAACTGAGGTGTCGGAAAAGCTCGGTTGTGCACGCATCATCCGAGAAGAACACAGGCGAGGGGAGTGGCCGTGGGCTGGTACATCGTCGGCGGGTGCGTCCTCGCCGCCCTGGTCGTCATGTTCGTCGTCCTCACGGTGCTGCGCTTCAACCAACTGTCTATGGCACGGTCGCTGTGCGATGAGGCCAAGCGCCAGCTCATCGGCGAGATCCGCGCCCGCCATGCCCTCGTGCCCGCCTATATCGGCACACTCCAGCAGATCGCCGGACAGGATCTGTCCCGGCTCGAACTCGCGCTCGCCTCGGCCGAACGCGCCCCCTTCGACCACCGCGGTGCCGCCGCCGAGAACGCTCTGACCGCTGCCGTCAACGATGCCGCGCTCATCCCGTCGGCGCGGACGGAGAAGTCGCTGTCCTCGGACTTCGCCCGTTCGCAGACCGCGGCGGTCAATGAGGAGATCGACACGACGATCGGTCTCCTGCACGGTCAGCTGCAGGTGCTCACCGAGCGGATCCTCGCGGGTGCTCGGTTCTATAACACGAACGTCGAACGCTATCACCGGCAGCGGATGCGTCCGATCTCCCGCCTGTTCCAGGGCGTCTTCCGGGCCCGCGAGCCGTTCACCGAGGTGGCCGACGACGAGGGCAGCACCACCTCGGCGAAGGTCGTCTCGTGACTCGATTCCGCATCGACCTAGGCTACCAGGGCACGGATTTCCACGGCTGGGGGAAGCAGCCGGGCCTGCGCACCGTGCAGGACGCCGTCGAATCCGGGCTCGCCCGCATCACCGGCACCGAGGTGGCCACCGTCGTCGCCGGCCGCACCGACGCCGGCGTCCACGCCCGCCGGCAGGTCGTCCACATCGACCTGGACGAGGCCGCCGTCGACAAGCTCGTCGGGCGGTCGAATCGCCTCGCCGGGGTGGCCCTGCTCTCACGTCTGCGCGGAGTCCTCGCCGCCGGGGACTTCCCCGATATCGTCATCCACGCCGTGGCCGAGGTGCCCGAGACCTTCGACGCCAGGTTCTCCGCACTGTGGCGGTCCTATCAGTACCGACTCGCCGACCACCGGTCGTTCATCGACCCTCTGCTCACCGCCGTGACTCCCCGGCACAAGGGCGAACTCGACGCCGAGTCCATGGCCGAAGCCGCTGCTGAGGTCCACGGTCTGCACGACTTCCTGCCCTTCTGCAAACCGCGTGAGGGCGCCACGACGATCCGCACCCTCTACGAGCTGAGCGTCGAACGCGATCAGGACGCGGTCATCGTCATCGACCTGCGCGCCGACGCCTTCTGCCATCACATGGTCCGCGCCCTGGTCGGCGGGCTGATCAAAGTCGGGTCGGGCAGCTGGCCGGTCACCCGGCCGGCCGAACTCATCGCCGAGGCGGACGCCGGGATCACCCCGGACGTGCCCATGTTCGTCACGTCCGCCGAAGGGCTCGTCCTCACCGAGGTCGGGTACCCCGCACCCGAGGACTACGCTGCTCGCGCTTCACAGACGATGGCCCGCCGCGACCAGGAATGATCGGGGTGTGATCGTCCGGATCGGTTGATCGATGTCAGCAATATGGGAGAATTCCTCTTCCCAGTTGTGAGAATCCTGTGTAGATTCACATTAAGGTAACTCACAGTTCGCATTGACACTGCAGGATGGAATCCGGCTTCATCTCCACAAGCACGGTTGATGTGCGCCCGACTTGACGATCGAAGGAACCGAATACATGTCGAAACTTGTGACCAAAGTGCTGGCCACGGGTGCTGCGGTGTCGATGCTGACACTGCCGGGACTCGCGCCGGTCGTCGCGGCGCCCAGCCTGGGAAACGGAGACTCGACTGAAGACAGCGCAGCGTCCTCGAGCGATTCGGCTCCGGCGAACACAGGCGAGTCATCGCGCGACTCGTCCGGCGGCAGCACGCCCGCGACGTCGGAGAGTCCCGCCGACGACGCGCAGGACTCCGACAGCGATGCCCAGTCTGCGCCCGAAGGCACCAAGGTCCAGCTGCTCAACATCACCGACTTCCACGGACGCATCTCCGAGTCAGGCACGCAGGTCGCTTCGGTGGTCGAGGAAGAGCGCGCCGACTTCGGCACCGGCGGCGACAACGCGGGCACTGCGATGCTGTCGACCGGTGACAACATCGGCGCCTCCACCTATACCTCGTCGTCACAGAACGATTCGCCCACCCTCGACGTCCTCAACGCGATCGGCGTGCAGGCCGCGGCTGTGGGCAACCACGAATTCGACAAAGGCCTCGACGACCTCACCGGACGCGTGAGCGACGAAGCCGATTTCCCGTACTCGGCGGCCAATGTCTATGACAAAGGAACAGAGAACGTCGTCGACGGACTCGACGAATACTCCGTCATCGACGTCGGCGGTGTGAAGATCGCCGTCATCGGAGTCGTCACCCGGGACACCGCCTCGCTGGTCTCTCCTGACGGCATCGCCGACATCGACTTCGGCGACCCCACGGACGCCGTCAACCGCGTCGCCGAGGACATCGAAGCACTGCCTGACGAGGAACGACCGGACATGACCGTCGTCGAGGCCCACCTCGGCGCCACGAACACGGAGAGCCTCGAGGACGCGGAAGCCTCGAACGCCGAATTCAAGAAGCTCGTCACCGAGACTGATGCCTCGGTCGACGCGATGTTCACCGGTCACACCCACCTGCCCTATGCCTTCGAAGCACCGGTCCCCGGGGAGCCCGATCGCACCCGTCCCGTCATCGAAGCCGGCAGCTACGGCGAATATGTCGGTCGGGTGACGATGCGCTCCGACGGCAACGGCGATTGGCAGGCCGACGGACTCGACCTCATCGAGACCGAGGACAAGAGCTACGACTCCGCAGTCGTCGACGAGGTCGCCGAAATCGTCAGCGCCGCCGAAGACAAGGCGAAGGAACTCGGTTCCGAGGTCTCCGGCACGATCAGTGAGGACATCACGCGTGCGAAGAAGGACGGCGAGGAAGACCGCGGTGCCGAATCCACGCTGGGCAACCTCGTTGCGGATGCACTCAAGGAAGGTGTCGAGGAGACCCAGCTGGAGGAGGCCGACTTCGGGATCACGAACCCCGGCGGTCTGCGCACCGACCTGCTCTGCGATGAGATCTACAACACCGAGGACGAGTGCGAAGTCACCGTCGCGGAGCTCAACAGTGTGCTGCCGTTCGCCAACGACCACGGCGTCGTGACGATGAAGGGCGAAGACGTCATCGGTCTCTTCGAGGAGCAGTGGCAGCCTGAGGATGCCTCGCGGGCATTCCTGCACCTGGGCATCTCCGATGACCTCGACGTCGTCTACGATTCGAACGCGAACCAGGGCGAACACGTGAAGTCGGTCAAGGTCGACGGCGAAGAGATCGACCCGGACAAGGAGTACCGGGTCGCGACGCTGAGCTTCCTCGCCGCCGGTGGTGACAACTTCTTCTCGTTCGCCGAAGGCGACTTCGAACAGTCCGGTCTCACCGACTTCGAGACCTGGGAGAACTACTTCAACAAACATCAGGACGAGGGCAAGGACGTCACCCCGGACAAGAACGAACGCCAGGCCGATGCGGCCAAGGACGTCATCGACAGCGGCGATCTCACCGCAGAGCTGACCGGCCCGAAGGCCGTCAACCCCGGTGAGAGTGCCGACTTCGTCCTCAAAACGGACGCGAAGTCGAAGGTGGCAGGTCCGGTCGATGTCACCGTCGATCTGCCGGACGGATACACCGCCGAGGCTGTCGAGAAGTCCTCGACCCAGTCGGCTTCCGCTGACGCTCCCGAGGTCAGTGCCGAGGCCGAGAACGCGAAGACGATCACGCTCGATTCGATCCCGGCAGGGAAGTCCGAGACTCCCGTGACCGTGACGGCGCCGAAGGACGCTTCCGGCAAGGTGACCGTCAAGGTCAGCCTGCAGGCGAATGCCGAGGGCCCTTGGTGGGATGACAACCCGTTGCCGCTGGCGCATCAGTTCGAGGCCGAAGCTGCGGTCGGCGACGACGCGAATGCCTCCGCAGGTGACGACGGGTCGGCCGACGGCGGTGCTGCTGACGGTGGTGCCGACGGCGGCAATGCCGATGGTGGCGACAGTGCGGCCGGCGGTGCGGACGGCGGTGCGGACGGTTCATCCGCGGCCGACGGGGCGAGTGCCGACGCTGATGGTGCGAACGCCTCGGCCGAGGGCGGTTCTGCTGACGGCTCTGGTTCGGATGCGAACGGTTCGAAGGACGGCGGCGATCTGCCGCGCACCGGCTTCGAGACCTTCAACATCGTCGCTGCGGCTCTGGCGCTCATCGTCGCCGGCGGCACAGCGGTCACGCTCGTCCGTCGTCGGAAGATCAACAGCTGACACCGACAGCTGACGCTGACGTTGCCGAGCATCCCTCACCGGCAGCGACACGTCCTCATCTGAGCGGCTTGTCGCACAGGTGCTTCGGTAAGTTCTACGGCTACTGCGATGAAATGGCGCGAAGTGTGGGCGCTGCGGCTGACGGTGATGGATGCTGCGGGTAGCTAGCTGCGGGATTCGTCGTCCGCAGCGTCGCGGGACTCCGCCGTGTCGCTCTTGGCGGCCACGCCGGCATCGCCGGACTCCGCCCCGTCGCCCGAGGCGGCCACACCAACACCCTCAGGCACCCGCGGCAGGCCGGCGCGGAACGTCTCGAGGTGCGCGAGGATCGGGACGAGGAAGAGGACGCCGACGGCCGGCACGACGATGCCCGAGTCGTTGATGACGGTGCCGACTCCGAGCAGGATCGCGAGGCTGATGACCGCCGCTCGCAGCAGCGGAATCCGCCGGTAGGTGTCCTCGATCCCGCGCAGACCGAATCGGTGCGGGTCGAGTGCGAGCCAGAAGACGCCGATGATGAACAGCGGCAGCACCAGCGTCATCCACGACTGTGTGAGGATGTCGATGTTCATCCCGATCTTCCGGGCGAGCACGCCCAACGCCTGACCGCTGATGATCGAGTCGAAGAACCGGCCGAAGTGTGTGCGCTGGTCAGCCGGGCGAAGCCAGTCGAGGAACAGCACCGCGAGCATGACGAATCCGGCGATGCCGACTGTCAGTCCCAGACGTTTGATGGAGAAGCGGATACTCGCCGCGGCCAGCACCAGGTAGGCCACGCCGATGATGAGGGTCGGCACCGACCCGAACTTCGTGCCCAGACCCGGTGCGGCGAGGATGACGCAGGAGGCGAGCACGGGCAGCGTGACGATGAGAACGCGGTGCAACGGCTTCGTCACCAGGGACGCGAACCCGGCCACGGCCAAGAGCAGCGCACAGCAGTACAGCGCCAACGCCGAGTTGCCGATCCCGTAGAACCGGGAGGCGATGAGCAGCGGTTCACCCAGCAGTGTCGACATCTGCAGCTGCGAACCGGTCATCACGTCATAGGCGAGCACACAGACGGTGATCACCGAGACGAAGAGCACCGGCCCGAACTTGTGCCTGCGCCACGGCCCGAGCAGAGCCAAGACTCCCAGCAGCAGCGACCACCCGACCAGCGCGCCGAGCATAGCAATATCCGGGTTCGTCGCCCGCTCCCACGGCACCGTATTGACCAGATACGTCGAGATCGGCATCGCCGCAAACACGACGCCGAGGCGGTAGGCCGCCGAATGGATGAGCTCGCGATGGTTCTTCCGCAGGAACCATGCCAGAGCCAGCAGCCCGAGCATGAGCGTGGCGACGACGGGGAAGAACCACGTCGACAGATCGTTCTGCGTCTTCACCGCCACCTGCCGGTCGAGCACGGCCTGATAGCGGACCTTCCAATCGGTCCCTTCCGATCCGACGGTCATCGGCGCACCGGCGGCGTTGTCCATCTCCTCGGCTCCGGAGAGCTGAACGAGGGTCGGCGCGAGGTCCGGCACCTGCACGAGCCCCGGCTGCCGCGTCGACGATGACGTCAGCAGGCCGGCAGACTGGCCGGGCCGCAGCATCATCGTCGCCTGCATCGACGACCCCTTGTGCGCGCCATCGGCGATCGAGGAGAACACGATCGGCGTGCGCCCCTCACCCATCCGATTCGGCCGATCGGCGTCCATCCACCCGGTCGCCTCGAGGATGTCCCCGACCTGAGCGTCGAGTTTCTTGAGCGAATACCCGTCGGCGGCGGTGTTGCCGAGATCGACGAGGGTGAGCTCCCCATCAGCGGCCGACTTCGCCACGTCCGATCCCAGCTGAGAGCTCACCGGCGACCAGTTCTTCACATGCCCGGTCGGGGTGGCGGCGGCGATCGCGGCACCGTTGCCGAAGGAACGGATGTCGGGGACCGCCTCGGCGAGGGAGCCGAGTGCGGCATCGTAGTTGTCACCGCGTGCGACCTGCGCATACACGTCCCAATCGGCGACCCAGCCGTCCATCGGCGGGGCCGGTTCGCGGCACTGATCGCGGGGTTCGTCGGCGGCCCGCCGGCCCGATCCCAGCCCGAGCCAGCCGTCGACCGGGCAGCTCGTTGACCGCACGCTGCGCGGAGTGATCGTCCCGATCTGCGCGTTCTTCATCATCACCCACAGGTGCGGGGTCGTGCGCGGATCGAGGTCCTCGAAGCTGAATCCGGAAACGCTGACCGACACGGCGCCGTTCTCCTTCGCCGAGGCGGCCCCGCCCGAATCCGCGGCCCCGCCCTGTGCGTCGGCAGCCGATCCGGCACTCACCGAGGCGGCCCTGCCGTTCGATGACGACCGATCCGACGCGTGGACCTGGGTCGCTGTGGCAGCCTGCGGCAGACCGAGGAGGACGAGCACGACGGCAAGTGCCCCGAGGAGGACCCGAACCGCGGTGGTGGGAACGCGCGTGGTCATCGGCGCACCTCCTCGGCACCGGTGACGGAGTCAGTGTGAGTGTCAGTGGAAGTTTCGTCATCGCCCGAGTTCGGCCGGGTGCGCGGTCCGGCCACGGTGTCCTCGGCGTGGTCGGCGCTGAGCGCGAGCAGGAAGGGCAGGAGCACCATGGCTCCGGTCGAGGGCACGGCGACACCGGAATCGGTGAGCACGAGACCGACGCCGAGGCCGGTGACCGCGGCGAGGAACCCGTAGTGGAGGTCGGAGTCGGCGAACACCTGCGGCAGCTTGCCCCGCCACTTGTTCGCCAGCCGCCCGGCACGACTGCCGCCGTCGCCGCTGCCGCCGTGCCCACCGTCGTCGTGCCCACTGCCGCCGAAACCGTTCGCGGAGAACCGGGGGAAGACCATGAGGTAGCGGAGGAAGAAGAGGACCGCGATGACCGCGAGCGGGGTGACGATCGCCAGCGCCGGATTGATCTGGATGATGTGGAGGTTCGCGCCGAGCTTGCGTCCGATGACCTGCAGCGCCTCACCCGTGACGATCTGGTCGAAGAAGGTGCCGAAGTGCGAACGCGAACCGGCCGGGCGCAGCCAGTCGAGGAACGCGATGCCGATGAGCACTGCCAGCGACGCCAGCCCGATGAGCCCCAGACGCAGCAGGGACAGGCGGATCTTCGACAGCAGCGCCAGCAGCACCATGAGACCGGCGAGGATCGCGATCGTGCCGCCGAACTTCGCACCCCACGAGGGATTGCCGGAGACGAACACCGCGGCGAGTCCGATGATGAGCGGAACGACGATGACAGCCTTGCGGCGGCCGCGAGCCCGCAGCCAGGAGACGAGGAGTCCGAGGAAGACGAAGAGACTGACGATGAAGATCGCGGCCCCCTGATTGCCGAGGCCGTAGTAGCGGCCGCCGACTATCGGGTTGTAGCCGAGCAGGGAATTCGCCTGCAGGTGCGAACCGGTCGCCAGGTCCGTGGCGAGGATGAGCACATTCGCCGCGGACAGGGCTCCGACCCGGCCTCGCCAGGACCGTCCCCACGGCGGGATGAGCGAGACCGCGAAGAGCGCGGCGGCGGTGCCGAGCACTGACAGCAGCAGACCGAGATCCGGCTGGCTCATCCGCGACCAGGGTATGAGTCCGGCGAGGAAGGCCCCCGTCGGCAGGGCCGCGATGCCGAGGGACACCCAGCCCAATGATCGGTGGACGAGCGGTGCCAGGGTGGCCCCGCCTCGGCGGCCGAGGATCGACCGGCTCAGCAGCAGCCCGCAGGCGATGAAGAGGCAGTAGAAGACGATGTCGAGAGTGATCGAGAACGTTGAGAGGTGCGCATAGATCGACGTCGACTTCTGCGCATGCGCGACGAGGTCGTCGATGCGGGTCTGCGGATCGTCATCGGTCGCAGTCTGGGTGAAGCTGATCCCGCTCGACGATGGCACGTCGAGGAGGTCGAGGATGCCCGGGGCCAGGTCCGTGATCTGCAGCAGCCCAGGAGTTCGGGTCGTCGGTGAGGACAGGGATGAGGGTTCGATGCCGGGACCGGAGGCGATGAAGGCACGCAGCTGCGGCAGCCCCGAACTGTCGCCGAGGCCGGCGACGATGACCGTCGGATCGGCCGCCCCGTCCTTCGCGTTCTCCCGCACCTCCTCGAGCTTGACGCCGAGGCGGCGGTCCGCCTCGGCGACGCGGTCCTCCCGGTCGACGTTCGGCGGCACCGTGTAGGAGTAGTTCGGGATCGGGTCGTACAGCCACGACCGAATGCCGATGGCGCCGAGGTCGACGAGGTCGAGTCGGCAGTCCGTGGCGCCTGCATCCTCGGCATAGTTCGTCACCACTCCGTCCTCGTCGGCGGCGGCGTAGGCGCCGCCCGGGCCTTCGGCGGCGACGCAGGGTTCGAGGAGCGAGTCCTCGGCCTCGGCCGACGTCCCGTCAGGCACGACCTTGCCATGCTCGGCCACGGCACGAGCGAGCATCCCGTAGTCCACGGAGTAGCCCGACCTGCTGTTCGGCTCCTTGACGGAGTCGAAGCCGTCGATTCTCGCCGTGGTCGCCCCGGCTACGGATCTCCCGGCATGAGTTTCGTCACTCTCTCCCGCGGAATCGGTCGCGGACTCACCCTCGTGGATGGGCTCGGAGGCGCCCTCATCGGAGTCGACCGAGTCGGTCTCGACGTCCGTGGTCGGGGCGATCATCGCCGGGCAGCGGGCCGAATCGTCGGCATCTGCCGCCTCGGCGTCGGGGGAAGGGCCGGCCTGTGCGCGGGATCCGGCGCCGAAGGACAGCCACCCCGATGCCGGACAGGTGGCCGAGCCGATCGTGCGCACATTGAGGTTCGCCGCGGCCCCCTCGGAGAGCAAGCGGTAGAGGTTCGGGGTGCGCTGTGCGTCGATATCGTTGATGGTCAGGCCGGGTATGCCGAAGACGATCGTCTTCCCCGCCGGGTCCGTCGAGGCATTCGCCGAGGTGGCCCCGGCGCTGCCGTCCGACCCCTGCGCGGCGGTCGATCCCTCCGCCGAGGCGGTTCTGCTCTCCGAGGACGACGCCGTCGTGACTCCATCCGCCGAGGCGGGGGAGAGTCCGAGTCCCATCGTCACGAGCCCGACCAGGAGGCCCAGCACCAGGATTCTGAATACGGGAAGTCGTGGGAGCAGGCTGGAGTGAGTCGGCACAGATCAATACTATCGGCTCGGGTTTCGGCCCGTCCTGAGACCGCTCTGAGCGTTTGCTCCCCGGGCTGGGAGCCATGTATATTTGATTGTCGTTGTGTGTGCTTGTCGCACTCCCTTACATAGCCTCATGCGTTGCAGGCCCGTAGGTGAGGGGAATGCGTCGATAGGTTCACCCGATTGAAGACAACCAGCGCTTGAGACCCATTGGACTCACGACCCGATGAGGATCCGGCGCTGCACTGAACAAGATACGAAAAGAAGGCTACTTTTGCGTACGTACACAGCTAAGCCCGGTGACATTGAGCACCAGTGGCACGTCATTGACGCCACTGATCAGGTGCTCGGTCGCCTTGCTTCGCAGGTTGCACGCCTCCTGCGCGGCAAGCACAAGACCACGTTCACTCCGAACACCGACACCGGTGACTTCGTCATCATCATCAACGCCGATAAGGTCGCGCTGACCGGTGCGAAGCTCGAGAAGAAGCGCGCTTACCGTCACTCCGGTTACCCGGGTGGCCTCAAGAGCGTCAACTACGCCGAGCTCCTCGCCACTCACCCCGAGCGTGCAGTCGAAAAGGCTGTCGCCGGTATGGTCCCGAAGAATCGTCTTGGACGTGCCCAGATGCAGAAGCTGAAGGTCTATGCAGGTGCCGAGCACCCGCATGCCGCTCAGAATCCGCAGCCGTACGAACTCAGCCAGGTCGCGCAGTAAGCGCCTGAGCTCTAGACATCCCGAGGAGAACCGTGGCTGATACCACCAACGCGACAGAATCTGTCGAAGAAGAGATCACCGAATACACTTCCGAGACTCCCGCATCTGCCGGCCTGGGCGAAAGCACCGCTGGCGGACGTGGACAGTCCCTGACCGCTCCCGGCAACGGAGTGGGCCGCCGCAAGCAGGCCATTGCTCGCGTGCGCCTCGTTCCCGGCACCGGTGAGTGGACGATCAACGGACGTACTCTCGAAGAGTACTTCCCGAACAAGCTGCACCAGCAGCTCGTCAACGAGCCCTTCACCCTGCTGGACCTCGGTGGACGTTTCGACGTCATCGTGCGCATCTCCGGCGGTGGACCTTCCGGCCAGGCCGGAGCCGTCCGTCTGGGCGTGGCTCGCTCGCTCAACCAGATCGACGCGGAGTCCAACCGCGCCGAGCTGAAGAAGGCCGGTTACCTGCGCCGCGACGCTCGCGTCCCCGAGCGCAAGAAGGCCGGACTCAAGAAGGCCCGCAAGGCACCTCAGTTCTCGAAGCGCTGATCAACCTGTTCGAGAAGCTGCGACTGGTCTGCCACTGAGTCGCAGTCATCGACAGTTCGGTTCGACGAACTTGAGCATGCGGCCCCGAACCTCGTTCGGGGCCGCATTTCTCATATCCAGCTGCGGCGGTGTGGCTGCTGCGGCGCTGTGCGGTTGCTGCGGCGGTCCGGCTGCGGCGGCGCAGCTGCGGTTGTTGCGGCTCAGCTGCGGTGGCGCACGGTCGCTGGTCGCCGGTGGCCGTTGGCCGGTCGCCAAAGTGTGTCGTGCAGATCCGTCGTTCAAGCCGCAGCGCGTCTATCGACTGCCCCACGCGCCGCAACCCGTCGTTCAAGCCGCCGCGCATCCATCGAACGGTTCGCCGGTCGATATGTGCGCTCCGCCTTGAACGAGCCCGTACCAACCCGCAATCGCTGCGCTGACTGCCGGGGCCACGGCTGCGATCAGCCGCCTCGGCGAGGGAATCGACTAAGATCGACTCCGACATTGACGAAAGGATCCCCACATGTCTCGACTCTTCGGCACCGATGGTGTGCGCGGACTGGCCAATCGCGACATCACGGCCAAACTCGCGCTCCAGCTCTCGGTCGCAGGTTCCCGCGTGCTCAGCCGCGGCTGGAGCGGGGAGAAGCGCCCCTTCGCTGTCGTCGGACGTGATCCTCGTGTCTCCGGAGAGTTCCTCTCGGCGGCCCTGAGCGCCGGCATCGCCTCGACCGGTGTCGACGTGCTCGATGCCGGAATGCTGCCGACACCGGGCATCGCGCAGGTGGTCAAGGACACCGGAGCCGCGTTCGGCGTCGTCATCTCCGCCTCGCACAACCCGATGCCCGATAACGGCATCAAGTTCTTCGCCGCCGGCGGCAAGAAGCTCGACGATGCGGTCGAGGATGAGATCATCGCGATCTTCGACGACGAGTGGGAACGGCCGACCGGCGCGGACATCGGGCGCATCTCCCGCTACCCGGCCGCTGCCGACGAATATACCGAGCATCTGGTCGCCTGCCTCGACACCGAGGGTGTGCGCCCCCTGTCCGGTCTCAAGGTCGTCGTCGACTGCGCCAACGGTGCCGCGTCGATCGTCGGACCCGCCGCTCTGCGCCAGGCCGGCGCCGAGGTGATCGTCTCGGCCGCCGAACCCGATGGCCTGAACATCAACGACGGAGTCGGCTCCACCCACCTCGGCCCGCTGCAGCGTCTCGTCGTCGAGACGCAGTCCGACCTCGGTGTGGCCTTCGACGGTGACGCCGATCGCTGCTTGGCCGTCGATGCCCTCGGCCGGGTCGTCAACGGCGACCAAGTCATGGGCATCCTTGCCATCGGACTCAAGGAGCTCGGCGAACTGCGCGGGAACACTCTCGTCACCACCGTCATGTCGAACCTGGGGCTCAAGCAGGCGATGGACAAGTACGGCATCAACACCGTCCAGACGGCTGTGGGCGACCGGTACGTACTTGAGCGGATGCTTGCTGACGGGTATGCCCTCGGCGGAGAGCAGTCCGGGCACGTGCTCATGCTTGACCACGGTACGACCGGTGACGGTGTGCAGACGGCCCTGCATCTGATGAAGCGGATGGCCGATGCCAAGCGCACTCTGGCCGACCTCGCCGCGGAGATCCCGCAGCTGCCGCAGGCACTCGTCAACGTCAAGGGCGTGGACAAGAACAACGTCGATCACCCGCAGGTCGCCGCCGAGGTGGCCGCCGTCGAGGCCGAACTCGCCGACACCGGGCGGGTGCTGCTGCGCGCCTCGGGCACGGAACAGCTCATCCGCGTGATGGTCGAGGCTGCTACCGAAGACACCGCCACCGAGCAGGCCGAACGCCTCGCTGCCTCGGTCAAGGAGCACCTGGCGCTGTAACCGACCGTGGGGCTTTGCTGCCCTCAGGTAACGCGAAACTCGAAAAAGTCGTCGCCAGTGACGACTTTTTCGAGTTTCGCGTTACCTGAGCCTGTGTGTTCGAGTACGCAGTTATCCACAGGCCATTCTCTCGCCCTTGCGCACGGGTGCCACGCACCGCGATGGTGGGTCTATGTTCGCGTGTCTGACGTCGGCAGAGCTCGGCGCCGCTGGATTGAGCTCCCACCAGCTTCGGTTGGCTGAGCGCTGTTGCCTGAGGAGAGTCCGTCGCGGTATCTACGTGGTGACGGCGGTCTGCGACGATCCGGCGCATCGAGTCATCTCGACTGTCGGGTCGGCACCTGGAACCACCTTGCCGCAGGAGACGGGAGGGGCAATGAAGCGGAACGAAGATCTGCGCATCCTCGTGCGATCCTATGTCGACGATCTGCCGGATGGAGCGGCCTTCTCTCACCGGAGCGCTCTGATCGTCCACGGCCTCTCGATCCCGTACTCCGAGAAGGGGCCGCCAACCCGTGTGGAGTTCGCCCATCCGGAGGTCGGGGCGCAGCGTTCCTTCGTGCACGTCTGGAAGAGGCCTCTGGAGGGGAGCATCGAAGTCGTCGACAGGTGCAGGGTCACCACCTTGCCTCGGACGTTGCGCGACGTTGCCCGTGACTGCCCTCTGGCATTCGCCGTCGCCGTCGTGGACGAGGCGATCCGTCGGAATCTCACCTCTGCGCGAGAATTCGCAGACTACTGTGCTCGCAACCTTGTGAGAACCCGCCAGCGACGCATCGACGCGGTTCTCGCGAATGTCGATGGTCGGCGGGAATCTGTGGCCGAATCGATCACCGCGGTTCGGTTCGTCGAATATTCAGTACCGGGCTTCGAACCGCAGGTGGTGATCTGTGATGAGAACGGCGACTTCGTCGCGCGGACCGACTTCGCCAATCGGAAGGCGCGTGTCATCGCTGAGTTCGATGGTGCAGGGAAGTACTACCTCGACGGAGCCGATCCGAAGCGGGCGTTCGAGCATGAGCGCCGCCGGGAGTATTCGCTGCGCAATCTGGGCTACCAGGTCTTCAGGATCACCTGGAAGGATCTTTTCAGCGGCGACCTCTTCCTGCGAATCAAGGAGAGCGTCAAGAGGCGGAGTGCGCAGACGGTGTAGTCGGCGAACTCTGCGCGGGAATGTGCGATGGGGCGCACACGAAACTGGCAAGCAGCGGATCGCGCGAAAACCAGTGCCTTTCAGGGTGCCGCATCGCAGCGAGTTCCGCTCAGGTCGCGCGAATCTCGAAAATATCGTCACTGGCGACGAGCTTTTCGAGTTTCGCGTGGCCTGAAGCCCGAGGGGCAGTCGGCCCGAGGCTCAGCTCGCGGCGAACTGGGTGGCGTAGAGCTCGGCGTAGCGACCGCCGCGGCTGACAAGTTCCTCATGCGTCCCGGATTCGACGATGCGACCGGCCTCGACGACGAGGATCGTATCGGCCTGCCGGACCGTTGAGAGCCGGTGCGCGATCACAAGTGCCGTACGCCCGTGCATCGCCTGGGCCAGGGCCTGCTGGATCGCGGCCTCGTTCGTCGAATCCAGCGCCGAGGTGGCCTCGTCGAGGACGACGATCTCCGGACTGGCCAGCAGCATGCGGGCGATCGTCAGTCGCTGACGCTCACCGCCGGAGAGACGGTACCCGCGCTCACCGACGACAGTGTCCAGACCGTCGGGCAGAGTATCGATGACGCGTCGCAGCTGTGCGCGAGTGAGCGCGTCCCACATCTGCTCCTCGGTGGCGTCGGGATCGACGAGCTGAAGGTTCGCGCGGATCGACTCGTGGAAGACGTGGCCGTCCTGGGTGACGACACCGACGGCTTCGCGCAGATCGGCGAACGACAGGTCCCGCACATCGACTCCGCCGATGCTGATCGTGCCTCCCGTGACGTCGTAGAGGCGGGGCAGCAGCGACGCGATCGTCGACTTGCCGGCACCGGAGGACCCGACGAGGGCGACCGTGTGCCCGGCCGGAATCGTGAAGCTGAGGTCGTGGATGACTTCGTCGCCGCTGCGGGAGTCGAGCACGGACACGTCCTCGAGGCTGGCCAGGCTGACCTGTTCGGCACTCGGGTAGGCGAAGTCGACATGGTCGAAGGACACGTCCAACCCGCCGGCAGGCAGGGCCTTCGGCTTCTCAGGTTCCTTGAAGTACGGCACGAGGTCGAGGATCTCGAACACGCGCTGGAACGACACGACCGCGCTCTGGATATCCAGGCGGGCATTGGCGAGCATCGTCAGCGGAGTGTAGAGGCGGGTGAGCAGCAGCGCCAGGGTCACGACCTGACCGGCATTGAGGTTGCCGAGCACGGCCTGCGCACCGCCGACGCCGTAGACCAGGGCCAGGGCGAGGGCTGACACCAGGGTCAGCGAGGACACGAAGGTCGACTGCAGCATCGCGACCTTGACCCCGATGTCGCGGACCTGCCCGGCGCGGTCGGCGAACTCCTCGTTCTCCTTGCGGGGATTGCCGAAGAGTTTGATCAGGGTGGCACCGGCTGCGGAGAACCGCTCCGTCATCCGTGTCGACATGTCCGCGGAGTTGTTCGCGGCTTCGAACTGGAGGGATGCGAGCCTGCCCGACAGCATGCGGGTGGGGATGATGAACAGCGGCAGCAGCAGGATCGACATCACGGTCACCTGCCACGAGATCGTGACCATGACGCCGACGGTCAGTGCCAGGGAGACGAAGTTCGACACGATGCCGGACAGAGTGTTGGAAAACGCCCTCTGTGCACCGATGACGTCGGTGTTGAGCCGGGAGACGAGGGCGCCGGTGCGGGTGCGGTTGAAGAAGGCGATCGGCATCGCCTGGACGTGGTCGTAGACGGCCGTGCGCAGGTCGAAGATGAGTCCCTCGCCGATGCGGGAGGACAGGTACCGGTTGGTGATCGAGATCGCGGCGTCGACGATGGCGAGTCCGCCGATCGCGATGGCCAGCCACACCACTGTGGCCACGGGGCCGCCGCCGGTGATCGCGTTGACGACGTCGCCGGCGAGCACCGGGTTGAGGACGCCGATGCCTGCGGTGAGGACGGAGAGGATGAGGAAGACGATGAGTTTGCGCTTGTGCCGAGAAGCGTACCCGGCGATTCTGCGGTAGATGCCCGGCTGGATGGACGTCTGCGGGGTCTTCTGGGTCTTGACCGAGGTGTACATCACACGGTGCGCGGAGGGCATACTCATGGTGGGCCCCTTTCTGCTGCCGATGCGACCGAGGTTCCATGGGGATCACGAGCGGTGACGTGAGGGACCACCCGTGGCGATGCAGGGATCGCCCGCATCCGGTCGCCGCCGTGGGCGGGTGGCCCGCCGGCGAAGAATAGAACAGTGCACACAGTGCAACTGTCTGGGAGGCGAAACTATTTCCTCACCCGCTGGCGAAGTGGGTCACAGTGCGAATGCCCTGTACGAGAGGTCCGTACAGGAGGCCCGCTGAGCCGCCCGCGGCAACCGCGCCTCATAGCTTCCGCAGCTGCACCTTCCGGATCGTATGGTCAGCGGACTTGTGGAGCACGAGGTCGGCGCGACCGCGGCTGGGCTGGACGTTCTCACGCAGGTTCGGGAAGTTGATCGAGTCCCAGATCTCCGTGGCCAGGGTGATCGCCTCATCGTCGCCGAGCTTCGAATACCGGTGGAAGTATGAGTCCGGGTCCTGGAAAGCCCCGTGCTTGAGTTTGAGGAATCGCGAGACGTACCACTCGCGGATGTCCCTCGACCGGGCGTCGACATAGACGGAGAAGTCGAAGTAGTCGCTGATCGACAGACCCAGCGTGCCGTCGCTGCGCGGGCGGGCCGGCTGGAGGACGTTGAGGCCTTCGACGATGAGCACATCGGGGGACCGGACGACCACCTCGGCGCCGGGGACGATGTCGTAGGTGTGGTGGGAGTACACGGGCGCGCGGACCTCGGGGGATCCGGCCTTGACTGCGGCGATGAACTGCAGCAGCTTGCGCCGGTCGTAGGATTCGGGGAACCCTTTGCGCCCGTTGAGGCGGCGGCGTTCGAGTTCGGCATTGGGATAGAGGAACCCGTCGGTGGTGATGAGCTCGACCCGCGGGGTGTCGGGCCAGCGCGCCAGCAGTTCGCGCAGCACACGGGCCGTCGTCGACTTGCCCACGGCGACGGACCCGGCGACGCCGATGACGAACGGCGTTCGCTTGGCCTCCTGCGGTTCCAAGCCGCGATCGTGAAGCGGGGAGAAGAACTCCCTGGTCATGTCGTGTTTGGCCCGCCGGGCGGAGACGTAGAGGTTGAGCAGCCGCGACAGCGGCAGGTACACCTGGGCCACCTCGTCGAGGTTGATCCGATCGCCGAGGCCGCGCAGCCTCTCGATGTCACGCTGCTTCAACGGCAGGGGAGTGGCCTGGGCGAGCGTGCCCCACACCTCCCGGTCGAACTCCCAGAACGGGGACACCGATTCGGACTCGAGGCGGCGTCCGGTATTCAGACCGGCGAGGCGGCGCGCACGGTCCAGCTGAGGGTCGACATGGCTCATTCGACCATTGTGTCATGCGTCATGTTCGCCCCCATCGCCGAGGTGGCTGTCGACTGCCGTACCCATCCTCGCGGAGGCGGCCGACGACCCTCATCGCCGAGGTGGTCGTCGGTGCCCGTGATCGCCCCGTCGCCGAGGTGGTCGTCCGCCCCCGCGTGCGGTTCGTCACGTTGACCGGATCGTGACTCGCCGGAATGCGCGAGAATCGGCGGGAGTGCGTAAAATCTCCCTCATGTGTGGAATCGTTGGCTATGTATCCAAGGCCCCCGTTGACAATGCCGATCATCTGGCGCTCGACGTCGTTCTCGGTGGGCTGAAGAGGCTCGAATACCGCGGCTACGACTCCGCCGGGGTCGCGCTCGTGACGCCTGAGGGCGAACTCGCCTCGGCGAAGAAGGCCGGGAAGTTCTCCGCCCTGACCGAGGAGATCGAAGCCCATCCTCTGCCGGCCGCGCAGACCGGCATCGGCCACACCCGCTGGGCCACCCACGGTGGACCCACCGATCTCAACGCGCACCCGCATCTGGCCGACGGCGGCAAGCTCGCGCTCATCCACAACGGCATCATCGAGAACTTCGCCCAGCTGAAGAAGGACCTCGTCGCCGAGGGCGTCGAGTTCCTCTCCGAGACCGACACCGAGGTGGCCGCCGCTCAGCTGGCCAAGAACTACCGTGCGACCGGCGACCTCACCGCCGCGATGCGCGTGACCGCGAGCCAGCTCGAAGGTGCGTTCACTCTGCTGGCCGTCCACGCCGACCTGCCCGGTCAGGTCGTGGCCGCCCGCCGGAACTCGCCGCTGGTCATCGGCCTCGGCGAGGGCGAGAACTTCCTCGGCTCCGACGTCGCCGCGTTCATCGACTACACCCGCACCGCCGTGGAGATCGGTCAGGACGAGGTCGTGACGATCACCCCCGATGAGGTCACGATCACGGATATCGAGGGCAACCTCGTCGAAGGTGAGCAGTTCGAGGTCGACTGGGACACCGCCTCGGCGGAGAAGGGCGGCTTCGCCTCCTTCATGGACAAGGAGATCCACGATCAGCCGCAGGCCGTGGCCGATACTCTGCTCGGCCGCCTCGACACCGAGGGCCACCTGACCCTTGATGAGATGCACATCGACGAGAACGTGCTCAAGACCGTCGACAAGATCGTCGTCATCGCCTGCGGCACCGCCGCGTACGCCGGTCAGGTCGCGAAGTACGCGATCGAGCACTGGTGCCGCATCCCCACCGAGGTGGAGCTCGCCCACGAATTCCGCTACCGGGATCCGGTGGTGACGGAGAAGACCCTCGTCGTGGCGATCTCCCAGTCGGGGGAGACCATGGACACGATCATGGCCGTCCGCCACGCCCGTCAGCAGGGCGCGAAGGTCATCGCGATCTGCAACACCTTCGGCTCGACGATTCCGCGCGAATCAGACGCTGCGCTCTACACGCACGCCGGCCCGGAGATCGCCGTGGCTTCGACGAAGGCGTTCCTGTCCCAGGTCGTCGCCTGCTACCTGCTCGGCCTCTACCTCGCCCAGCTGCGGGGGAACAAGTTCCGCGACGAGATCGCCACGATCCTTTCCGAACTGCAGACGATTCCTGCGAAGATCCAGCGGATCCTCGATGATACGAAGGCGCAGGTCCTCGCCCTGGCCGACCGGAACAAGGACGTCGGCTCGGTGCTGTTCCTCGGTCGTCACGTCGGCTACCCGGTGGCGATGGAGGGTGCGCTCAAGCTCAAGGAGCTCGCCTACATCCACGCCGAGGGCTTCGCGGCCGGTGAGCTCAAGCACGGACCGATCGCGCTCATCGACGACGGTCAGCTCGTCATCATCGTCGTGCCCTCGAAGCGCGGCCGCGATTCGCTGCACGCGAAGGTCATCTCGAACATCCAGGAGGTCCGCGCCCGTGGTGCGAACACCGTCGTCATCGCCGAGGAAGGGGATGAAGAGGTCGACCAGTTCGCCTCCGAGGTCATCGCCGTTCCGGAGACGACGACGCTCTTGGCGCCGCTGCTGACGACCGTTCCGCTGCAGATCTTCGCGATGGAACTCGCCACGGCCAAGGGCCTCGACGTCGACCAGCCGCGCAACCTTGCGAAGTCGGTCACCGTCGAGTGACCCACCTCGGTGCCGGGTACGGAAAGCTCCGTCCCGGTACCGCGTACCTGATCGGCTTTGCCGCCGTGGATTCTGAGGAGGGGCGAATATGGCGATTCTGGGGATCGGCACTGACATCGCCGATGTGCCGCGCTTCGCCGAGCACATCGAACGCGTGCCCGAACTCCTCGACCGACTGCTCACGCCGGGCGAGCAGCTCAAACGCAACGGCAAACGCCGCACCGATGCGTCCTTGGCGGCCCGGTTCTCCGCGAAGGAGGCGTTGAAGAAGGCGATCGGCTTCCCCGGGTGGCTGCCCTGGCAGTCCGCCGAGGTGGTCCCCGCCCGCTCCGGTGCGCCCAGCTTCCGTCTGCGTGGGCTCGTCCTCGAACACTTCAAACGCATCGGCGGGACGAACATCCACCTCTCGATCACCCACGATGCGCACCTGACGATGACGTTCGTCATCGCCGAGGGGGAGGGGCCCTCGCTGAGCCCCGGAATCGAGGGCGTCGCCGAGCATTTCACCCATTCGATGTACGGACGAGTTCTTCGGCCGGAAGACTGAGGCCCCAGGACTGGCGCCCGGGGCCTGACCTATGTCGCGACGCAGCCGGGACGTGTGCGCAGTGCCCAGGGCGTCGAGGTCATCGCCTCCAAGCCCTTTGAGATCGCGAACACCCCGGACATCGTCATGGTCCCCGGCGGGATGGGCACCCGACAGCTGGTCGACGACCCACGCTTCCTCGACAGCCTCGTGAATTGGTCGGCCGGTGCCGAGCTCATCACCTCGGTGTGCACCGGATCGGCAGTCCTCGCGGCGGCGGGCCTGCTCGACGGGTACCGGGCGACGTCGAACAAGAAGGCGTTCACCTGGGCGTCCGAACACGGTGAGGACGTCACTTGGATACCGCAGGCGCGCTGAGTCGAAGACCGTGATCGTTGGACCTCATCTGGAGCGGCCGCGGGCATGGACATGACCGCCGCACTCATCGCCCATCTCCACGGCGCCGAGGCGGCAGCGACCGTCGCGCGCGACATCGAGCTCGACATCCACACCGATTCCGACTGGGATCCCTTTGCCGCCCACCACGGTCTGGTGTGAGGGTCGGATTCGCAGCGAACTGTCGGCGGTCTGGTTGAGTCGCTCTCGATCTGGGAGAATAGATGTATGAAATCCGCCGTGGTACTCGACACTGACGCAATCAGGAGCGCCTGCGAAAGATTCGGTGTGGAACGACTTCGCATTTTCGGTTCCGTGCTCACTGATCGGTTCAACCCGGAGACGAGCGACATTGACTTCCTCGTCACTTTTCAACCGGGTCGGGAGAATTTGTTCCACGACTACTTCGATCTGAAGTCTGAGCTGGAGCGGATAGTCGGACGGCGAGTCGATCTGGTCACGGAACGCTCGGTGAAGAACCCCTTCTTCAAAGCGGCCGCGTTCGGGAGTGCGCAGGACGTCTATGCGGCGTGAAGCAGGCGCGCATCTCTGGGATGCAGCTGAAGCGGCTAAGTTAGTCCGTGAGTTCGCGGGCGGCAAGACCGAAACAGAATTCAACTCCGATCTCGTCGTTCGCTCGGCGATCGAGCGCCAATTGGAGATTCTGGGTGAGGCGCTGAAACGCCTTCGCAGAGACGATGCAGATACCGCTTCTCGAGTGCCTGGACTTGAGCGAATCGTCGGGATGCGGAATGTCCTTGCCCACGAGTATGGAGACATCGACTATGAAATACTTTGGCGTGCGACCACGAACGAAATCCCCGGCTTGATCACGATTCTCAATCAGCTTGTCGAAGAGGCCAGGGGCGCTGCGGGGCTGTAACAGCACCACGGGGGAGCAAGACTAATGCTCGGTCGCAATCCTCCGACGTCGGGCGGGTAATAGACTCAGCACCATGAGCTCTCTTCCCAACGATGCCGACAACACTCCCACCGCGAACGACGCAGATACCCCCACAGCCGCTGCTGCAGCACCCGTCATCCACCTGCCCACCGCCGAGGATGCCGCAGACATCGCGCCCGGACTCGTCACCCTCCGCCGCGCACTGCATGAGAACGTCGAGGTCGGACTCGACCTGCCCGTGACGCAGAAGCTCGTCCTCGACGCCATCGAAGGCCTCGACGTCGAAGTGAGCACGGGCGTGAACCTATCCTCGATCACCGTCGTCCTCCGCGGCGGCGCCCGCAGGGAGGACTCGACCGGCGTCGTGCCCGCCGTGCTCCTGCGCGGGGACATGGACGGACTGCCCGTCACCGAGGCGACCGGATTCGACTTCGCGTCCACCTCGGGGAGGATGCACGCCTGCGGTCACGACCTCCACACCGCCGGCCTCGTCGGCGCGCTCAAACTCCTCCACCGCGACCGCGACTCCCTGCCCGGCGACGTCGTGTTCATGTTCCAACCCGGCGAAGAAGGCTACGACGGGGCGGGGAAGATGATCGACGAAGGCGTCCTCGACGCCGCCGGTCCCCGCGTCAAGGCCGCCTTCGGCATCCATGTCTCCGCCGACGCCGACCTCGGTGTCGCCAGCTCCCGCCCCGGGCCCTATATGGCAGCCTTCTCGAAGATGACGATCACCGTTCACGGCAAAGGCACACACGCCTCTCGCCCCGCCACCGGCAAGGACCCCATCCAGGTCGGCGCCATGCTCGTCGGCCAGCTGCAGGACTACGTCACCCGCCGCTTCGACATCTTCGACCCGCTCGTCGTCACCGTCGGCCAGTTCAACGGCGGCACCGCCCCGAACGTCATTCCCGACTACGCTCAACTCGTCGTCAGCGTCCGCACCTTCTCCGAAGCCGTGACCTCCCGCGCCGAGGTGGAACTGCCCAACCTCGTCCGTGACCTCGTCGCCGCCCACGGTCTCACCGCCGAGGTGGACTACGAGCAGATCCTTCCCCCGACGATCAACAACGACGCCGAAGCCGAATTCTTCCTCGCCACCTTCACCGACCTCTTCGGTGAGGAGCGGACCGTGCGCAAAGCCAACCCGCTGCCCGGCTCCGAAGACTTCTCCCGCGTCCTCGACGCCGTCCCCGGCGCCTACGGACACTTCGGAGTGGCGCTGCCGAACCTGCCGGTCGACGAACGCGAAGCCAATCACTCACCACGCGCTCGCCACAGCGACGACGGACTGGCCGACCAGGCACTGTTCCTCGCCCATCTCGCCGGCCGCAGGCTCGCACAGCTGGCCGAGGACTGAGAACAACCGAGTCCGGCCACAACCGGGGCCCGCAGCACCCGAGCCCGGCGGCAACCGACTCTCACCACGGTCGGCTCTGGCCCCGGAGGGTGGAAACGGCATACGGTGCAGGGATGGACGTGAAGGAGCAGCGATGAGTGTGTTTGCCTACCCCAGCGAGGTCATCCGCGACGCCGAGGTGCCCCTCCTCGACGCCGGAGTCCCGCTCATGGCCCGAGCAGCCCGCGCCCTGGCGAACATCGGCCTCGAGACGCTCAGAGCCGACCACGGCCGGGTCACCGGGACCCGAGTGAGCGTGTTGGCCGGACCCGGCAACAACGCCGGAGACGCCCTCTTCGCCGCAGCCGCACTCGCCCGGCGCGGGGCGGCGATCACAGTCATCACCCTCTTCGACCGCACCCACACCGAAGGAGTCGCCGCGGCCCGCAGCGCCGGGGCACAGGTCATCGCGTTCACGCCGACCGAGGACGGCACCTCCCGCGCCGACGTCCTCCACGAACTGACCCGGGCCGATCTCGTCCTCGACGGCATTCTCGGCACCGGCGGCCGGCGCGGACTGCCCGACCACATCACCGCACTCATCGCCGACTGGGCCCCGCACCGAACCGGCCGCCTCATCGCCGTCGACGTCCCCTCCGACCTCGATCCCGACCCTGACGGTGCCGACCAGCGCCTCCATGCCGACCGGACCGTGACCTTCGGGGGTCTCAAATCCGAACTCGTCGACCCCCGAGTCACCGCGTTCACCGGATCGATCGACGTCATCGACATCGGACTCGACCTCGACCCGGAGCTCGCCGACTCCGAACTCCTCGACTCAGCCGACCTCGCCGCCGACTTCCCCCGCCCCGAGCCGACCGGGCACAAATACTCCCGCGGCATCACCGGGGTCCTCGCCGGATCCGAGGACTATCCGGGGGCGGGCGTGCTCACGACCACCTCGGCGGTCAACGCCGGAGCCGGAATGGTCCGCTATCTCGGATCCCCTCTCGTCGCCGAATTCGTCGTCGGTCTCCACCCCGAAGTGGTCAGCGCTTCCGGTCGGGTCGACGCGGTCGTGCTGGGGCCAGGGGACCCCGAAGCCGACCACATCCAGGCCGTTGTCGACGGGCTGAGCGACACGAACACCCCGGTCGTCATCGACGCCGGGGGACTGGACATGGTCGGCCGCGCCGAGGCGATGGCCGGCACCTGGCTGGCGCATCGCCCCCTCATCATCACCCCGCACGCCGGTGAGCTGGCACGGCTGCTCAGCCGCCTCCTCGGCGAGATCATCACCGCAGGCAGGATCGGTCAGGACCCGGCCGGGTGGGCCAGGCAGGCGGCGGAGCTGACCGGGACGATCGTCCTGCTCAAAGGCCACCACACGGTCATCGCCGCACCCGACGGCTTCGTCGTCCTCCCCGAACCGGGCCCGGCGAGCCTCGCCACGGCCGGAGCCGGGGACGTGCTCGCCGGAATCCTCGGGACGCTGTGCGCGATCGCCTCGGCACGCAGCCGCTACGGCGCCGACGAGGCACCGCTGCCGCAGCGGCAGTGGGCCCACCAGGCCGGACTCGCGGTGCTGCTGCACAACGAGGCCGGCCGGCGGGCGATCACCGCGGCCGGTTTCGCCGATGCCCTCGCCGAGGTGGTCGACGAGCTCATCCGCTGACCTCCGTGGATGACGATCTGCGTCGTCGTCGACCCCTCCCACTTCATCGCCTTGACGAGGCTTGATTCGTACATCGACACGCATCCGGCGGTCTTCATCGACTCGGTGTTCGCGTGGAGGAAGATCGCCGATCCCTTACCCGGGGTGCGGGCCTCGTTGTAGCCGATGACCTGGGCGTACTTGTACGGCTTCGGCTGGTAGAGCGATTCACCCTTGTATCCCTTCGACTTCAGCTGCATCGTGTTGTAGCCCTGCGCCTTGGTGGCCGTACCGTCGACCCAGACGTGATCGCGGGTGACCTTCGTCCACGTCTTCTTCAGTCCCGGATTCGCCGAGGTGCCGAAGCCGTCGCGCATCCAGAACACGCCCTTCGGGGTCTTCCCGTCGCCCTCACGTTTGCTCGCCGTCGTCCCGTTGTAGCCCAGACGCGCCTTGTACGGGCCGCTGTCGCGGACGTAGCGTGACCCGGACTTCGAGCACAGGTAGATGTCCGCGGTGATCGTCGAACGCTGTTTGACCTCGATGGCCTTGCCGGCCGTGACCTTCGAGTTCGATTCGATGCCGGTGCAGTACTTCGCCGCCGCCGAGGCTGCCCCGGCCCCCGAGACGAGGGTGAGGACCGCAGCGAACAGCGCGGTCACGAGCACCATGGCCAGGGTGCGGGCGGATGTGGTGGTGTGCATGACTTCTCCTTTGTCAGCGGTTGGGTCCGCGCACCTCGGCAGGCTCGCCGAGACGTGCGGGGGATCATCGTAACCACCGGTGAGGTCGGCGACATGGTGTCGGCGGTAGTCTTGTTCAGTGACATCTTTCGACATTCCCGAGGCACTCGTGCGGGCAGAGATCGACGAGGCGGCCCTGCGCGCCAACGCCTCCGTCCTCGCCGAACGGCTCGCCCCCGCCCGCCTCAAATGCGTCGTCAAGGCCAATGCGTACGGCCACGGCGTCGATCTCGTCGCCCCGGCTCTCTTCGCCGCCGGATGGCGCGAGTTCTGCGTGGCCACGATCCCCGAAGCACTGGAGCTGCGCGAGCTGCTCGGCCCCGAGGCCGAGATCCTCGCCTGGCTCTACGGACCCACCACCGACCTCGATGCGGCGCTGCAGGCCGATATTGCCCTCGGCGTCTCGACGCTCGGCAGCTTCGACCGCCTCGCCGAGGCGGCCCTGCGCACCGGCACCACCGCCCGACTGCATCTGAAGATCGACACCGGACTCGGCCGCAACGGCCTCGCCCCGGACGACCTCGTTCGCGCGTTCGACTGGCTGCGCAGTCATGACGAGGAACGCCGTCTCGCTGCCGACAATGCTCGACCGGGCGAGCCGAGCCACGCCGCCGCACCGGGGATCCGCATCGTCGGCATCATGAGCCACTTCGCCGTCGCCGACGAACCAGAACGCCCCGAGACCGCCGCCCAGAGCGCGGTCTTCTCCTCCGCCCACGGGCAGCTGCGGGCCGTTCTCGACGCCGCGGACGGTCGCCTCGGCGAATCGGAGGCACTCGATGTGCACATCGCGAACTCACCGGGCGCGCTCACCCTCGGTCCATGCCCGGGCACCTCGGCCAGGGTGGGGCTCGCACTCTACGGTCTCTCCCCACTCGCGGACGGAGATGCGGCTGCCCTCGGGCTGCGCCCGGCGCTGCGGCTGCTCTCGACGGTCATCAATCTCAAGGACATTCCCGCAGGTCACGGCGCTTCCTACGGGCTGACGTTCACGGCCGCGACCGACACCCGCTTCGCGCTCGTGCCCGGCGGGTACGGGGACGGGCTTCCTCGGGCGGCGTCCAACCGCGCCGAGGTGGCCATCCGCGGGCGCCGATACCCCGTCGTCGGGCGCATCGCCATGGACCAGATGATCATCGACATCGGCTGCGGGAACGACGACGTGGCCATCGGCGACGAGGTCGTCATCTTCGGCCCGGGCGGACCCAGCGCCGCCGAGTGGGGGACCTGGGCGGACACGATCAACTACGAGATCGTCACCCAGCTCAGCGCTCGCGTGGAGCGGTTCGCACGCGGGGACGGTGCAGAATCGGCCGGTACAGAGTCGACCAACGCAGAATCGACCGGCCGGCAGCCGGCCGGGGCGGACGGTGTCGAGCGATGAGGGTGCATCTCGGATCACTTGCGGACATGCGCACCTTCGCCGAGGAACTCGCCGGGCACCTGCGCGCCGGTGACCTGCTCATCCTCACAGGCAACCTCGGCGCCGGAAAGACGACGTTCACCCAGTCATTGGGGCGGGCGCTCGACGTGTCGGGACGGATCACCTCGCCGACGTTCATCATCGCCCGCGAACACCCCTCGCGCTCCGGCGGACCGGCCCTCGTCCACGTCGACGCCTACCGGCTGGCCGACGGGGAGGAGCTCGAAGACCTCGACCTCGACTCAGAACTCGATGAGTCGATCACCGTCGTCGAATGGGGAGCCGGACTGGCCGAGCAGCTGAGCACCGACTACCTCGAGATCACCATCACCCCGGTCTGGGCCGCCGACGACGCGGCTGCCGTGGTCGGCGAAGGCACGGGCGAGAACGGCCTCGTCGAACGGGCCGGCGAGGTGACTGTCGACGTAGACGACGATATCGAGGACGAACGGCGCACCGTCGACCTCACCGGTCACGGCGACTCATGGTCGGGCAGAATGGCCCGCGTGCACGCCGCGATTTCGACGCTCGAGGGCATCACAACCGAGGGAGACGCTTCATGATCATTCTCAGCATCGACACCTCGCAGTCAGCCTCCGTGGCGCTCGTCGACACCGATTCCGACACGGTCATCGCCGCCGAACAGGCTGACGACCAGCGTCGACATGTCGAGTTCATCGGGCCTGCGCTCGCTCGCGTGCTCAAGGCGGATGTGCTGCCCGAACTCGTCGTCGTGGGCATCGGGCCCGGTCCGTTCACGGGGCTGCGGGTCGGCATCGCGGCCGGCATCGCCGTCGGCCAAGCCCGCGGCATCCCCGTCAGGGGACTGCTGTCGCAGGCGGCGATCGCCGAGGAACTCCTGCGCACGACCTCGGACAGCACAATTTCCTCTGACAACGCGACCGCCTCGGACAGCGCGACCGCCACGGACAGCGCAAACGGTACGGACAGCACGCCCGGTACCGGGCATCCGGTGCTCATCGCCTCCGACGCCCGCCGCAAAGAGGTCTACTTCAGCGTCTACGATGCGGCCGATGCCTCCCTGAGCGCGGGACCGTTCGTCGCCAGGCCGTCCGAGGTCGCCGCCGTCCTCGACGAGCACGGGTATGTGTTCGACCGCATCGCTGACCGGCTCGGTCGCGGCTTCCTCCTCTACCCCGAGACCCTCGGTGCTCCGTCTCTCGAGGACCTCACGGACCCACGCGCCGACTACCTCGCCCTCGCGGCCGCACGGGAACTCGCCGCCGGTCGAGAACTGAGCGATCCGATTCCCGAATACCTCCGTGATCCCGATGCGAAACCGACTCCCGTGCGCGGAAGCTCACTGAGATGACCGCAGCGACGACCATCGCCGAGCTGCCCTGGTGGGACCTCGCCGAGGTGGCCGACCACGATGCGACCGTCTTCGGTCCCACCGCGTGGACACCCGGGTACTACTGGTCGGTCAAGGCACAGAACGGCACGATCATGCTCGCGGCCAGGACCACCTCGGCGGGGGAATCGGACTCGGCCGACACCGTCGACGGTTCGACCACGGCACAGGACACCACCGCCTCGGCGGGGGAGCTGACCGGGTGGATCGTCATGTCCGCCTCCGGTGCGGAAGCCGATGTCATGACCATCGCCACCACTGAGGCGGCCCGCGGGCGGGGCATCGGTCGGGCCCTGCTCGACGCGGGGATCGACTGGGCGAAGGACCGTGGAGCCGAGGTCGTCCACCTCGAGGTCGACGAACGCAACACCTCGGCGCTGGGCCTCTACGCCTCCCGCGGATTCGTTGAATGGGGACGGCGCCCGGACTACTATCCGGGCGCCGCGGCCGTTCTCATGCGTCTGCGGGTCGGCGACTAGGCGACCGGGGCCGCCCGCCGTTCCGTCGCCTCGGTGAGGTCGACGAGGAGAGCACCGTTGAGGCGGAAGGCCTCCATCGTCTCGTCGATGACGATCTGCTCATCGCCGCCGGTCGCTGCCACCTCGTCGAGGAGGCGGCGGTAGGAATCCTTGTACGGCTTCGTCTTGCCCAGGGCTGTGAAGTCCCACATCGTCAGGGCGGTCGCCGGCAGGCTGTAGTGCCGACCCATGAGGGTGCCGATCGCCTGGCCGCCGGAGAGATCCCCGAGGTAGCGCGTGTAATGGTGAGCGATGACCTGCTCGGGACGTTCGAGTCGTCCGAGGTGGTCGGCGTAGGCAGTGGCGCTGGGCATCACCGGCAGGTCCTCACCGCCGAGCGCGGCCAGATCGGCTGCGATGCGTTCGGACCGGAAGAGGTTCACGTCGTGGAAGGGTGCGAAGACCGAGGTGTCGGCGAACGTCCGCGACTGGGACTCGAGCACGGCGTAGATGATCTCGTACTGCTTGAGCAGGAGAGCATAGGCCCGAGTGTCCAGACGTCCTTCCATGAGGTCGACCATGAAGGTGGTGTGCTCGACCTCATCGTGGATGGTGGCAGTGCTGGCCCTGAGGCGAGCGGAGAACGGTTCAGACATGATGGCTCCTCGGGGATCACTCGGGGAATGCGGCGATCAGACTGGGACAGAACAACGGTCGCCGCGACAATGATGTGATCGTCATCATTGCCTGACTATAGCTTAGCCTAACCTGCATTTCTGGTGGTGGTCCGGACCCCAGGCCTCTGGGGTCGAAGCGGTAGGCTGGAGGCATGACACGTGTGCAATTGGCAGATACCGATCTCTCCGTCCATCCTCTTCAGTTGGGCGGCAATCCCTTCGGCTGGGGTGCGGATCGGGACCAGAGCTTTGCAGTCCTCGACGCCTATGCTGCCGCCGGCGGAAACTTCATCGACACCGCCGACGCCTACTCGGTCTGGGTCGACGGCAACTCCGGCGGAGAATCCGAGACGATCATCGGCGAATGGATGAAGGCGCGCGGCAACCGCGATGAGATGATCATCGCCACCAAGGTCGGCATGCACCCGAAGCGCAAGGGCCTCGACCCCGCGAACATCCGCAATTGCGTCGATGACTCCCTGCGACGCCTGGGCACCGATCACATCGACGTCTACTACGCCCATCTCGACGATGACGAAGTCGACCAGGTCGCCGTGGCCGAGACCTTCGACGCGCTCGTGCGCTCGGGCAAGGTCAGCTACCTCGGCGCCTCGAATTTCAGTCTTGAGAGGCTGCAGTCGGCGCGGAAGATCTCTACGAAGTTCTCCCTGGCCTGCTATCGCGTCGTCCAGGACCGGTTCAACCTCGTCTCCCGTTCCGCCGTCGACGAACAGAAGCAGGCGTACCTGCGCTCCGAAGGGATCGCCGAACTGCCGTTCCACTCCCTGGCCTCCGGGTTCCTCACCGGCAAACACACCGGAGGTGATGCCACCGGCAGCGTCCGCGGCGAACGCGTCGCTGGATTCGTCGAAGATCAGAAGGCACTCGGCGCCCTCGAGGTCCTCCACGACGTCGCCTCGACCCACTCCGCAACGATGACGGCCACGGCCATCGCCTGGCAGCTCAGCCACGACTTCATTCCCTCGACCATCGCCTCGGCTCGGGTGCCCGAACAGCTCACCGAGCTGTTGACCGGAACCGAGATGCAGCTGAGCGACGAGGAGATCACGGCACTGAACGATTCGTGGGTGGAGGAATGAGCACACCCTCCCCACGCCTCGTCAGCTGGGAGAACGGCACCGACCTCGTCATCGAGCTGCTCCTGGCACGCGATGTCGAGACCGTCTGGGATGCCCTGACCGACAGCGACACTGCGGCGGCCTGGTTCGCGCCGTTCCGCCTCGGCGAGGAATCGGCAGATGCCGGGGATGATGCCGACGTGCCCGCGTCTCGACCGATCACCTTCGAACTCGAAGACATCGACCTGAGTGGGTCGGTGCTCAGCTGCGAAGAGTATGTCCACGTGCTGCTCGAACTCGACGACTTCGGGGTGCTCGGCATCCGGCTCCTGCCGCTCGAAGGCGATTCGGGTGAGGAGACTCTGCTCGTGTTCACCCAGACCGCAGCCGATGTCGACACCGCCCGTGCGCAGGCGACCGAATTCGGACCCATGTGGGACACCCACCTGCGCCTGTTCGCGCGGACCTTCGAACTCGACGCCACCGAGGCGACCGAACCCGAACTCGACGCCACCTATTCCGACCTCGCGCTGGAGGTGGCGGATGCCGGGGACGGGACGGGCTCGGGGGACAGCACTGTTTCGGGGGACGCTGACGCGGTCGACTCTGATGGGGTCGAATCGTGAGCGAACCTCTCGTCCTCGGCATCGAATCCTCCTGCGATGAGACCGGAGTCGGCATCGTCCGCGGACGCACACTGCTGACGAACACGGTGTCCTCATCGATGGACGAACACGTCCGCTTCGGCGGGGTCGTGCCCGAGGTCGCCTCCCGCGCGCACGTGCAGGCCATCGGCCCAGCCATCGCCTCGGCGTGTGAGACCGCCGAGGTGGAGCTGTCCGACATCGACGCTGTGGCCGTCACCGCCGGGCCGGGACTGTCCGGGGCGCTCATGGTCGGTGTGGGCGCGGCCAAGGGGCTCGCCGCGGCACTGAACACACCGCTTTATGGGGTCAACCACCTCGCCGCACACGTCGCCGTCGATCTCGTCGCCGACGATGTCGACGGGCTGACCACTCCGACGATCGCGCTCCTCGTCTCCGGAGGGCACACAGAGATCCTGCGCATCGGCGATGTTGTCACCGACATCGAACTCCTCGGTGCCACGATCGATGATGCCGCAGGTGAGGCCTTCGATAAGACCGCACGCCTGTTGGGGCTGAACTACCCGGGGGGACCGAATATCTCGAAGGCCGCTCTCGGGCTGCTCGACGGCACCGGCGTCCCGGGCGATCGGAAAGCCGTGACGTTCCCGCGCGGCCTGGCGAAGAAGCAGGACCTTCGGGATCCGGAGCGTCGCTACAACTTCTCGTTCTCCGGGCTGAAGACGGCGGCCCTGCGCGAGGTGACCAAGGCCGAAACGCTCGGTGCCGACCTGCGCGTGGCCGATATCGCGGCCGGGTTCGAAGATGCCGTCGTCGACGTGCTCGTAACGAAGACCCTGCTGGCGGCGGCCGACACCGGCATCGACCATGTCGTCCTCGGTGGGGGAGTGGCCGCGAACACTCACCTGCGAGAGGTGTTGGCCACACGGTGCGCCGATGCTGGGGTGACCCTGCGCGTGCCGCCGCTGACACTGTGCACCGACAACGGAGCCATGGTCGCGGCCCTCGGTGCCGAGCTCGTCTCCCGCGGAATCGGGCCGAGTGATCTGTCCTTCGCCGCCGTCTCATCATTGGATGTCGATCATGTCCTCGTCTGAGAACACACCCGACAGCGCAGCCGATCAGAACGCTCAGGCGGCGAAGTCCACGCACCTGCCCGACGGTCGGCCGCCTCGGCGATCGGGTGACGGATGGACCTACGGATCGGACGGGCAGAAGCACTGGGGGCTCAACGGGGCCGCCGGGCTCATGCTCGTCGATCCTGAGCGTGGGGTGCTCATGCAGCATCGGGCGCTGTGGTCGGTCGAGGGCGGAACCTGGGGCTTCCCCGGCGGGGCCCGGGACATGGGGGAGTCGGCGGTCGAGGCCGCGATCCGGGAGTCCTGGGAAGAGGCCGGAGTGCCGGACCAGGACGGATCCGGCATCGAGATCGTCGAGACGCACGTCCTCGACCTCGACACCTGGTCGTACACGACGGTGATCGCGAAGACCCTGCGTCGCTTCGACGCCGTCATCAACGACCCCGAGAGCATCCAGCTGTCGTGGGTGCCGCTCGATGAGCTCGACGACTACGAACTGCACCCGGGAGTCGCCGCCGCGCTGCCGACGCTGTTGGAGCTGTTGCGCCCTCACCTGTGAGGGGCGGCTTTAGGCGGGCACGCCTGGGTTGCCGCTTGCAGGGGCAGCGGATTTGCCGCTTGGTCGCGGTTCCCGCGTTGTGAAGGGTCTCCTCGGTGGATTGTTTGGTCGTTCCACCGTGATTCCGGCGCTCAGAACGCCGCGGATCGACCAAACAACGGCGGGAACAGGCCGGTCAGCGTCACCAGCGACCGGTACGACCTTCGAGACACCGGTGGAGTGCCGAGACAACGGTGGATTGCCGAGACAACGGCGTCTGCACAGTTGTCTCGGCGCTCCACAGGTGTCTCGGCGCTCCGCTGCCCCTCAGGTGTAGGAGGTGCGCAGGTCGCCGATGAGCGAACGGGTCACCTCGGTGAGCGACCCGGTGGCACCGAAGACCTTCTGCAGGCGCTGGTAGGGGACCCCGCGTTCGATGATCGTCGTGATCGAGTGCAGCTCCTCGGTGCAGCCGAGTCGTTCGGCGACCGGGGACAGGCGCTCGATCTCATCGGCCAGGCACTCGGTGACAAGGCGCTCATCGGCCGCTGCATTCTCGATGATGATCGCATCCATTCCGTAGCGGGCGGCGCGCCATTTGTTCTCGTTGTGGAACCAGTCGGGCATCGTCGGCAGGGTCTCCCCGTTATCGAGGCGCTCGGACATGTCGTCGACGAGGCACTGGATGAACGCAGTGATCGCGAGGATCTCCTCGAGCGTCGGCAGTCCGTCGCAGACACGGACCTCGACGGTGCCCCAGTGCGGGGCGGGGCGGATGTCCCAGCGGATCTCATTGATGTGGTCGATGATGCCCGTGGTGAGCATGTCGTCGACGTACTTCTCGTAGTCGGCCCAGGTCTCGAACTGGAAAGGCAGCCCGGCAGTGGGCAGCTGCTGGAACATCATCGCCCGGTTCGAAGCATATCCGGTGTCCGTGCCGCCCCAGAACGGGGAGGAAGCGGACAGCGCCTGCAGATGCGGCACGTAGGCGAGCAGGGCGTTGACGATCGGCAGCACCTTGTCCCGGGAATCGATGCCGACGTGGACGTGGACGCCGAAGATGAGCATGTTCCGGCCCCACCACTGGGTGCGGTCGACGAGTTCGAGGTATCGGTCCTTCGCCCGGACCTCCTGTGTGTGCCACTGTGCGAACGGGTGCGTGCCCGCAGACATGAGCTCGACGCCGCGAGCCTCCGTCAGCTTCCGCAGCGCCCCGATCGAGGCGGCCAGGTCCTCGGGCGACGGTGCCCACCCGCTCGTGCACGCCGGTGACGAGTTCGATCGTGTTCGTGAGCATCTCGCCGACGATCTTCTTCTCGAAATCGGGAGCGTGCTCGGCCACATCCGCCAACAGGGTCTCGGCAGCAGGGGTCAGATCCAGGCTCTGCGAGTCCAACAGAGCCAGTTCCCATTCGACACCGAGAGTGGAGCGGGGAGAGCGTGCAAAATCGACCATGGGTCGATCATAATCGCGCACACCCGATTCCCCTGATTCGGCACTGCGTTTCGGACCGTGTCCTCCCGCGTATTCCTCAGACCGCATCGTTGTGGCACCGCGGCGCGGCAGCCATCGTTTCCGCGCAGCCCTCACGCGGCCTGTCGTGCACCGTCCTCGATCCGTCGCCCCGAATCGGTGTCGAAGAGATGCAGGCGCGCGGCATCGGGCACGACCCGGACACTGTCACCGCGGCGGATCGTCGACCGTCCGGCGACCCGCGCCACGACCGTCCTCTCTTCGCCGGGCAGGCCCGCTCGCCCGTGCACATAGGCATCGGCGCCGAGCTCCTCGACGAGGTCGACCGTGACATCGAAGCCGTGTTCACCCTCGGTGCGCAGGTCCTCGGGGCGCACCCCGACGGTGACCGTCTCACCCGTGACCTGCCCGCGCTGCTCCGCGGTGAGCTCGATCTGCACATCGCCGAGGCGCAGCGTCGATCCCTCGAGGCCGACCTCGACGAGGTTCATCGCGGGAGATCCCATGAACCCTGCGACGAAGAGGTTCGCCGGCCGGTCGTAGAGGTTCGCAGGTGTGTCCACCTGCTGCAGACGCCCGTCGGCGAGGACGGCGACGCGGTCGCCCATCGTCATCGCTTCGACCTGGTCGTGGGTGACATAGACGGTAGTCACGCCGAGGCGGCGGGTCAGCGAGGCGATCTGTGCACGCGTCTGCACCCGCAGCTTCGCATCGAGGTTCGACAGCGGCTCATCCATGAGGAAGACCTGCGGGGAGCGGACGATCGCCCGTCCCATCGCCACGCGCTGCCGCTGTCCGCCCGACAGCGCCTTGGGTTTGCGGTCGAGGAAGGGTTCGAGGTCGAGCAGCCGGGCGGCCTCCTCGACGCGTTCGTCCCGTTCCTTCTTCGCCACCCCCGCGATCTTGAGTGCGAAGGCCATGTTCTCGCGCACGCTCATGTGCGGGTAGAGCGCATAGTTCTGGAAGACCATCGCGATATCGCGTTCGCGTGGGGAGAGTGCGGTGACGTCGTTGTCGCCGATGCGGATGTGCCCGGAATCGACGGGTTCGAGTCCGGCGAGCATGCGCAGGGTCGTCGACTTCCCGCAGCCCGAGGGCCCGACGAGGACGAGGAACTCCCCGTCGTCGATGTCGAGACTGATTTCGTCGACGGAGGGCGTCAGCGCCTCGGGGTACTGACGCAGTGCTTTGTCGAAGGTGACAGTGGCCATGATGTTCTCAACCTTTCGCGGATGCGGGCGCATCCGATGATCGACGGTGATCGTGCAGTGAGGTGTTGTGCAGTGCGTTGTTGTTCATGGGGGACTGGGAGGCTCTGTGCGGAGACGGTGTCTGCGTGTAGGTCCGGTACTGCTGCCGCACCCGAGACGGTCTCGGATGCAGAGTGGCGACGAGTTCGACCGCCCATTCCGGCAGTGACCCCGTCAATGTCCACGCCGCCTGCCGGGCAGCGCCGATGGCCACGTACTCGGCTTGTTCGGGCACATCGATGGGCACGGTGAAGATGTCGCGAGCGACCTCCCGGACCGCCGGATTCCTTGCCGCTCCGCCGATGATGAGCAACCGGCGGGCCGTCAGTCCCTGTGCAAGGACCGCGTCGAGCCCGTCCGCGAGCCCGCAGAGCATGCCCTCGACGAAGGCCCGGGCGACGTTCTCGGCCGAGGCGTTGGCCAAGGTCATCCCTTCGAGCCGGGCGGTGGCATCGGGCAGGTTCGGGGTGCGCTCGCCCTCGAAATAGGGCACGAGCGTGATCCCGCTCGCCCCTGGCGTCGATGCCAGGGCCAGGGCTGCGACCTCGTCGTGGCTGATGCGCAGCAGGGTGCTCGCCGAGACGAGGACCCGCGCGGCGTTGAGAGTCGCGACCAGCGGCAGTCGCCCACCGTCGGCAGAGGCGAAGCCCGCGACCGTCCCGGTGCGATCGGCGATGGGCAGATCCGTAGTGCCGAAGACGGTGCCCGAGGTGCCGATCGAGACGACGACATCCCCCGAGGTGACCCCGAGCCCCAGTGCGGCCGCGGCATTGTCCCCGGCACCGGGCCCGACGAGGATGCCCTCGGCCGTGCGCCCGGCCGCCTCGTTGGGGGCAAGGACCCGGGGAAGGATGACCGCCGAGGCGGCACTCGGGTCGGTGCCGGAAGCTGGGTCGGTGCTCGAGCCAGTCCCCACGGCTTCACGGGCGTGCGTGCCGAAGGCGATGCGGAAGAGGTCGAGATCGTAATCGCCCGAGGCGGGGTCGAAGTAGGCGGTGCCGCTGGCATCGGAGGCGTCGGTGACAAGTGCCTCGAGGACGGGCCCGTTCGCCGAGGAACCGGCAGGTCCGTAACCGAGGATCCGCCAGGTCAGCCAATCGTGGGGGAGGGCGACGGCTGCCACCTCGGCGGCATTGGCGGGTTCGGCGTCGCGCAGCCAGCGCAGCTTTGCACCGGTGAACGAGGCCACCGGCAGGACACCGGTGCGGGCGACGAAATCCTCGGCCCCGACCTCGGCGATGAGATCCCGGGCTGCGGCATCACTGCGCAGGTCATTCCACAACAGGGCGTCGCGGACGACCCGGCCCTCGGCATCGAGGGCGACGAGGCCATGCTGTTGGCCGCTGATGCTCACAGCCGCGACGTCGTCGAGTCCGCCGGCGGCACCGATCGCCTCCTGCAGGGCGATCCACCAATACTGCGGGTCCACCTCGGTGCCGGGAGGGTGTGGTGCCGAACCGGTGCGCAGGATGTCGCCGGTGGTCGGGTCGGCGATGACGACCTTGCAGCTCTGCGTCGAGGAATCGATGCCGGCGACGAGACGGCGGGCGACGGTCATGACACCTTCTCCTCGTCGGAGGCGGACTCGGTGGGAGCAGCATCGGCGGGGTCAGGTTCGGTGGGAGCGCCATCGGCGAGCACGGCATCGGCGAGGGCGCGGTCGATGACGGCGACATCGAGGATGCCCGCCGCACACGCGGCCCGCACCGCACGGGCGCGCTCGGCACCGCGGGCGACCCCGACGGTCGTCGCGGCCCGGCGCAGCTGGTCGAGGGTGACGGCGATGACGCGATCATCGATCGTGGTCACGTCCTCACCGGAGGTATCGAAGAGACGCCCGGACACCTCGGCGACGGCGCCGTCATCGATGCCCGCCTGTCGCTGGGCGGGGGTGCATTTCTCCCACACTGAGGACAACCCCTCGGCCCATGAGGCCACGGAGACCACGGCGAGGTCGAGGTCGTCGGCGGCGGCGAGCGTGCCCGAGATCTCGGGCAGGGCACGTAGATCGGCGGCGGTCTCGGCCTCGGTGACGAGCAGCGGGGCCGGCAGACGGACCATGCTCACGGCCGGATCCTGCCCCAGCCGCGTGAAGATCTCGGAGCTGGGGCGGTGGGATTCGAGCCGCAGGGCACCGGCGAGCTGCACGATCGTGCACCGCGGCAGTGCGGGAGTGAAGGCGGCCGCAGCGTCGAGGGTGCGTGACCAGGACAGGCCGATGCGCATTCCGGCTCGGGCCTTGCGGCCGACGAGTGCGAGGGCGGCCCTGCCCATCTGCTGGGAGGCCTCGGTCTGGTCGGGGATGTCGACGATGACGACCGAGTCCAGGCCGAGGGCGGTGGCCGTGCGGTCGGTGAGGCTGTCGTCTTCGCGGGCATCGGTCTCGATCGTGATAGTGACGACCCCGGTGTCGACGGCTTCTTGGAGGAGGCGGGCGACCTGGAATCGGCTCAGCCCGTTGGCCTTGCCGATCTCGACCTTCGACCGCCCTCCGAGGTAGTGATCGCGGGCCAGCTGCGCGAGGAACCGGCGGTGGCGGGCGGTGGGTGCTGTGCTCATCGTCCTCCCTTCGGCGTCGACGGCAGTGTGTTCGCTCATATGTGAAGTCTTGCACATCTGTGTGTTCCGTGACACAGTATTGCACATATGAGCGCCGATGCTCATATGAATTTCTCGAAGCGAACCCGATGGCGGGCGGCAATCCCGCGATGATGAGGGAAGGCACAACGATGAAACACAGGATCACCGGCCGAGGCGCCACCTGGGCGGCCATCGGCATGGTCGGAGCACTCGCACTCTCCGGGTGCGGCGGGGCCGGCGGCAGCTCCAGCGGTGGGGGAGGCGATGAGGTCAATGTCCTCATGGTCAACAACCCGCAGATGCAGGACCTACAGAAGCTCACGGCCGACCACTTCACGAAGGACACCGGCATCAAGGTCAACTACACCGTGCTGCCGGAGAACGAGGTGCGGGCGAAGATCGGACAGGAGTTCGCCGCCCAAGCCGGCAACTACGACGTCGCGTCGATGTCGAACTACGAAGTCCCGACCTATGCGAACAACAAGTGGCTGACCCCGATGGACGAGGGTGTCGCCGACGCTGACGGCTTCGATCAGGACGACATCCTCACTCCCATGGCCGAATCGCTGAGCGTCGATGACACGATCTACGGTGAGCCCTTCTATGGTGAGGGCTCGTTCCTCATGTACCGCACGGACATCTTCGACAAGGCCGGAGTCGAGATGCCGGAGAACCCGACCTGGGACGAGGTCGCGAAGCTCGCGGCGAAGGTCGACGGGGCCGAGAAGGGCACGAAGGGCATCTGCCTGCGCGGTCTGCCCGGCTGGGGCGAGATGTTCGCTCCGCTGACGACCGTGGTCAACACCTTCGGCGGAACCTGGTACGACAAGGACTGGAACGCCCAGGTGGATTCGAAGGAGTTCAAAGAAGCGACGAACTTCTACGTCGACCTCATCAAGGACCACGGCGAATCCGGTGCCCCGCAGGCCGGGTACACCGAATGCCTGACGAACCTGCAGCAGGGCAAAGTCGCCATGTGGTACGACTCGACGGCCGCCACCGGCACCCTCGAGGCCGACGACTCCCCGGTCAAGGGCAAGATCGGCTATGTCGCCGCCCCGGTGAAGAAGACGGACTCGAGCTCGTGGCTCTACACCTGGGCCTGGGGCATCCAGGCCGCGGGCAAGAACCAGGACGCCGCGAAGCAGTTCGTCGCGTGGGCCTCGTCGAAGGACTACGAAGAGACGGTGGCCGAAGAACTCGGCTGGCAGCACGTTCCGGCCGGCAAACGGACCTCGACCTATGAGAACGCGGACTACCAGAAGGCCGCGAAACCCTTCTACAAGCAGACCGAGGACGCCATCAACTCGGCCGATCCGGAGAACCCGGGCACGCAGCCGCGGCCGACCCTCGGCGTGCAGTTCGTGACGATCCCGGAGTTCGCCGATCTCGCCACAGGCATCTCCGAAGACGTCAGCTCCGCCATCGCCGGACGCACCACCGCGGACAAGGCGCTGGAGAAGGGTCAGAAGGAAGCCGAGAAGGTCGGAGACAAATACAAGAAGTGACCGTGCGGTCACAGCGTTGACTGCGCAGCCTCGGGGCGGAGCGACCCCCGCCCCGAGGCGCCGGCCCCACCCGACCCAGCCCCACCACCGCCCCACAATGCGAAGGATGTTCGACGTGTCAGCACCCGCCGCCGAGCGTACATCGAGACCGATCACGCCGCCGAAGACTCCAGCCAAGGACCGATGGCTCAAACGCGCGCCCATGCTCCCGGCGCTGATCTTCGTCATCATCGTCACCCAGATCCCGTTCGCGATCACCATCATCATCTCGTTCATGAACTGGAACGCGGCCTATCCCGATGACATCGCCTTCGGCACGCTCCAGAACTACGTCACCGTGTTCACCGATGCGAACCTGCTGCGCGCCGTGTTCGTCACCGTCGGGCTCACCGTCGGGGTGGTGCTCGCCTCGGCGCTGTTGGGTCTGGGCATCGCCCTGCTGCTCGACCGGAAGTTCATCGGCCGGGGATTCGTCCGCACCCTGATGATCACCCCGTTCCTCGTCGTGCCCGTGGCCGCGGCGCTGCTGTTCAAGCACGCGATCTTCAACCCCTCGTACGGTCTGCTCAACGGACTGCTGACCGTGGTCTTCGGTGACAACGCCCCGCAGCCGGACCTCATGTCGTCCTCGCCGCTGCTGGGCATCGGGCTCGTGCTCGTGTGGCAGTGGACGCCGTTCATGATGCTCATCATGCTCGCCGGACTCCAGTCACGGCCGATGGACGTCTACGAGGCGGCCCTCGTCGACGGCGCCGGACCCTGGCAGACCTTCCGCTTCATCACCCTGCCGCACCTGCGCCGCTACATCGAACTCGCCGCCCTGCTCGGCACGATCTACATCGTCCAGAACTTCGACATGGTCTTCACCATGACCTCCGGCGGACTGGGCACCGCCACCCTGCCCTACGTCATCTACCAGGAGTTCTTCGTCGCCCAGGACTACGGAGTCTCCTCGGCCGTCGGCGTCATCGTCGTCATCGCCTCGCTGATCATTGCGACCTTCGCCCTGCGCACCGCATCCACCCTGCTCAAGGAGGAGAACTCATGAGCGCCCCCGAGACACAGGCGACCCTGAGCACCCGCCCCGAACCCGGCATCACCCCCACCCCGACCGAACCCGGCTCACCCGGTTCCGGCGGGCCGCCTCGGCGGAAGGCGAACGCACCGAGGCGGCCCGGCCAAGGACGGACCGGAAAGATCCTGCTCGGCCTGCTGGCCTGGCTCGTCGGGCTGCTGTTCGTCTCGCCGCTGCTGTGGATGCTGCTGACCAGCCTCCACACCGAGACCGACGCCTCGACGAACCCGCCGAGCTTCTTCGCCCCGCTGACCCTCGACTCGTATGTGAACTTCTTCGGCGGCGGCAACGGCGCGAACCCGTGGCCGTTCCTCATCAACTCCGCCGTGGCCGCGATCGTCTCGACCCTCATCGTCCTCGTGCTCTCGACGATGGCCGCGTACTCCCTGGCCATCCGCCGCATCGAACGCTGGTCCGATGTGCTCTTCTTCCTGCTGTCGACGAAGATGCTGCCGATGGTCGCGGGCCTCCTGCCCGTCTACCTCGTTGCGAAATCAACCGGCATCCTCGACACCTGGCTGCTGCTCATCATCATCTACTCGGCGATGAACATGCCGATCGCGGTGTGGATGATGCGCTCCTTCCTCGCCGAGGTGCCCATCGAGGTCCTCGAAGCCGCCGAACTCGACGGGGCGAGGCTGCCGCGTGTGTTCGTGCAGATCCTGCTGCCGCTGACCGCGCCGGGACTGGCCGCCACCGCGCTCATCTGCTTCATCTTCTCGTGGAACGAACTCCTCTTCGCCACCGTGCTCACCTCGACCGCAGCGTCGACGGCGCCGGTGTTCCTCACGAGCTTCGTCACCTCCCAGGGGCTGTTCCTGTCCCAGGTGTGCGCGGCCTCGCTCATCATCTCCGTGCCGGTGCTCGTCGCCGGAATCGCCGCCCAGGACAAACTCGTCCAGGGCCTGTCCATGGGAGCCGTCAAATGACCGCATCGACCACTGCCGGAAACTCCGATCCCCGCCGAGGCGGCCCCACCGTGGCCCTGTCCGCGCAGAACCTCGCCCTGTCCGCGCAGAATCTCGCCGAGGCGGCCGACCGCGGCATCGCCGTGCCCACCTATGATCGGTCGGCCGTGCGGCCGGGCATCGTCCACTTCGGCGTCGGGGGATTCCACCGAGCACATATGGCGATGGTCCTCGATGACCTCATGGAGGCGGGTCTGGCCGCCGACTGGGGGATCGTCGGCGCCGGAGTGCTGCCCCATGATGTCGGGATGCGTGATGCTCTGGCCGGCCAGGATCACCTCTACACGCTCACCCTCAAACACCCGGACGGGGCCAAGGAGCGGCGGGTCATCGGGTCGATCATCGACTACCGGTTCGGCCCAGACGATCCTGCCGGCCTCCTCGACCTGCTGACCGATCCGACGATCCGAATCGTCTCGCTCACCGTCACCGAGGGCGGCTACAACGTCAACCCCGTCACCGGGGATTTCATCACCGACGAGCCAGCGATCGCCGCAGACGTCGAAGCACTGCGCGCCGGTGCACTGCCGGCGACCGTCTTCGGGTATGTCGTGGCTGCTCTGCGGCAGCGACGGGAGGCCGGGACACCGGCGTTCACGGTGCAGTCGTGTGACAACATCTCGGAGAACGGTGAGGTCGCCGCGAAGATGTTCACCGCCTTCGCCCGCCTCGTCGATGACGAGTTGGCTGACTGGATCGAGACGAACGTCGCCTTCCCGAATTCGATGGTCGACCGCATCACCCCGGCCACCACCGATGATGACCGAGCCGATCTGCTCAACGAGACCGGTGTCGTCGACGCCTGGCCGGTCGTGGCCGAACCCTTCTTCCAATGGGTGCTCGAAGACGCCTTCACCGACGGTCGCCCGCCGTACGAACGGGCCCGGGTGCAGGTCGTGACCGATGTGCGGCCCTATGAGCACATGAAGCTGCGGCTGCTCAACTCCGGACACCAGGGGCTGGCGTACTTCGGGCTGCTCGCCGGATACACCTACGCGCATGAGGCGATGGAGAATCCGGACATCGCGACCTACCTGCGCCGGTACATGGACGACGAGGGCACCCCGAGCCTGGCACCCCTGCCCGGTATCGACCTCGAGGAGTACAAGGACACGCTCATCGAGCGGTTCAGCAACCCGGAGATCCGGGACACCCTGGCCCGCCTGGGCGCGGAGTCTTCCGACCGCATCCCCAAATGGCTCCTGCCGGTCGTCAGAGACAACCTCGCCTCCGGTCACCCCGTCGAAGTGGCAGCGGCGATCTGTGCCTCCTGGGCCCGCTACGCCGAAGGGCACGATGAGACCGGCGGTCGGTTCACCATCGTCGACCGCTACGCCGAGAAGCTTCAGGCGGTCGCGGGCACACAGGATACTGACCCGCTCGCCTTCATTCGGCAGAAGCAGTTCTTCGGGGATCTGGCCGAAGACCCGCGCTTCACCGAACCGTACCTCGCGGCACTGACATCACTGCACGAACGCGGTGCGAAGGAGACTGTCCGGCGCCTGGCCGCCGGCGAAGCGCTGTGATCCAGGCTCGAGAACGCTGAGGGGGTCGGTCCGAACAGGTCGGCGCTGCCCGGTGATGGGCCTGTCCTCGTGATCAGTCGATTGGGCGCCGAGTCAGGTTCAGCGTCTAGCATGGAGACATGTTGCGTTCTCGCCTGAGCATTCTGGCCCTGACCACGACTCTCGCGCTCGTCGGCTGTTCCGGCGGGACCTCGTCGTCCGATGCAGAGACGAGCGATGCGAAACCGACCGCAGACTCCGGTTCCGCCGCGCAGGCCGCGCCGGAGACCGAGACGGATCTCGATGATCCCGCAGACGCGGATCCGTCCGATTACCAGGACGAGGCCGCCGAGATCGTCGACGGCTTCTCCGACGACGAACTCGCCGGTTCTCTCATCATCGGCACCTGGAACGGCACGGACACGCAGACTCCGGTGGACATGATCAAGCAGAACCACCTCGGCGGGGTCATCGTCATGGGGTACAACCTGTCGGAGAATCCGACGTCGAAGCAGGTCACAGAACTGACGAAGCAGATCTCGGGGGCTCGCACCAAGGGCCAGCCCGTGTCGATCGGCGTCGACCAGGAGGGCGGCCCAGTGTCCCGGCTGAGCTCGGCGGCACTGCCGTTCCCACCGCTCATGGCCCTGGCCGCCACCGATGACTCCGATCTCATCACCGAGGCGACGACGGTGCAGGGGCAGAACCTCACCGACCTCGGATTCACCATCGACTTCGCGCCCGACTCCGACGTCACCGTGGGGCCGAAGGACAAAGCGATCAACGTCCGCTCGGCCGGCACTGACCACAAGGACGCGGCCGAGGTGGTCGCTGACGCCGTCGACGGGTACGAAGCCGGCGGAGTCGGCAGCTCGGCGAAGCATTTCCCCGGCCACGGCCGCCTCGGCGTGGATTCGCATGAGAGCCTGCCCGTGTCGGAGAAGTCGATCAACGAGCTCGAAGACACGGACCTGCGGCCATTCAAGTCCGCAGTCAAGGCAGGCGTGCCGATGGTGATGATGGGTCACATCGGCCTGCCCGATGCGACAACCACCCCGGCCACGCTCAACGAGAAGGCGTATTCGGCGCTGCGGGACAAGCTCGACTTCGACGGCGTGATCATCACCGACGCTCTGAACATGAAGGCCGTGCCGCAGAACCTCAAGGGCGGGGAGACTGTCAAGGCGCTCGCGGCCGGCGCGGACCTCGCGCTCATGCCCCCGGATTCGGGCGCCGCGCAGAAGGCGATCGTCAAGGCGATGAGCGATGGGACGCTGAAGAAGAAGGACCTCGAGGAGAAGTCCGAACGCGTCGTCGCCATGCAGCTGGCTACCGCCGAAGCGCAGAAGAGCGTGAAGGCCGGGACAGAATCGGGGGGATCCGGGAACGGTTCCGACGCGAAGAAGACCCTCACCGAGGTGGCCGAGAAGTCCCTGACCGTGCTCAAGGGCGAATGCTCCTTCGACGGCACCGATTCGATCTCGATCGTCGGCGGCAGCGACAAGGAGAAAGCGGAGCTGACGAAGGCGGCCGAGGACGTCGGGTTGAGCGTCGGATCGGGCGGAACCTCCGTGAGCCTGAGCCCCTCGACCTCGGCGGATGTCGCCGTCGGCACCGCTGCCCCGTGGACGATGCGCAGCACCTCGGCGAAGTCGGCGGTGACCGCCTACGACTCGAATCCCTACGCTCTGAAAGCCGTGGCGAAATGGCTCAAGGGCGATTTCAAGGCATCAGGCCAGCTGCCCGCTGAGTACGAGGGCAGCGACAAAGCCCCCGACTGCGGGTGAGCAGAGAAAACCCCTCGCCGGCGAGAGTGCCGGCGAGGGGTTCTGCCCGAGTCCGATCAGAGCACGCGGATGAACTGAGCGCCCTGCGCGGTCATCCAATCGACGCTGCGGTAGCTGGTATCCACGCTCGAGTTGCCTGCGTCGTACATCATGCCGTCGCCCGCGTAGATGCCGACATGGCCCTGTGTCCAGATGATGTCGCCGGCCTTCGCCTCGGAGGCCGAGACGGTCTGCCCTGCGCCCTTCTGTGCCGAAGACGTGCGCGGCAGATTCACGCCGACCTTGCCGTAGACGTACGAGGTGTAGCCGGAGCAGTCCCATCCGCTGGGCGAGGTGCCGCCGGAGACGTATGGAGTGCCGACGTACTGCTTCGCGATGGCGATGACCTGCTCGGCCTTCGACCCGTCGGGAACCTTGACGTCTCCGGAACCGGAGTCCGCTCCGTCGTCCTTGCTCTTGTCCTTGCCTGAATCCGAGGGAGCGTCATCGTCGGATGACTTCTTGGGAGCGGCCGACTCCTTCGGCTCGTCGGCAGTCTTCTCTGTCGACTTCGAGTCGTCGGAGGTCTTGTCGTCAGTCTGCGAGGCAGGTGCCGGCTTGGGCTTGGGCTTCGGCTTGGGAGCCGCCTCGGCGGTGACGCCGCCAGTGTCGACGGTGACCGCAGCCGCCTGATCGCCGGACTTCGATTCGCTGTCGACGTCGACGGTCGGTGCCTGATTCTTGAACTCGACCGGTGCTTGCTTCTCGGTCTCGGCCGAGACCGAGGCCTGGTCATCGGTTCCCTGGCCCGCGGCGGGAAGGACTGCTGCGGTGAGCAGACCGCCACTGGCGGCCACGACTGCAGCCCGGCGGCCGAATGCTCCGGAGTTCGCAGCGAGCATTTCGCTCAGCTCGGTCAGCGGTGTCTTGGCCTTGGTAGCGGCGGCGCGGCGGCCGTGTTGCTTAGGTGCCACGGTTTCCTCTCATTGCCTGTCTGATCATTGCCTGTCTGGATGAAACGATAACCACCACTGTAACGAAGTTGTGATCTTATGTCACGTTATTGTTACAAAAGGATTCTCGGTGCTGTTTCGCGATATTGATCCAGGTCAGAGGGTTGGTGGTGGCATAATCGGTGGTGAGAGGGGTGTGGTTTGAGTCCAGTCGTGCGGTGGTGTCGATGCGTGTTTCTCGCTCTGAATAACGTTTCGTGACATTCGCGGACCTCGAACCACTGCGCCTCAGAGGCTGTCGCGAAGCAACTCAAGGGCGAGCTCGGGGCAACTGGACAGCCCCTCGCGGAAGACGACGGAGGAGACGAGACCTCGAAGGGCTTAGGCAGATGCCTCATTCTTTGGTCGATCCACCGCGCTCCGCCCGCCCAGAACGCGGTGGATCGACCAAAGAATCCGGGGGACGCGGGAGCAGCTCTGGTCTTCAGACCCCGGTCTCGACGGGGTGGGCGGGGTCGGAGGACCAGCCCGACCAACTGGCGGGGTAGAGGCTCGCTTCCACTCCGAGGCTCGCCAGGGCCAGGGCGTTGTGACAGGCGGTGACGCCGGAGCCGCAGTAGACACCGACCGGCTGATCAAGCGCTCCGAGGTCTGAGAAGCGCTTGATCAGGTCCGGTTCGGGCAGGAACGTCCCCGCTGGGACGTTATCGGTGGCCGGGGCGTTCTTCGCCCCAGGGATGTGTCCGGCTTGCGGGTCCAGTGGTTCGGTCTCTCCGCGGAAGCGCTCGCCGGCCCGGGCATCGAGCAGGACTCCGTTCCATTCGGCGGCATCGTCGGCGTCGATGACGGGCAGCGAGCCGGGGGAGATCGTCACCGGACTCGGCTCCACCACACGAGAGTCACCGGTCTCGAGCTCACCGCCGGCCTCCCGGTAGGCGGCCAGCCCACCGTCGAGGACGCGTGCGTTCAACCCGGCCCACCGCAGCAGCCACCAGGCCCGGGCCGCCCCGAGCGAGGAATTGTCGTCATAGACCACGACCTCGGTGTCGGCCCCAATGCCCCATGCGCGCACGGTCTCCTGGAAATCCTCGGGACTCGGCAGCGGGTGCCGCCCGGCCGTGGGGTCGGTGCTGCTGTGGTCAGCGAGCTCGGTATCGAGGTCGACGTAGATCGCGCCGGGGATGTGCCCGGCGGCGAAGTCGTCCCGGCCATCGGGTTTGTGCAGGGTCCAGCGGACGTCGAGCAGCCTCGGCGCCGGTGTCGATGCAGTGCTCGATGCCAGTCGGCTGAGCAGCTCATCGGCGGTGATGAGGACGTCGGAGCGGGTCATGGTGCCTCCTTCTGCGGGTGTCGGGCAGCGTAGCGGGTGAGCGGTGCGGCCGTCGCGAGGGCCCTCACACCGGATGCGTGAGCAGGACGACGTGCTTGTCGCCGAGGCGGGTGAACACGAGTGTCGCCTTGTCGCCCTTGGGCAGCTTGAGCTGACGGCGCACCTGGTCAGGAATGATGTCGGCGCCGCGCTTCTTGATCACGACCGAGCCGATGCCGCGGGCGACGAGAGCCTTGCGCAGGCTCGGGATCTTCGCGGGCAGAACGTCGACGATCTCAAAGGCGGTGGTCCCGGCGGCGGCCGGTCCGCTCGGTTCGACGTCGGTGGTCAGATACGCGATCGTCGGGTTGATCCGACGCGCCTGCAGGGGTGCGCACAGGGCGGTGACGAGGCCGGCGCGCACGATCGCACCGTCGGGCTCGAGCAGGTACTGACCGAGTTCCCCGATTCCCGCTTCGTCCGAATCGGGCAGGTCGTCCTCGTGGACGAGCAGGGTGCGCTCGCCCATGATCAGTGCGCTGCGGCCGGGACGTTGACGGGCGGCGCCGAAGTAGAGGCAGACCTCGACGACCTCGCCGCTGTGGGAGACCCATTGGGCCTCGGCATCGCCAGGGATGAGGCCGTGGTCGAGGGCGGGGCCGAGCTTCACTCCGGCGGCCTTCGCCGCGCTCGCCTGCTCGATGACCCAGGACAGGGAGGGGGAGAAGGCCTCGGGGTCGGTGATGCGCGCAGTCGATCCGCGCTTGTCGGCCTTGCCGATCGTGCGCCGGGCAGGGTCGAACCACAGGCCGTCGAAGCCCGTGAGGTCGACGTCCTCGGCGCGGGCGTGCTCGACTGCGGCGTCGGGGAGGTGGCGGAGGTTGAAGGCGGCGATGGCGGCCGTGACCTCGTCGGCGTCGACGGCGGACACGTGCGCCCCCATCCCGGCGAAGGCAACCGCGTCCGCACCGATGCCGCACCCGAGGTCGGCGATGCGGAACGCCGCGTCGTCCGGCACCTCGCCGATGAGGCGGCGGGCGTGGTGGGCGGCGACCGGCAGCCGGGTCGCCTGGGCGAGCCCGTCGCGGGTGAAGAGCATGTCCTCGGCGAAGGGACCGAGCTTCGCGGCCGCCTCCTTGCGCAGCTGAGCCTGAGTGAGCAGGGCGGCGGTCACCTCGGCGGAATAGCCCTCCTTCCGCAGCGCCTTCGACCGGGCGAGGTCGTCCTCGGGCAGATCGTCGATGCGATCGAGCCGGTCGAGCACGGCGACGTCGAGCAGTTCGGTCAGAGTCTGCGGATCCATAGCCTTAACCCTATCGTCCGCGGGGTGGCAGCAGATACCTCGCCGAGGTGGCCCCAGCGTCCGTCCGGATGCGGGCCGGTCCGCCCGGGCGCGGCCGGGTCCGTATGCGCAGCTGCGGGACGGTCTGTCCGACCCGATGCTGCCTGGTCCGTCTGCCGCCGAACCGCCGGACGCGCGGTGATTGTGCCAGCCGGACAGTGCTGTAAGTTGTTGGCTGTGACGTTACTGACCGCCCGCGACATCCGCGAACTTGCCGCTGACATCGGTCTGCGCCCGACGAAGCAGAAGGGGCAGAACTTCGTCATCGACCCCAATACCGTGCGCTCGATCGTCACCGCCGCCGGACTCAATGCCGCTTCGAACGTCGTCGAGATCGGGCCGGGCCTCGGCTCGCTCACTCTCGGCCTCCTTGAGGCCGGACACAGTGTCACCGCTGTCGAGATCGACGAAGAGCTTGCGAAGAAGCTGCCGAGCACCGTGGACACGTGCGCCGGCGCCGAAGCCCCCTTCGCCCTGATCAACGCCGACGCCCTCAAGGTCACCGAGTTGCCGGCCCCGAACAACCCCGACGCCCTCGTGGCGAACCTGCCGTACAACGTGGCCGTACCCGTGCTCCTGCACTTCCTCGAGACCTTCCCGAGCCTGATTACCGTGCTCGTCATGGTCCAGCTCGAGGTGGCAGAGCGTCTGGCTGCCGCACCCGGCTCCCGCACCTACGGTGTCCCCAGCGTCAAGGCCCAGTGGTACGGCGATGTGCGTCTGGCCGGACGGATCGGCAAGAACGTATTCTGGCCGGCCCCGAACATCGACTCCGGCCTCGTCCGCATCGACGTCACCCGCACCGACCGCGACCCGGCAGTCCGCCGACGCCTCTTCACCCTCATCGACGCCGCCTTCGCCCAGCGCCGCAAGACCCTCCGGGCCGCCCTGTCCGGGTGGGCCGGGAGCGCGCAGCGAGCCGAGGAGCTGCTCACCGCCGCCGGCATCGACCCGAAGACTCGCGGCGAAGCACTCGGCGTCGCTGCCTTCGAACGCCTCGCAACCGTCGCCGACCCCTCCGCCGTCGCCGACCCCTCCGCCGATGTCGACGTCGCCGGCAGCGCTCCGACCGCCGCCGACCCGGCCCCACCCGACCCCACTGACCCCGCCGAGGGATCCTCGACATGACCACGCGGCTGCACCCGTTCTCGACGGCTCCCGCACCGGTGAAGGTGTGGGCGCCGGGGAAGATCAACATCCACCTCGGCGTGGGTGAGGCCGGCGACGACGGGTATCACGAGCTCGCGACCGTGTTTCAGGCGCTCAATCTCGGCGAGACGCTGACCCTCATTCCCGGCGGGACGCGGTCGATCATCGTCCAGGGACGCTACGCGGATGCCGCGGTGCCCGGTGACGAGTCGAACCTCGCCCGGTGCGCCGTCGACACCCTCATCGCCGCCCTCGAGGACGGGAGGGACGTCGAGGTGCTGCGCGAGCTCGACATCGTCATCGACAAGCAGATTCCGGTGGCAGGCGGAATGGGCGGGGGATCGGCTGATGCGGCCGCCGCCCTCATCGGCGCCGCCCACCTCATCGGGGGAGTCGACGACGCCGTCCTCCACGAGGTGGCCGTGGCGGTAGGTGCGGATGTCGCGTTCCTCCTGCGCGGGGGCACCGCCATCGGCCATGGGCGCGGGGAGAGACTCAGCCCCGTCCTCACCCGCGGAACCTTCCACTGGGTGATGGCCACCTCGGCGAGGCCACTGCCGACCCGCGATGTCTACGCCCGCTTCGACGAACTCCACCCCACCCCGACCCCGGCTGTCGTTCCTGATGAGGTGCTCACGGCGCTCGCCGCCGGCGAACCGGAGGCGCTCGCCGACCACGCGGCCAACGACCTCACCGAGGCGGCCGTGTCCTGCATGCCCGAGATCGCCGAGGTGATGGAGGCCGGGTGCGCCGCCGGCGCCCTGCTGCCCCTGCTCAGCGGATCGGGGCCGACGATCGGATTCCTCGCCCGCGACGCCCACCACGCCCTCGACCTCGCGGTGCTGCTCCAGGCCACTCGCGGAGTCAACGAGGCCCTGCGCACGACCGGACCGGCTCCCGGCGCGCATGTGGTGGCCGGATCGTGACGGGCAATCCCCGCAATCTCCACGAGCGCCTGCGCGACCAGGTCGGTCAGGACATCGTTGCAGGTCGCCTGGCTGCAGGGACCATCGTCAGAGCCGAGGACCTGCGGGCTCGCTACGACGTGTCGCTGTCTGTCGTCCGTGAAGTCGTCCGTGTTCTCGAATCCCTCGGCATGCTGCGGCCGGTCAAGCGGGTCGGACTCGTGGTGCTCGCGATGAGCGAATGGACGCTTCTCGACCCGCTCGTCATCCGATGGCGGATGACCGAGGCCCCGGCCGGTCAGCTGCGGTCTCTGACCGAACTGCGCGTGGCCATCGAACCCGAGGCGGCGGCGCTGGCGGCGCAGCATGCCACGGCCGAGGCTGCCGAGGAGATCATGACTCTGGCCGCACGGATGCGCTCGAGCGGTCGGCAGGGAGACGTCGAGGCATTCCTCGACGCCGATGTCGCCTTCCACCGGGTGGTTCTGGGCGCCGGCGGCAATGAGCTCTTCGCGGCGTTCGACACGGTCATCGGAGAGATTCTCGCCGGACGCACCGGGGCCGGTCTCATGCCGCAGTTCCCGCATCCCGATGCCCTGCAGTGGCATTTCGACGTCGCCGATTCGATCGGCCGACAGGAGCCTGACCGGGCACGAGAGGCGATGGCGAAGATCGTGGCAAAAGCCGACGACGAGATGGGCAGCGTCTGGGCCGACGAGCCCCGTCGCCCCAGCCGGTAAGGCCGACGACTCAGGATGACGGGCGTCAGAACAGACTGACGATCCCGTAGAGGGCGAAGCTGAAGATGAAGCCGACCGCGCCGAGCAGCGACTCGGCGACTGTCCACGTCTTCAGCGTCGTCTTCGTGTCCATGCCGAAGAAGCGGGAGACCAGCCAGAAACCGGAGTCGTTGACGTGGCTGGCGAAGACCGAACCTGCGGCCAGCGAGAGCACGATGGCGACGACCTGCAGGCTCGAGAGGTCCGGACTGCCCACGACGATCGGCTGCACGAGCGCGGCCGCCGTGGTCAGTGCCACTGTCGCCGAACCCTGGGCGATGCGGACGATCGCGGCGATGACGAAGCCGGCGACGATGACCGGCAGACCGAGCGCGGCGAGCGAATCGGCGAGGGAGTCGCCGATGCCGCTGGCGCGCAGGACACCGCCGAACATACCGCCGGCACCGGTGATGAGGATGATCGAGCAGACGGGTCCGAGGGCCGAGTCGACGACGGTCTCGACGAGGCTGGGGCCCTTGTTCTGCCGCCAGCCGAGCAGCCACATGGCCATGATGACTGTGATGAGGAGAGCGATCGGTGTTTCGCCGAGCAGACGCAGGGAGGCGATGGGAGTGGACTCGACGTCGACCCAGCCGGCCTCCCCGGCGAAGTTGAGCCCGGTGTTGAGGAAGATGAGGATCAGCGGCAGGACGAGAAGGATGATGACGTGGCTGAGCTTCGGTTTGGAGGAGAACTCGGCGAAGGCGCTGTTCTTACCGCCGGAGAGGACATCGGGAACGGCGACGTCGATGCGTCGTCCGATGATGAGCCCGAAGAGGTAGCCGGTGAGGTACCAGGTGGGGATCGCGATGATGAGCCCGCAGATGAGTACGAGTCCGACATTCGCCCCGAGCAGGCCGGAGGCCGCAACGGGGCCGGGGTGCGGCGGCACGAAGATGTGCATCGCGGAGAACGCCATCGCCGCGGGCATTGCGTAGAGAAGCAGAGACCCGCCGAGGCGGCGCGCGATCGTGAAGATGATCGGGAGCATGACGACGAGGCCGGCGTCGAAGAAGATGGGGAACCCGAAGAGCAGGGAAGTCACTCCGAGTGCCAGCGGGGCGCGCTTCTGACCGAAGAGCCGGATGAGGGAGTCGGTGAGCACCTCGGCGCCGCCGGAGAGTTCGAGCATGCGTCCGAGCATCGCGCCGAGACCGACGAGCAGGGCGACGCTGGCCAGGGTGGAACCGAAACCGTCATAGAGGACCTCGATGAGGTCGCCGGGGCGGATGCCCGAGGCCAGAGCGGTGAGGACGCTGACGATGACGAGGGCGATGAAGGCGTGCAGCCGCGCCTTGATGATGAGCAGGAGCAGCAGAGCGATGGCCACGGCGGCGAGTCCGAGGAGTGCCGGCGAGGGCAGGGTCCAGGCCAATTCGAGGTCGGTCATGGTTCCTCTTCCTTGAGGTCAGGTGGACGGTCGGGCGGTGCGATGGTGAGTCATGATCACAGACGGTCGGTGTTGCCGATCGGGCCGGTGTGGTAATCGACTGTGCCAGTGTGGTTCAGCCGCTTGAGTTCGACGAGGATGGCATCGAGGACTGCCGGAATCGTCTGGTCGACATCGACGACGGAGTGAGCTTCGTCGCCGGTCAGCGGTTCGAGCGTGGCCAGCTGTGAGTCGAGCAGGTCCGGGGACATGAACTCGTGGTCGCGGCGGGCCAGATGGCCGGCAATGACCTCTCTGGGGCCGTCGAGGTGGATGAAGACGAGGCCGGGTGCTGCCCGGCGGAGCAGATCCCGGTAGGAACGCTTGAGCGCCGAGCACGCGATCACGGGAGCTGGAGTGCGGCCGGCTTCGGCGGCGACGGCGGCCAGCCACGGGGCACGATCATCGTCGTCGAGCGGTGTGCCCGACGCCATCTTCGCCTTGTTCGCCGCGGAGTGGAGATCATCGGCGTCGACGAAGCGGCGGTCGAGGGCCTGCGCCACCTGCGCGCCGAGGACGGTCTTGCCGGTTCCCGAGACACCCATGATGACGAGCGGTGAAGAGGAAGGGCGTTGGCCCATGTCCGAAACCTCTCGATAAAATATGAGGAAAAACCTATAATCGGTAATTAAAACAGATTTATTGCACCGTAGTGCTGGTGGCGAGTGACTGTCAACATCGCCGCTCCCAGGGAAGGGGAATGCTGATGAAGGCCGATGTCGCGGTGATCGGGACCGGTGTGATGGGGTCGAATCTGGCCCGCAACCTCGCCCGATCGTCTGGTCACAGGGTGGCGATCTACGACCATGACGTCGCCCGAGCGCAGTCGGTGGCAACGGACTTCCCCGAGGCGGAATTCATTGTCGCCTCGAGTCCGGGCGACCTCGCCGAGAAGCTCACCGGACCGCGGGTGGCCATCCTCATGGTCAATGCCGGACGGGCCACGGATTCGGCGATCGCCGACCTCGCCGAGGTCTTCGCTGCCGGTGACATCATCGTCGACGGCGGCAATTCGCACTTCCAAGACACCATCGCCCGCGGCCGGCGATTGGAGGGCACTGGCATCGAGTTCGCCGGTGTCGGCATCTCCGGGGGAGAGGTCGGTGCCCTGCTCGGCCCCTCGCTCATGGTCGGTGGATCCGCCGCGGCGTGGGAGCGACTGCGTCCGCTGCTCGAGCCCATCGCGGCCAGAGCAGGAGACGCATCGGCCGCCGGCTCCGAATTGGTCGCCGATTCCGCATCGACCGGCGACTCCGGTTCGCCCTGCGTCGCTCACATCGGCACGGACGGTGCCGGTCACTTCGTGAAGATGGTCCACAACGGCATCGAATATGCCGATATGCAGCTCATCGCCGAAGCGTTCACCCTTCTGCGCGACGGACTCGGAATGGCCCCGACCGAGATCGCCGAGGTCTTCGAGCGGTGGAACGACAGCGAGCTCGAGTCCTACCTCATCGAGATCACCGCCGATGTGCTGGCCCACGTCGACGCGGCCACGGGCAGCGCCTTCGTCGACATCGTCGCCGATGCGGCGAAGGCCAAGGGCACCGGTGCATGGACCGCTCAGGTGGGTCTCGACCTCGGGGTTCCGGTGCCCACCGTCGCCGAGGCGGTCTTCTCCCGATCGCTGTCATCCGCGGTCGTTCTGCGGGCGGAGGGCAGAAAGCTCGCGGGGCCGCGTCCCCACGCCGCGGGGATCCTCTGCGGCACCGAGTTCGACGACGTCAGCGCCGACATCCGCGTGAGTCCGAGTCCCGACGGTGATGAGTGTGCGGCGCAGATCGACGAGATCGGACGGGCCCTGCTGTTGGGCAAGGTGATGGCCTACGTACAGGGATTCCACGAGATCTCGGCCGGGGCACGTGAGTACGGGTGGGAGGTCGACCTCGGAGACCTCGCCTCCATCTGGCGGGCCGGATGCATCATCCGGGCGCGCCTGCTCGACCGGATCGTCGACGCCTACAGCGCCGAGACCGGGCCGGCGACTCTGCTCGCCGACGGCTATGTCCGCGACGTCGCCGGGCGTTGTCAGGATGCTCTGCGTTCGACCGTGATCCGTGCGATGGGCCGCGGCATTCCGGTGCCCGGGCTCGCCTCCACGCTGGCCTACTACGACGGGCTGCGTGCCGAGGCCGGCAGCGCGGCGCTCATTCAGGCGCAGCGGGACCGCTTCGGCTCCCACACGTATGCGCGCAATGACCGTCCGGGAGTCTTCCATACTCTGTGGTCGGGCGATCGCAGCGAAGTCGAAGTCTGATCGTTGCGGGGTCGCGGTGACAGGTGATCGGAACGCCCCGGTGACGCGGGATCGGAACGCCGCGGTCGCCGCGGTGAGGGGCGAGACTGACGTCGCGCCGCCTCGGCGACGGTCGATTCGATCTCATGCCACGCCGTTGGTGGCCCGAATGCCGGCTGAGTGGCTATGTTAGGCATATGACTTTGCCACACGAAGATGTTGACCCAGACGGCCTGCTCGAGTACTCGGTGGTCTTCACCGACCGCTCGCTCAACCACATGTCGAAGCGGTTCGTGTCCGTGATGCAGGACATCACCCGGATCCTGCGCTCGGCCTACGACGCCGAGGCGGTGGCCATCGTCCCCGGCGGCGGCAGCTACGCGATGGAATCGGTGGCCCGTCAGCTCGCCACGGGCAAGAAGGCGCTGGTCGTGCGCAACGGACTCTTCTCGTTCCGCTGGTCGCAGATCCTCGATGCCGGGTCCATCGCCTCGGAGACGACGGTGCTCAAGGCTTCGGCCGACAGCTCCGAGCACCAGTCGGCATGGTCCCCGGCTCCCGTCGCCGAGGTGGTCGCCGCCATCGAGGCCGAGAAGCCCGATGTCGTGTTCGCTCCCCATGTCGAGACCGCCTCGGGGATGCTGCTGCCCGATGACTACGTCCGGGCCGTCGCCGATGCCGTGCATTCGGTCGGCGGCCTCTTCGTCCTCGACTGCATCGCCTCGGGCGCGATGTGGGCGTCGATGACCGACCTCGGCGTCGATGTGCTCATCTCCGCTCCGCAGAAGGGCTGGAGCGGGTCGCCGTGCGCCGGCTACGTCATGCTCAACTCTGCGGGTCGCTCCGCTGTCGAGGCCTCGACCTCGACGAGCTTCGCGATGGATCTGAAGAAGTGGCTGTCGATCGCCGATGACTACGAGGAGGGCCGGACCCCGTATCACGCGACGATGCCGACCGATGCGCTCACGCACAATGTCGAGCTCATGCGCGAGACCGAGGAACGGGGCTTCGACAAGCTCGAATCGGCTCAGCGTGAGCTCGGCGAGCGCGTGCGCCGGGTCTTCGCCGATCGAGGTCTGCCCTCGGTGGCCTCGGACGAGTTCGCCTCACCGAGCGTGGTCGTCGTCCACACCGACAACCCGAAGCTGGCCACCGGCGCCGACTTCAAGGAGGTCGGGGTGCAGATCGCCGCGGGCGTGCCGCTGCAGTGCGATGAGCCCGAGGACTTCTCGTCCTTCCGCATCGGCCTGTTCGGCCTCGACAAGCTCGGAGACATCGACGGCACGGTCGCTCGCCTCGAAGCCGCCCTCGACTCGATCGGCGTGACGCTCAAGGGCTGAGCCCCGGCAGCGTTTTCCGCCGCCGGTGTCGCCTGCTGGATTCTTTGGTCGATCCACCGTGGTTTCACGCTCGGAAACCACGGTGGATCGACCGAAGAGTGCGTTGAACGGGGTGCGTGCTTGGTGTCGGAACGTGGCCGGGAGACATCGCAGTCCACCAGCTGCAGACCGGTCCCGTATCGGTCGGCCTCGGGCCTATTCAGCGGGCCGACCGGCCTCAGGCAGTGTCGCCGAGGGCGACGACGTTCTCGGCGAGGCGCTCGTTGTCGCCGTACATGAAGTGGTTGCGCATGTTCTCGGAGAACCGGCTGGCGTCGGTGGTCAGGCCGACGGCCTCGGCGACTTCGCGGATGTGCATCGGGGTCGCGCCGCAGCACACGCCGATGTAGTTGACGCCCAGATCGTAGGCTTCCTTCGCGAATGCGCCGATCTCGTAGCGGTTGGTCTGCAGTGGATCGAGCGCGGTCGGGAACGTGCGTCCGTGCGGGGAGGCCACCTCGGCGTGGGGGTCGGAGAGGTTGAAGAACGTCGGCTCGTCGGCCGTGGTGCGGTAGGGGATCGGCAGGGCGCCGACGTGGCAGGACACGGCCTCGCGGATCTGCTTCAGCCACGGCAGCATCGTCGCGGGTCCGCGGAAGCAGTTGAGTCCGACGACGTCGACGCCGAGCTGTTCGAGCTTCTGCGCGGTCTCGACGATTCCGACTCCGTCGGCCATCTCCTGGAAGGCCATCGGTGCCAGCGTGAGGACGACGGGCAGGCCGCTGGCCTTGGCGATCTCGGCGGCGGCGATGGCCTCTCCGGCGAAGTAGAAGGTCTCGCCGATGATGAGGTCGGCGCCTTCCTCGACGGCCCAGGCGACCATCTCGGAGAACATCGCGCGAACCTCGTTCTGCTTGGCCTCGTCGGCGGGGTCCCAGATGTTCGAGTTCGAGATGTTGCCGGCCATGAAGTTCCCGGGCTTGGCGTCCGCAACGCTGCGGGCGATCTGCAGAGCTGAGCGGTTGAGCGGCTCGAGGAGGTCTTCCTTGCCGATGACGCGCATCTTCTCGCGGTGGCCGTTGTACGTGAACGCCTCGACGATGTCCGAGCCGGCACGCTGGAAGTCGACGTGGAGGGAGCGCAGCGCATCGGGGAATTCGAGGGCCACCTCGGGGACGAATTCGCCGGCCGAGAGGTACCCGCGCTTCTCGAGCTCGAAGAGGAATCCTTCGGCACAGATCACGGGTCCGGCATCGAGGCGTTGGGTCAGTGCGTTTGTCGCGGTCATGGGTGCTCTCCGATTCGATGGTGGGGAATCATCCGTGTCCGGGTGAAGACCCAGACCACAGAATCACACCATGAATCGCTGCAGCGATGTACGTCACAATGACATATTCCGATGTCAGCGCCTTGAGAGAGGAGGGGGCTCAGCGTTCGTCGTCGGGCGGGGTGCTCAGGTAGACCGGCAGGCGGCGGTACCGGACAGCACGCTGTGCGGCGTCAGCGGGCACCTCCTGGGTGGTCTCGTACGTGGCGTTGTTCTGCGGAACCTGATGCGTGCCCGGCAGCGGATACTGCTCGACCTGGTCAGGGGAGGGGGAGGCGAATCCCTGCTGACTCGGCTGGTATTCGTCGCCGGCGGCCTGGCCGTAGCCGGAGGACTCGTCGTAGCCGGGGGGCTGGCCGATCGTCTGCTCGTAGCCGGCGGACTGGTCATAGCCGGCACCAGGCAGAGGCTGGACCCCGAAGCCGTGTCGGCTCGGGCCGTCGCCCTCGGCGTAGGTGTCACCGGGGTGCGCATAGCCCCTTGCCGAGAAGACCTGTGCGTCACCATGGTCGTCATAGCCCCCGCCCGGGAAGACATGCGCGTTCCTCTGGTCGTCGTAGCCGGTGCCCGGGAAGACGTGCGCGTCGTCGGAGTGGGCGTACTGTGCACCGGAACCGCGCGCAGCCGGGACTCCCGCGCCCCCCGAGGCCGCGCCACCGGCAACCGCGGCCCTCGCCGCCGCACCTCGCGCACCGGAACCCTCCGCGCTGCGTGTGCCCGCACCACTGGGTTCTCGCCGCAGGAACGGGAACGGTTTGAGGAGGAGACCCGTGATGGTCGAGGACCACCAGCGCAGGGCCCGCTCGAACGGTGACCAGGACAGCAGTCCCGTCCACACCACAGCAAGCGCGACGCAGATGAGGAGGACGATGGCGTCGTGGAGCACATTGCGGCTGTCGTCGAGGACCGGCTGAAGGCCGCGGACGACGAAGCCGTGGAGAACGTAGACCGCCAGGCTGTTCCTGCCGATCCTGGCGAAGGTGTCCTTGGTGTTGCTCAGCCACGACAGGAGCGCAAGTCCCATGAGCATGGCGGCGATGTCCATGATGAGACGCAGGCCCACGCCTTCGGGTACACCGACGTCGAAGTGCGCGAAGTTGAGGCTGCCGTAGAGCCAGTGGTAGTCGACATCGTCGAAATAGAAGTAGCCGATCGTGGCCAGGGCGGCGAAGCTGAGGCCGAGCTTCTGCCAGATCGCGAGACTGCCTGCCCAGCCGATGATCTGCTTGCCGTAGAGCTTGCCGATGACGAAGAACGGCCAGAACGCCATCGTCCGAGCCGCAGAGAGTTCGGTGTCGAGGATCGGCAGGATGCCGCCGAAGAGACCCATGACCAGCGAGGCGACGAGCATCGTGCGCGGGAACCATTCGATGAAGGGGACCGTGATCATCCACCATGCCATCGACAGCAGGAACCACGTGTACCAGAACGGGGTGAGCAGGCTGTAGTCGGGATTGAGCCCGAATGCCCACATCCACACCCACATCAGCGGCAGCACTGTGGCCAGCAGGACGAAGTAGGTCAGCACCCGCTCTGCGAGTCTGTTGGACTTCGCCGTGATGCCGGCCAGGAAGACGAAGGCCGGCATGTGGAACGAGTAGATGAGGTACATCGGAGCGCCGAGAATCGGGGACTCCCACGGTCCCGTCCGTGCGAGCAGATGCCCGAGGACCACCGTGAAGATGAGGATCCCCTTGGCGCGGTCGATGCGAAAATCACGGGAAGACACGCCGACACATTACCGCACATGACCCGATAACGATAAAGGTCCGAGGTGGTCAGGCGCGCCCGGCGCCCGCTCCGGTGCCGCGTCTTGGTCGGTCGGGGTGTCAGCCGCGCGCCGCGCAGTCCACGCACTGCGCGGCGTAGGGACGGATCTCCAGCCGCGCCTGCGCAATGGGTCTGTCGCACCTCGTGCAGATCCCGAAACGTCCCTCATCGAGCCTGGTCAGCGCCTCGGCGATCTCATCGAGTCGATCCTGTGAATGTTCGAGCAGGGTTGCGGCCTGGGACCGTTCGAAGGCCAGCGTCGCCCCCTCCGGGTCGTGCTCGTCATCACTGTTGTCGCCCTCGCGTGCGGCCGAGACCTCATCGATGCCCTGAGTCAGCCGGCTGATCAGCGACTGGGCATCGGCCCGCTCGGCTTCAAGCAGCTCACGGAACCGCTCCTCATCCGTCATCGTCCGCTCCCTCTCGCCTCGAGCTCGCCTTCACTCCGGACGCCGACCCGCCTCACGTCGGACGCCGACCCGCCTCAGGCCTCCAGCGCCTCGGTGGCCTCGAGCCAGCGCATTTCGAGTTCGTCGAGTTCGTCCTGGGATTCCCGGATCGCCGAGGTGAGCGCGCCGAGTCCTTCGAAGTCCGTCTGGTCGTGAGCGGCCATCTCCTCGTGCTTCTTCGCGATCTGCGCGTTCAGCTTGTCCATCCGCCGCTCGATCGAGGCGAGCTCCTTCTTCGTCGCCCGCGCCTCGGCGCCGGTGAGCTTGGATCCGGCATCGGATCCGCCGTTCGCCGAGGCGGTCCCACCGGAGCCGTTCCCGTCGGCTCCCGCGGAGGCCCCGTTCCGTCCCGAGGCCGAACCCGCGCCATTCGTGGCAGAACCACCGGAACGGGCCGCCTCGGCGCGCAGGCGCAGGTACTCCTCGACCCCGCCGGGCACATGACGCAGGCCCTGGTCGAGGATCGCGTACTGCTGATCGGTGACGCGCTCGAGCAGGTAGCGGTCGTGAGAGACGACGATGAGAGTGCCCGGCCACGAATCGAGGAGGTCCTCCATCGCCGCGAGCATGTCCGAATCCACGTCGTTCGTCGGCTCGTCGAGGATGATGACGTTCGGTTCGGCCATGAGCAGCAGGAGCAGCTGGAGGCGACGCTTCTGCCCACCGGAGAGCTCCTTGACCCGAGCGGACAGGTGTTCCTTGGCGAAGCCGAGCCGCTCGAGCAGCTGGGCCGGAGTGTAGTCCTTGCCCTCGATCGTGAACGAGGTCTTCGATTCGGAGAGGACCTCGCGCACCCGGTCCTCTGCGATGCGAGCCAGGTCCTTGAACTGCTGGTCGAGGACGCCGATCTGCACGGTTTTGCCGCGCTTGACCCGTCCAGAATCGGGCTCGAGAGTGCCGGCGACGAGTCCGAGCAGGGTCGATTTTCCTGCACCGTTGGGACCGAGGATGCCCGTGCGCTCACCCGGGCCGATGCGCCATGTGACGTCGTTGAGGATCGTGGTGTCCCCGAAGTGCTTGGACACATCGAGCAGGTCCACGACGTCCTTGCCCAGGCGGGCGGTGGCCATCTTCTTCAGCTCGATGGGATTGCGCACCTCGGGGACATCGGCGATGAGCTCGTTCGCGGCCTCGATGCGGAACTTCGGCTTCGACGTCCGTGCCGGAGCGCCACGACGCAGCCAGGCGAGCTCCTTGCGCATGAGGTTCTGACGCTTGGCCTCCGTGGCCGCGGCGATCCGGTCGCGTTCGACGCGCTGGAGGACGTACGCGGCGTACCCGCCCTCGAAGGGTTCGACGATGCGGTCGTGGACCTCCCAGGTCTTCGTACACACCTCGTCGAGGAACCAGCGATCGTGGGTGACCAACAGAAGGGCACCGGAGTTCTTCGGCCACCGCCGCCGCATGTGCGCGGCCAGCCAGGCGATGCCGTCGACGTCGAGGTGGTTCGTCGGCTCGTCGAGGATGAGCAGCTCCCAGTCGCCGATGAGAAGGGCCGCCAGGGCCACGCGGCGACGCTGACCGCCGGAGAGGCTGGAGACCGGTGCCTCCCAATCGAGGTCGGATATGAGACCGGCGATGATGTCGCGCGCACGCGGGTCGGCGGCCCATTCGTGATCGGCGGCGTCCCCGACGACCGAGTAGCCGACGCTCGCCTCATCGTCGAGGTCATCGCTCTGGCCGAGCATGCCCAGGCGCAGCCCGCCGCGGTAGGTGACGCGACCGGAATCGGGTTCGACGGTGCCGGCGAGCATACCGAGCAGGCTCGACTTGCCGTCGCCGTTGCGGCCGACGATGCCGATCATGTCGCCGGTCTCGACGCCGAGGGTCACGGAGTCGAAGACGACGCGAGTGGGGTATTCGAGGTGCAGGGCTTCGGCCCCGAGGAGATGTGCCATAACGCCCTCAAGCCTAGTTCACTCGGAGGCGCTCGCCGTTCGCCCTCGCGGATGCCTTCGCTGTCTCAAAGATGGCCTGATCAGTGACCGCATTTCGGACGGGCGAGCCCCCGCCGTGACGGATTATTGCGTTTTCGTATCGGTGTCCGCGATTGACGTGCTAGCGGGGCTTCTCGGAGCTCGGAAGTGCATTAGAATGACCGAAACTCACCAAAATATGACAGATCGTCCAGTGGTTTCACATCTTCGGCAGGGGCAGATAGGGGCCTCGACCGTGTCCGCTGTCTGTAAGAGGAAAGAGAAAACGTGAAGAAGCTTGCATCAGCGGTGTCGATGATCGCCGCATCCGCCCTGGTTCTCTCGGCCTGTGGTTCGGGGGGCGGGAACTCCGCCGAAGACTACCTGGCCTGCATGGTCTCCGACTCCGGCGGTTGGGACGATCAGTCGTTCAACCAGTCCGGCAAGCAGGGCATGGAGAACGCGAAGAAGAACCTCGGCATCGATGAGAAGGATGCAGAGTCACAGGGTGATGCGGACTTCAAACCGAACGTCGACAACATGGTTCAGGCCGGCTGCAACCTCACCTTCGGAGTCGGATTCCTCCTCGAGGACACGATCCAGGAAGCCGCTGAAGCGAACCCGGACCTCAACTTCGCGCTCATCGACTCCACGTTCTCCGATGCCGACGGCAAGCCGGTGACCGTTGACAATGCCAAGCCTGTCGTCTTCAACACCGCAGAGGCGGCCTACCTCGCAGGCTATGTCGCCGCGGCGACCTCGAAATCCGGCAAGGTCGGTACGTTCGGCGGCATTCAGATCCCGTCGGTGACGATCTTCATGGACGGCTTCGCCGATGGTGTGGAGAAGTACAACAAGGACAACAAGAAGGACGTCAAGCTGCTCGGCTGGAACAAGGACAAGCAGGACGGCTCGTTCTCCGGTGACTTCGAGAACCAGGGCCAGGGCCAGGAGCTGACCAAGCAGCTCATCTCCCAGGGTGCTGACGTCATCATGCCCGTCGCCGGTCCCGTCGGCCTCGGTGCCGCCGCTGCCGCGAAGGACGCCGGGGACACCAAGCTCGTGTGGGTCGACTCGGACGGCTACGAGTCGACCGAGTACGGCGACATCATCCTCACCTCGGTGGTCAAGGAGATCGCGAACGCGGTCGAGGACACCATCAAGGAGGGCACCGAGGACAAGTTCACCAACGAGCCCTACATCGGCACCCTTGAGAACGAAGGTGTGGGACTGGCCCCGTACCACGACTTCGACGACGAGGTTCCCGAAGACGTGAAGAAGAAGGTCGAGGATCTCAAGAAGCAGATCATCGACGGCTCCCTGACCGTCGAGTCCGAAAGCACGCCGAAATAAGCTCATCGGTTAAACTGCAGGGCCGGAGATCTTCGGCCCTGCAGTTTTCAAATTTGTGAGGAGAACCGGGAGCAGTGAAACTCGAGCTTCGCGGGATGACCAAGGTGTTCGGATCGTTCGTGGCCAATGACCACATCGATCTCACCATCGAACCGGGCGAGATCCATGCCCTGTTGGGTGAGAACGGCGCCGGCAAGTCCACCATGATGAACGTCCTCTACGGACTCTACGACGCCGATGGGGGAGAGATCCTCATCGACGACGAGCCGGTGAGGTTCTCCGGCCCCGGAGATGCCGTGGCCGCCGGCATCGGCATGGTCCACCAGCACTTCATGCTCGTGCCCGTGTTCACCGTCGCCGAATCCGTGGCGCTCGGCTACGAGCCGACGAAGAGCCTGGGGCTCCTCGACATCAAAGAGGCACGCAAGCGGGTCATCGAGATCTCCTCGCGCTTCAACTTCAATATCGATCCCGACGCACTCATCGAGGACCTGCCCGTCGGTGCCCAGCAGCGGGTCGAGATCATCAAGGCTCTGTCCCGCGACGCCGAGATCCTCATCCTCGACGAGCCCACTGCCGTGCTCACCCCGCAGGAGACCGACGAGCTGATCTCGATCATGCGCCAGCTCAAGGAGCAGGGCACCTCGATCGTCTTCATCACCCACAAGCTGCGTGAGGTCCGCGCGATCGCCGACTCGATCACCGTCATCCGACGCGGCAAGATCGTCGGCGAGGCCTCCCCGGATTCGACCGAGACCGAACTGGCCAGCCAGATGGTCGGCCGAGCCGTCTCCCTGACCACGGAGAAGGACGACGCCGACCCCGGCGACGCGACCTTCCAGGTCCGCGGGCTCACCGTCGTCGACAAGGCCGAGAACGTCGTCGTCGACGATGTGTCCTTCGACGTCCGCCGTGGCGAGATCCTTGCTGTCGCCGGTGTCCAGGGCAACGGGCAGACCGAGCTCGCGGAGACGATCATCGGGCTGACCGAACCCCGCCTGGGAACGATCACCCTCGACGGGAAGGACCTCGTCGGGCAGTCCGTCAAGGACCGCCTCGGTGCCGGCATCGGATTCGTCCCCGAGGATCGCTCGACCGATGGGATCATCGCCGAATTCGCCATCCGCGAGAACATGATCCTCGACGTCTACGACCGCCAGCCCTACGCCAAGGGCCTCAACCTCAGACCCAAGGTCATCACCGAAGAGGCTAGAAGCAAGGTCGACGAGTTCGACATCCGCCTCGGCAGCGTCGTCGACCCGATCTCGACCCTGTCGGGCGGCAACCAGCAGAAGGTCGTGCTCTCCCGCGAGCTCGGCCGTGAGCTGCGCCTGTTCATCGCCAGCCAACCGACTCGCGGCCTCGATGTCGGGTCGATCGAATTCGTGCACAAGCGCGTCATCGCCGAACGCGATGCCGGCACTCCCTGCATCATCGTCTCGACCGAACTCGACGAGGTCTACGGGTTGGCCGACCGCATCGCCGTGATGTACTCCGGACGCATCGTCGGCATCGTCGGACCCGACACCTCGCGGGAGGCGCTCGGCCTGATGATGGCCGGCGTCCCGGCCGAGGAGGCGCTGGCCGCGACCGCGGACTCGACCGAAGACTCCGGTGCGACCGATGCCACCGAGAAAGCGCAGCCTGCCACCACAGAGGCACCGGCTGCCGACGAAGACTCAGCCACCACCTCGGCGGAGGAGACCGAATGACGACTGATATCTCACCGGCGGCACCATCACCGGCTCCACCGCCGGAGGTCGAGGCCGAGGACGGCAAGGAGCAGAACCTGCTGCGGGAGATCCTGTCCGGATCCTGGCTCGTCTCGCTGCTGGCGATCGTGCTCGCACTGCTGCTCGGCGGCGTCCTCATCGCCGTGTCGAACACCGAGGTCGTGGCGGCCGCAGAGAACTTCTTCGCCGCGCCCGGCGACTTCTTCGCCACCCTCTTCTCCACCGTGGGCGAAGCCTATTCGGCGCTGTTCCGCGGTTCCGTCTTCGACTGGGAGGCGCGCACGACCGAACGCGCCATCCGCCCGCTGACCGAATCGATGGTCTCGGGCACCCCGCTCATCCTCACCGGCCTCGGCATCGCTCTGGCCTTCCGCTGCGGACTGTTCAACATCGGCGGTCAGGGCCAGGTCATCCTCGGCGCGACCATCGCCGGCTTCCTCGGCTATGCACTGCCGCTTCCCCCGGTCGTCCACATGCTCGTGGCCGCTCTCGGCGGCATCATCGGCGGTGCGATCTGGGCCGGCATCGCCGGTGTCCTCAAGGCGCGCACCGGAGCCAACGAGGTGATCGTGACGATCATGCTCAACTCGATCGCCGGCTACGCCCTGGGGTACCTGCTCAAACAGAACTGGTTCACCCACACCACCTCGGCGAACCCGCAGTCGCGCGTCGTCGACGATTCCGCGCAGATGTTCCTGCTGCTGCCGGCGCCGTTCCGTCTCCATTTCGGATTCGTCCTCGCGATCCTCGCCGCGATCTTCGTGTGGTGGCTGCTCGAGCGCTCGACCATCGGCTTCGAGTTCAAAGCCGTCGGCGCCAACCCGCACGCGGCCCGCACCGCCGGCATCTCCGTGTCGAAGGTGACCATCCTCGTCATGATCGTCGCCGGTGCGCTCGCCGGACTCGGCGGAGCCGCACAGGTGCTCGGCACCGAATACAAGCTCACCGGCGGCATCAGCGGCTCGATCGGATTCGACGCCATCACCGTGGCCCTGCTGGGCCGGTCGAAGCCGCTGGGCACGTTCCTCGCCGGTCTGCTCTTCGGAGCCTTCAAGGCAGGCGGTTACCTCATGCAGTCACAGACGGGAACGCCGATCGACATCGTCCTCGTCGTCCAGTCCGTCATCGTGCTGCTCATCGCGGCCCCACCCCTGGTGAGGTCGATCTTCCGGTTGCCCACGCCGGTGCTCAAGCGGAAGGAGGACTGAGATGACTGCTCAGACCGTGGAGAACACCCCTTCGACCCAGGTCAGGGCCCTGGCACCGATCGCTTGGAAGTTCCCGATCGTGTATTCGATCCTCGCGCTCGTGTCCTTCGTCTTCTTCGGCCTCATCGGCCGGGACGGTGAGACGACCTTCCGGGTCGCCACCGGCGGAGACTTCTTCGCCATCCCCGATCTTGTCGTGTCCTCGACCACGGCCGGACTGACCCTGGGCATCCTGCTCATCGTCATGGCCGCAGCCTCGATCTACCTGAGCGTCAAGCGCATCAGCATCGGTTCGTGGTTCCCGATGCTCTTCGGCGTGCTCTTCGTCATCTCGTTCCTCGCCTGGGCCGGCGGCGGCTCCGGCGGCGTGATTCCGCTGACGACTCTGCTCGCCGGTGCCCTGGCACTGTCGGTGCCGCTGATCTTCGGCGCCATGTGCGGTCTCGTCGGCGAACGCTCCGGCATCATCAACATCGCCATCGAAGGCCAGCTGCTCGCCGGTGCGTTCCTCGCCGCCGTCGTCGCCTCGGTGGTGAAGAACCCGTACGCGGGTCTGCTCGCAGCGCCGATCGCCGGTGCGCTGGTCGCAGTGATCCTCACGTTCTTCGCCGTGAAGTACTGGGTCAACCAGATCATCATCGGCGTCGTGCTCAACGTCCTCGTCGTCGGCGTGACCAGCTTCCTCTACTCGACGGTGCTCACCGAAGACCCGGCACTGTGGAACGCGCGACAGAAGCTGCCGAACCTGCCGATTCCGCTGCTCTCGGACATCCCGGTGCTCGGACGGGTGCTGTTCGACCAGAACATCCTCGTCTACATCATGTACGTCGTCGTCATCGCTCTGCAGATCTTCGTGTTCCGCTCGAAGTGGGGTCTGCGGATGCGGGCCGTCGGCGAACACCCGAAGGCCGCGGACACCGTCGGCATCAAGGTCAACTTCACCCGCGTGCGCAACACGCTCATGGCCGGTGCGATCGCCGGACTCGGCGGAGCATTCTTCACCGTCGGCTCCGGACTGGCCTTCGGCAAGGAGATGTCGGCAGGACAGGGCTACATCGCCCTGGCCGCAATGATCCTGGGCAAGTGGAACCCGAAGGGCGCACTGCTGGCGGCACTGCTGTTCGGGTTCTCGAAGAGTCTCGGCAACACGCTGCAGTCGATCGGCACGCCCGTGGCCAACGAGCTGCTGCTCATGCTTCCCTACATCGTCACCGTCTTCGCGGTCGCCGGCTTCGTCGGTCGGGTCCGCCCACCCGCTGCGGAAGGTGTTCCCTACGTGAAATGAGCCCCACCTCGGCGATGGGATGATTCCCACCGATGGACCCGGCGAATCGGGTCCACCCGAGGGTACGCCGCACCCCTCGACACACCAGCAGTCACACCCTGAAGGAAGAGGTATCCCCATGACTGTCCCCGACACCGACGCATCCGAGCACGTCTGGAGCGACGAACCCACCCCGGTCCGACCCGATGACCTCAGCGAGGGCACGTGGACGCTGCTGCGGGAGGAGGCGAAGCGGGCGATGGCGAAGGCCTATGTGCCGTACTCGTCGTATTCCGTGGGCGCCGCCGCGCTCGTCTGCGACGGACGCATCGTCAGCGGCTGCAACATCGAGAACGCCTCCTTCGGCGTGACCCTGTGCGCCGAATGCTCGCTCGTGTCCGATCTGTTCATGTCCGGCGGCGGCCGGCTCGTCGCCTTCGACTGCGTGGACCGTGACGGCAACACCCTTGTGCCGTGCGGTCGCTGTCGGCAGCTGCTGTTCGAACACGGCGGTGATGACCTCGTGCTCAACATGCCCAGCGGACGCGCCCCCATGTCCGTGGTGCTGCCCGAAGCTTTCGGACCCGACCACCTGGGCGCCTCCGAGCCCGACCACACGGCGAAGCACTGACGATCCCACCCCCGCCGAGGCGGCCGGCCCTAACCCGTGTCACCGCCTCGGCGGACGGGAGCTCAACCTCGGCGGGCAAGCGAACGATGACAGAGAAGGAATGAGACTGTGACAGTAGAGGCATTCGACGCAGTCGACGTCATCGCGATCAAACGCGACGGGAAGACGCTGAGCAGAGAGCAGATCGACTGGGTCATCGACGCCTACATCCGTGGGGTCGTCGCCGACGAGCAGATGGCGGCGCTGGCCATGGCGATCTTCATCAACGACATGGAACCGCGCGAGATCGCCGACTGGACGCAGGCGATGATCGCGTCCGGTGAGCGGATGGACTTCTCGACGCTGTCGCATCCGACGTCGGACAAGCATTCGACCGGGGGAGTCGGGGACAAGATCACCCTGCCGCTGGCCCCGCTCGTCGCGGTCTTCGACGTCGCCGTGCCGCAGCTCTCCGGCCGCGGCCTCGGCCACACGGGCGGGACTCTGGACAAGCTCGAGTCCATTCCCGGCTGGCAGGCGGGGCTGAGCAACGAGGCGATCCTGACCCAACTCGAGGACATCGGCGCTGTCATCTGCGCGGCCGGATCCGGGCTGGCCCCGGCGGACAGGAAGCTCTATGCTCTGCGCGACACCACCTCGACCGTCGACTGCATTCCGCTCATCGCCTCGTCGATCATGTCGAAGAAGATCGCCGAGGGCACCGGTGGTCTCGTCCTCGACGTCAAGGTCGGCTCGGGTGCGTTCATGAAGGACCTCGCGAAGGCACAGAAGCTGGCGCGGACCATGGTCGACCTCGGCACGGCCGCCGGGGTGAAGACCTCGGCCCTGCTCACCGACATGTCCACGCCACTGGGTCTGACGGTCGGCAATGCCCTCGAGGTCCGCGAATCCGTCGAGGTCCTCGCCGGTGGCGGACCGCGTGATGTCGTCGACCTGACGGTGGCCCTGGCCGAAGAGATGCTGCGCCTGGCCGGGAAGACCGGCGTCGACGTGCGCGCCGCCCTGTCCGACGGTCGGGCCATGGACAAGTGGAACGCGATGATCCGGGCCCAGGACGGCGATCCGGAGGCCGCCCTGCCCGTGGCCGAGCACACCGAGGTCGTCACCGCCTCCGAGTCCGGGGTGCTGACGAGGCTCGACGCTCTGTCGGTGGGAGTCGCCTCGTGGCGGCTCGGAGCCGGCCGCGCCCGCAAGGAGGACCCGGTGCAGGCCGTGGCCGGCATCGAACTCCACGCAAAGCCCGGTGACACCGTCACCGCGGGACAGCCGCTGATGACCCTGCACACGGAGACTCCCGAGCGTTTCGCCCGGGCGATCGACGCGCTCGACTCCGCGGTCGAGATCGGCGGGGACGCCGCCTCGGTGCCGGAGTCGATCGTGTTCGAGAAGATCAGCTGAGCCTCTGCCACCGCAGCCCTGAAGCCACCGTACCAGTCACTTTGGAGGAACCCATGACCAGCCGAAACGATGTCGCCGCGATCATCGACCACACCCTGCTCAAGCCCGAAGCCACCCCGGCCGACGTCGACGCGCTCGTGGCCGAGGCGAAGGATCTCGGGGTGCTCGCGATCTGCGTGTCCCCGTCGATGCTGCCGATCACCGATCCGGGCGAGCTCGTCGTCGCCACCGTCGTCGGATTCCCCTCCGGCCAGGTCAAGCCGGAGATCAAGGCCGCCGAGGCTGCGCAGGCGGTCGCGGATGGGGCCGCCGAGGTCGATATGGTCATCAACATCGGCCAGGCCATCGCCGGTGACTTCGACGGGCTCGAGGCCGACATCCGCGGAGTCGTCGAGGCTAGTGGCGACGCCCTGGTCAAGGTCATCATCGAATCGGCTGCGCTCAGCGATGAGCAGATCGTCGAGGCCTGCCGTCGCGCCGAGGCCGCGGGGGCCGGATTCGTCAAGACCTCCACGGGCTTCCACCCGGCAGGCGGCGCCAGCGCGCACGCCGTGGCGCTCATGCGCGAGACCGTGGGCGACCGCCTCGGCGTCAAGGCCTCCGGCGGCATCCGCACCGCAGAGGCGGCCGAGGAGATGATCGCCGCCGGCGCAAGCCGCCTCGGCCTCTCCGGCAGCAAGTCCATCCTCAACTCCCTCTAATTGCTACCTGACGGCGGCCCAGCAACCTCGCGCGAGGTTGTTGAGCCGCCGTCAGGTAGTAATTCAGAGGGCGAAGAAGGTTTTGAGTTCGGTGGTGATCGAGGTGAGGCGTTCCTTGAGTGCAGGAGCCAGTGAGGCACTCGCCGAGGTGGTCGGCACCTTCACTCCCGCGCTGGCCGCCGCTCGTCGGTCGGCTTCGGATGCGGCTTCGAGCTCGGAGGGCTCGGCGACGACCTCGAGGTAGCACTTGAGCTTCGGCTCCGTACCCGATGGGCGGACGATGACCCGTGAATTCGATTCCGAGAGCAGCAGGATCCCGTCGGTCGGAGGCAGGCCGTCGTATCCGGCGGAGAGGTCGTGGACCTCGGCCACGGGGGATCCGGCCAGCGTCGCCGGCGGGTTCTCGCGCAGCTTCGCCATGGCCGTGGCGATGAGCGAGACGTCGTCGAGGCGGAAGGACAGCGGCGCGGTGGCGAAGCAGCCGTCGCGGCCCCGGATCCGGTCGAGTTCGGCCTCAATGCTGCTGCCCTCGGACTTCAGACGAGAGGCCAGAGCAGCAAACGTGACAGCTGCCGAGATCCCGTCCTTGTCGCGGACGGCAGCCGGGTCGACGCAGTAGCCGAGAGCCTCTTCGTAGCCGAAGACGAGTCCGGGCACACGCGAGATCCACTTGAACCCGGTGAGCGTGTTCACCGCGTCGAAACCATGGCTCGTGGCCGCGGCCGCGAGTCCCCGAGAGGACACGATCGAATTCGCGAAGACGGGTGCCGGAGCATGAGATCCCGACAACGGTCCCGTCGCATGATGCGTGCCCGCAGCAAGCCGGTTCGCAGCATCCTCACCGAGGAGCAGCCCCACCTCGTCGCCGGTCAGCTGCCGGTAACCGGCGGCCGCCGACGAGTCGGGGATCGCTGCGGAGAACCGGTCCGCATCGGGATCGTTGGCGATGATGAGCTCGGCCCCGACCTCACGCGCGAGGTCATAGGACTCATCGAGTGCCCCAGCCTCTTCAGGATTCGGGAACGACACGGTCGGGAAGTCCGGATCCGGGGCCTGCTGCGAAGCCACCGGGTGAACATCGGTGAACCCTGTGCGGGCCAGGGCCGCCTCGGCGACGCCGGCCCCCACCCCATGCAGCGAGGTGAGCACAATCGACAGGTCCGCACTCGCTCGCACCCCCAAAGAGTCGATGCGCGCCAGATAGCGCTCGACGATGGACTCATCGAGGTGCTCCCACCCGGATTCGGCACGCGGCACCGAAGCGACCGATTCGACGGCGGCGATCTTCTCCGCGATGAGGGCATCGGCCGGGCTGACGATCTGTGCCCCGGCCCCGGCAAGGGCGGCGTCAGGATCGGATTCGATGGCTTGCAGCGGGCGCTGGCCCAGGTAGACCTTGTACCCATTGTCGGCCGGCGGGTTGTGACTGGCCGTGACCATGACCCCGGCATCGGCGCCCAGGTGGGACAGCGCGAAGGCGAGCAGCGGGGTCGGCAGCTGTTCGGGCAGCTGGATCGCGACCCCTCCGGCGGCGGTGACGACGGCGGCGGTGTCGGCCGCGAAGTCAGACGACTTATGCCGGGCATCGCAGCCGATGACGACACGGAACCCTTCGCCCACGGTCTCGGCGAGGAATGCCGAGAGGCCAGCCGCGGCCCGGATGACCACGGCACGGTTCATCCGGTTCGGACCTGCGGCGATCTCCCCGCGCAGGCCCGCGGTGCCGAAGACGAGGGGACCTGCGAAGCGGTCCTCGAGATCGGCCACGGCCGCCGCATCCCCGGCCTCAGCCTCGGCGAGGATGTGCTCCAGGGTCGTCGCGGTCTGCAGATCGGGGTCATCGGCGATCCAAGCCCGGACCACCTCGGCGTCGAATCCGGCAGTGAAACGATCGGCTACGCGGGTCATGGCGTCCTTCCTCAGAGCTTCGCGACGATGTCGGCGAGCAGGCGGGAGATCCGCGGGGCCGCGGCGGCTCCGGCCTCGATGACCTCGGCGTGGGAGAGCGGGGTCTCCTGGATGCCTGCGGCGAGGTTCGTCACCAGGGAGATGCCCATGAGTTCGAGCCCGGCCTGACGGGCGGCGATGGCCTCGAGCGTCGTCGACATACCCACGAGGTCGGCGCCGAGGATGCCCGCCATGCGCACCTCGGCGGGCGTCTCATAGTGAGGACCGCGGAACTGCGCGTAGACGCCGTCGTCGAGGGTCGGGTCGATCGCCTTGGCGATCGCGCGCATCCGCGGGGAGTAGAGATCGGTGAGGTCGACGAAGTTCGCGCCCTCGATCGGCGAAGTGCCGGTGAGGTTGATGTGATCGGAGATGAGCACCGGGGTGCCGGCGGCCCAATTCCGGTTCAGCCCGCCGCAGCCGTTGGTGAGCACGAGCGAAGAACAGCCTGCCGCGGCGGCGGTGCGCACACCGTGGGCCACGGCACGCACACCCTTGCCCTCGTAGTAGTGGGTGCGCGATCCCAGCACGAGCGCATGCTTGCCGCTGGCTTCGATTCGCACGGTCCGCAGCATCGCCCCGTGCCCTTCGACGGCGGGGGCGTGGAAGCCGGGGACCTCGGCTGCGGGAACCTCGCTGATCGTCTCGCCGAGCAGGTCGGCCGCGCCGCCCCAACCGGAGCCGAGGACGAGGGCGATGTCATGGGAGTCGATGCCCGCCGCAGAGTTGATGGTCGTGGCCGCGGCACGGGCGGCGGCGGTAGGATCGCTTAAGTCAGTCATGACGCCAAGATTATCAAGTTCCCCACCGCCCAAGGAGCGAACACATGCCCATTCGAGAGCTCAGCGACGGTGACGATCTGCGCTTGAACGAGGTGTTCGCCGACGCGACCACCCCGGCCGGGCACATGGCCAGGTCACTGTTCCGTCCTTCCTCGGATTCGCCGCTCATCCGCTCCGTCATCGCCGAGGTGGTCCCCGAGGTTCCCGTCGGAGCCGCCGCGATCGCCGAATCCCCCCTTCACCCCCACCGAGCCTGGGTGCACGTCGAGGTCGCCGCTGAGGAGCAGGGCCACGGTCAGGGACGCGAGCTCTTCGAGGCTGTGTGCGCCGAAACCCGTGGCACTGCGCTCGAAGGTCTCGACCTGCGGACCAGGGTGCAGGCGGGCAGCCCGGGGGAGGGCTTCGCCCAGGCGCTCGGGTTCACCCCGCTGACGACGACCCGTGTCATCCGGGTGCCCGCCGGTGCCCTGCCTCCGGCCGGGGGCGGCCGTGCCGAGGATCTCGAGATCGTGGCGACCGGTTCGGTGAAGCTGACGAAGGCGTTCCTCGCCTGGTACACCGCCGTGAACCGTGACGATGCCGTCGGCCCGCTGACGATCGGACAGGTGAATAGCGCCTTCCTCTCCGAGGCGGCCGGTGCCCATGGTGCGGCCCTGCTCGGTGGGGCTGCCGGGCCCGCCGAGGCGGGTGGGCTGAGCGCCTTCGCCGTGTCCTATGCCCGGGAGGCCGATGAGACCGCCGGAACCGTGCCGTCGGCCGGTGAACCCGGTGCCGGGCCGGGGGCAGGCCAGCCGGGTGCTGGTCAGGGCGAGGGCCAGGCCGTCGTCGATCAGGCCCCGGAGGAGCCCCCGACCGAACTCATCCTCGGCTCGATGTTCGAGGCCCGTGAGGACGCGGACCCCGACGACGAGAACTTCGCTGCGGCCGTCGCCGATGCCGAACTGCTCCTGGCTCGGCTGTCGGTCGATGCCGACGTCGTCATCGAGGTCACGAGCGGAATGCCCGTGATCTCGGCACTCGCCGACCGACTGCTCGAGGCGGGGACGGCCACCGAACTCTACCGTTATGAGACTCTCACGGGACCACCTGCCGATCTGAGCTGATCGGCCTTGACGGCTCCGGCCGACGCGGTCCTGCCTCGACGCCGATGTCTGTCACGGACCGGATGCGGAACAGTGTGCGGCCCTCGTCGGCGGTGAGCAGCCGCACGGCTCGGGCACGATTCTCGGTGGCGAACCACCCGGTTCCGGCCAGTCCGTCGAGCGGTGACTGCCGGAGCAGTCCCAGACCGGTGAGGTCCTGACGGGTGTGGACGCCGACGACGAGCAAGGGCCCGAGGTTCTGCGCCTTCGACAGAGCAGAACCGTAGCCGGGAGCGAAACGCGTCGGCACGGTGAGCACGTGGAATCGCCCGTCAAGGGGATCCCAATCGGCCGGCTCCTCCTCCTGGTGCGCATCGTCGTGGACGATGACCGTGTCCAGTTCTCGCATGAGCGCGGCGAACTCGCTCTTCCCGCTCTGCGGTGAACCGCGGACCGTGAGCACAGAGCCGTCGCGCTGCGGATCCCAGGTGACGAGCTCACCGAAGGCGTCGACGCCGATGGGCAGCCTGGACCGTTCGACGACGGCGGCGACCGAGCCTGAGAGGTCCCCGATAGTCGTGCTCGCGGTGTGGTCGAGACCCTGCCATCGAGGGGTGATACCGCGAGGAGTCTCACCATGAGCAGTCGCAGCTTCCGGACCCTCCCGGACATCGTACAGACCGCCCGGAGAACACTGGCCTGGGATGAGCTGCACATCGGCGCCTTCGCTGCCGGTCGACTGCACACGGGGGCCGCGGATCACGGCACGGAACTCCGGCCAGGTACCGGCGAAACGCTGTCGGCTGAGCCCGAGGCTGGTGCCGTCCTCACCGGTCTCCGGCGGGAAGATCAGTTGGGTGGCGAACCGCGAACTCCTGCGCGTCGCATTCCGGGCTCCCGAGAGCAGAAAGACGAGACCGGAGCGTGAACCATGCCCGAGCAGCCGCTCCGCCAGGTCGGCCCAATAGTGGTCGAGTGAATCGATGAGTTCCGCCCAGTTGCCGCACACCAGCAGACTCGGCGGGGCGGGCACACCAATCGGTCCGGTGAAGAGGTGATCGAGCACGGACTGCATCGTCCATCCCGTCGACATCCCGCAGCTGATCTCGGCTCCGGCGAGGGCGGCGGCGATCCTGCCGAGCGCGATGATACGCCGTGACGGTGCGGCCGCGCGTGCCATGCGCACCAGCACCGAGTCCGTGATCTCCGGGTCGCCGTTCATGAGGATCGTCGATCCGTCGAGCTCGGGATCATAGGTCCAGTTCCGCTGTCGCTGTTCGGAGGGGATGTCGATGATCCCGGTGGCGTCTCCGCCCGTCTCGTCCGGACCGGGCAACGGCGGGAGCACCACCTGCTGCGATCGTGACCGGTCGTTCATGGTCACGGCGGTGGTGATGATGTTGTCGACGCTGATTCCGCTCACCCCGCCCGGCAGGCTCGGAACCCGGCCGGCAGGCCAGGGGCGGACACGTGGGCGCAGAGCCGCCTCGGCGGGGGAATCGTCACCGAAGGGAACGGCCACACGGAATCGGGTGACGCCGAGTCCGGTGTCCAGGCAGGCGGCACCGGGTCTGTCGGCCGGCAGCAGGGCGCCGGCCTCGGTGCCGATGACGTCGAAGGAATCGGTTTCATCGCGTACTCGCAGACACACGCGGATGTTGATGTTCGCCTTCATCTGCCCGGTGACGACCCCGAGCGGTCGCTGGGTGGCGAGGATGAGGTGGACGCCGAGGGACCGGCCGAGCGCAGTGAGGTGTTCGAGCAGGTCAGCGGCTCGTGGGTGGGTGGCCATGAGGGCGTGGAATTCGTCGATGACGACGACGAGCTGCGGTGGCGGCGTGGCCAGGTCACGGATGTGGGCGCATCCGCTGACAGCGAGGAGCTGTTCGCGGCGGGTGATCTCGGCGCGCACCGACACGAGCGCGCGGAATGCGAGGCCCGAGTCGAAGTCGTCGAGCACACTGTCGGTGTGCGGCAGGTCCTGCAACGGGGCGAAGGTGGCACCGCCCTTGAAATCGATGAGGACGAATCGCAGGCGCCGAGGCGGGTGTGCCAAAGCCATCGACAGCAGCCAGGTCTGGAGGAGGAGCGATTTTCCGCTGCCTGTGGTACCGGCGACGAGAGCGTGCGGTCCGTCCGCGAACAGATCGATCCCGACGTCGCCGTCGGCTCCGCGGCCGACGAGGACCGGCCCCGGTGAGGGGTGTTGCCAGCGGGCGACGATGGCTTCGGGAGCATCTTCGCAGAGCTCGCCGAGACCGTGGTTGGGCCAGGGTTGGCAGTCCTGTCCGGACTGGTGGCGTCGGTGAAGGGTGACGAAGCGGGCGGCAGGCATGAGAGTCGCGATGAGCGGACGACCGGGGACCGGCCCACGGGGTGCGCTCGAGGCGGTGGTGCGTGCCTGGGCGAGGGGGCCTACGGTGAGGGAGATCGTCGCAGCGGGACGCGGGCCGGTCATCGTGAGCCGCGCAGGGACTGCAGTGTCGTCGAGGTTGAGGTCGACGGCGACGTCGTCCTCGGCATCGCCTCGGGCCAATGGGCTGGCGGTCTGCTCACCGGTATCGGGGGCGTATCGTGTGCCGGCCATTTCCGGCAGCTGGGCGAGCGCGCGGCAGGGCCGCCAGGCATACCGGTAGTCGGACAGCCACGCGAAGGCCATGGTGCGCAGAGTCTCGGCTTCTGCACTGACGGTCACCGAGGTGGTCATCGGGTCGATGCGGATCGGCATGGCCTCAATCACGATGCGACCGTCGACGTGGTCGGCGTCCTCCTGCAGCGCTTCATCGATGGTGAGATCGCTGAGGATCGTTCCGAAGCCCAGAGTCACGCCCGGGGCGGCGTAGGCGGTGCGGCGCTGGTCGGCTTCGAGGCTGTCGAGTCGGATGTGGGCCTCGTCGAGGGCGGCGGCGCGATCGCGAAGGCACTGCTCGCGGTCTCGGGCGAAGCGCTTCTTCTCGACGAGATAGGCGACGTAGCCGGAGAGCGGCGCGGAGACGCTGAAGAGCAGGAACCACCACATGCTCGTCATCACGGCCAGCACCACGCCGATGCCGATCGGGATGAGGAAGGTCCACCATTGGGGCGGTCTGGCCGGCTGGGGGTCGGCGATCGTCTTCGGGGCGATGTGGATGTCGTCGCTGCGACCCCAGGGCGGGGAGCGGATCTGCGGAGTCCCGGAGCTCGGGGCCGTGCCTGCCGTCGCGGCCGTCCCCGGGGCAGGGGCGAGGACCGTTGCGCCGATGTGGACAGCGGCATGGGAGCTTGTGGCATCGAGTCGCAGCGGCACCGGTGTCCGAGAGATGCAGGGGTCGATGACGGTGAGTGAACCGTCGTGGCAGAGTCGAGACAGTCGGGCTCGGCGTGGATCGACGGCGAGCGTGAAGCCTGAGTCAGGGCCGGCGAGAACCGACACCGCTGCCAGTTCCGTTTCGGCCCGGTCGACGGTGGCCAGAGTGTTCGCCCCGATGAGCGTGATCGGGTTGAGGGTCTGCCACCGACCCCAGGAGATGGTCTCGATGTCCTGGCCGTCGAGCCGGTTGCCGTCGTTGAGGTCCGCTGGTTCCAGCGTCGGGCCGAAGGCAGTCCGGAAGACGTCGAGTGCCGGTGTGGTCGAGTCGGCTTCGACGCTGGTGCTGGTGACTGCTCCGTTCGTCTCGATGTGATGGACGAGTCCGAGTGTTCTCATGACCACAGAGTCTCCGCGCTGCTTGGGCAGGGTCAAGGGGGCCGACGCGCCCTGTGGATTCGGTCGTTGCGTCCACAGGGTGTCCATGCGCGAGTGGGATGAGCATCCACAGGAATCGGCGTCGAAGTCGGCCCAGGGTGAAGGCGGTCTCGGTCAGTCCAGGCGGAGCGCGCCTCGGGCGTAGGCGGTGGCGTGGAGATCGATGAGTGCGGGAACGAACGGTGAGAGCAGAGCCGGTGAGTAGCGTGCTGTGATCCGGATCCGGACCGAATGGGCACCGTCGGCATCGGCGCTCAGCCGCAGACGGTGCATCCCCTGCGGAGTCGGGACGGCACCCAGATAGCGACCGGCAGCGCGCTCGGCCGCGGGTGGGGAGAACACGAGTCCGGGATCATCGCCTGGAGCAGGCTCGAACGAGTCCGAGGCCGCCAGGGCTGCAGAGTCCGCGAGCCCCTGCAGCTCCCTCCGTGCCATGTGCAGGTCGGTCAGAGTCGCGATGAGGAAGGCGAGCAGCAAGGCGATGGCGACGAAGCCGATGGCCAGTGGCGTGATCGAACCGGCATCCGGTTCCTGCGGCTCCACATCTGACTCGAACGGTCCCGCATCTGTGTCACTCGATTCCACACTCGTCTCTCCCAGTCCCGCGCTCGCCTCGATCGGCTTCCTCTCATCGGGCAGCGATTCATCCGCAAGTCGCTCGTCACTCGACATCTCACTCGACTCCCGCGGCGACGACGTCGGTGTGGTCTGCCCGCAGAGTGATGTGCGGCGAATGCGCGGAGCCGAAGAGCAGAGGGAACCCCGGCAGCGACACCTTCGTTTCGACCCGTGCGGTGATCAGAGAACCTGCCTGTCCACAGGGTCCTGCGCACGAGTAGGTGATCGACGTCGGTGCGTCGCCGACTCCGAAGTCGGCGAAATGCATCTGTGCCACCGCCTGCGCCCTCGCCTCGGACGGGTTCGCATCGCGGGCGGCGATACGGGAGGCGGACATCGCCGCCGAGGTGGTCGCATAGCTGGCAGCCTGCAGCTGGGAGAGCGCGAGCATGAGGTAGATGACAGGGATGAGGAGGACGACGGAGGCGAAGATGAATTCGACGACAGCGGTCCCGGAATCCGTCTGATCGGTCGCGTCGACTTCAGTCACGGTCGATGTCCTCGGCGATGGACCGACCGCGCAGATCCCACACCTCGGCCGGCCCCCACAGTCCGAGCACGGGCAACGGGGTGCGGACTCGGACTTCGACGACCTCGGCCCCACCTCGGCGGGCGGTCGAGACGGTGACCTTCTGCGCATAGCGCTCGCCGACGGACACGCGGATCAGGTCGGCGGTGAGCCTCTGCCCGTCTCGGGCGGTCTGGTCGGCCAGGCTCGCCTGTCGGGCCCCGGCGATCGCCGAGTCGATGACCGTGTTGCGGACGTGGATGACGAGCCCGATCTGCAGAGCTCCGGCGAGGATGAGCGCCAGCAGCGAGGCGACGAGCGCGAATTCGGCAACGGCCGAACCCATATCGGCGCACGCCTGACCGCCGGTGCGACCCACATCTGGATCGCCCGGCAGTGAGCACGCGTCATCATCGCCCACGTCCGGATCACCCTGCCCCGCGGACCTTGTTCATCGCGTCCTGGAACATCGAGGTGAAGGCCTCCCCGGCCAGCGCCCACAAGGCAACAACTAACCCTGCTGTCATCAAGGTGATGAGAACCCATCCGGGGACGTCTCCGCGGTCGGGCGGATCGTACTCGGCGCCGGCATCGGGGTCCTCCCCAGGATGAGGACCCGACCTGGAATCGACCTCGGCGGCGAACCCGCGGTCGGTCACCTCGGTGCGGGTGGACCCACCTCGGCGATGGGGTGCTCCGACGATCAGCCCGAGCAGGAACGGGATGAGTCGGTAGCTGAACTGGCGGAACATGGTGTCTCCTTCTTCCGGGTGATCGTCGGAGCGATCTTCGGGGTGGTCACGTGCGTCGGGGGCACTCGGGGCGGCGGTCACGGGCTGAGGTCGAGCACGGTCAGGGACGGGAAGACGGCGAAGATGACGGTGACGGGGAGGACGAAGACGACGACGGGGACGAGCATCCCGATCTCCTTCTTCCCGGAGAGCTCGAGCAGCCGCCGCCGTGACTGTTCGCGCACGTCAGCGGCTTGAGAGCGGAGAACTTCGGCCAAGGGTGTGCCGCGGGTCATCGACACGGCGAGCCCGTCGACGAATTGGACGATCTCGGGGATCGCGATGCGTGTGGCCATGCCGTCGAGCGCTTCGACCAATGGCGTTCCGGTGCGGGTGGCGGCCAGGGCTGACCGGAGTTCGTCGATGAGGTCGCCCGAGCATGTGCGGCATACCCGTTCGAGCGCTTCGACGATCCCCTCACCTGCGGTGATGGACAGGGCGAGGAGTTCGGCGACGGTGGGGAACTCGGCGAGGACGCGGGATTCGTGCCGGTTGATCGCCTGGCTGAGGCGCCAATCATTGGCCACGTGTCCGGCGATGCCGCCGCTGATGATGAGGATGAGAGCGACGATGGGGGAGAATCCGCGCTGTGTCGAGATCAGGCCGGCCAGTCCGCCGCCGACGATCATCCCCACGAGGATGCTGAGCACCTGATCGATGCGGAAGCGTTCGACCGTGGCATTACCGCCGAGGCGGTCGATGCGCTGACGCAGAGTCGCGTCCGTGGTGATGCGCGAGGTCACCCACAGCGTCGAGGTGACCAGCCACGATTTCGCCAGCCCCCAGAATCCCTCGGTGCGTGGGGTCGGGGGAGCGTAGATGTCGATCAGGGACTCCTGGTCGCGCAGGTACGGTGCGATCCGCGACGACAGGCTCGGACGGCGCAGCGGAGGCAGGGCGAAGACGAAGGCGCACAGGGCGAACCCGTTGAGCAGTCCGAGTGCGAGCACGGACAGCGGATCGCCGAGGATGCTCATACCGTCTGCCCGCCGGTTTCGTCTGCGGCGCCGATGAAGCGGCGGTGTGCCGCGCTGAGTGAGGAGCCTTCGATGACCCGGGGTTCGCTCGGGAGTCTGCCGATGCGCTTCATCGCCTGGTAGGCCAGCAGTGAGACGACGAAACCCGCGGCCAACAGGATGAGACCAGTCTGCGAATTGTAGGCTGTGGCGGTCTCCGGCCGGGTGGACAGCAGCGCGAGCACCACCCATGGTGCGGCCACCGCCAGTCGGGCTCCGTTGACGGTCCACTGCTGCCGGGCGGAGAGTTCGTTGCGGGTCCGAGCGTCATCGCGCACGAACTGCGCCAGGGCACGCAGCATCGTGCCCAGATCGCTGCCGCCGACCTGTCGGGTGACGCTGAGCGCCGCGACGATGCGGTCGGCGACGGGGTCGGCGCTGACCTGCCGAAACCGTTCGAGGGCGAGGGCGAACGATCCGCTGGCACGATACTCCTCGGCGAAGACCTCGAACAGGGGACGCAGCGGCTCCGGTCCGCGATGGGCCAGTGAGCTCAGGGCCTCGGGCAGAGACAGTCCCGCCCGGACTCCGGAGTTGAGGTGGTCGAGGGTCTCCGGCCACAGCTCGCGCCGCATCACTTCACGACCTCGGGCACGGTGCTGCAGCAGCCGATGCGGCAGCCATGAGGCGAAGAGGCCGAAGCACAGGGCGATCGCCCACGACCCGGTGAGCACGGTGGCGACGACGGCGACGACGCAGAAGACGGCGATCGAGATGAGCAGCAGGTGCACCGGTCGCAGGCGAGGAAACCCGGCCCCGGTGAGCATGTCATCGAGTTCGCGCACCCACCGCCGCTGCGTCCTCGCCCCGGCCGGTCGCTGCCACAGCGACATCCAGATCAGCAGAAGCCCGACACCGAGGCCGGCACCGATGAGCAGTGCGTACTGCGAATAGCTCACGCCGCCTCCAGAATGGCGTGCAGATCCCGGCCGATGGCCGCGAACCGTTCGCCGAGGTGGCCGAACCCCTGACCGCGGACGAGCTGTCCGCGTGGGGAGTGGAAGATCGTATCGAGTTCGACGACGTCGCCTTCGACGCCGCCGGGCACGGCGCAGATCTCGTCGACTCGGCGCACACCCGTCGGGTCTCGTCGCAAGTGGACGACGACGTCGAGGCTGACGGCGACGGTGGGGACGACGAAGGCCGAGGAGATGTTCGCCCCGGCCAGCAGGGGCAGAGTGCAGATCTTCGTGATCGCGGCCCGAGCGGAGTTCGCGTGCAGCGTCGACATCCCGGCCAAGCCTGAATTCAATGCGATGAGCATGTCGAGGCTTTCGGCTTCCCTGACCTCGCCGACGATGATGCGGGTGGGACGCATGCGCAGAGCCTCTTTGACCAGGGCACGCAGGGTGACCTCGCCGGTGCCTTCGAGGGAGGGCTGGCGGCACTGCATCGGTACCCAGTCGCGACTGGGCAGGTTGAGTTCGAAGACCTCTTCGCAGGAGATCGTGCGCTCGCGGGCCGGGATCGACCCGGCCAGCGCATTGAGCATGGTCGTCTTACCGGCCTGCGTCGCCCCGGAGACGAGGATGTTCGCTCCACAGGCCACAGACGCGTCGAGGAATGCGGCGGCGCTCTGGGTGAGTGAGCCGTTCGAGACGAGATTTCCGAGATTGCGCGGCCGGGAGATGAACTTGCGGATATTCACAGCAGGGTGGCTGCGCGTGATGTCGGGCAGCACCACATGCAGGCGGGAGCCGTCGGGAAGGATCGCGTCGACGAAGGGCTGAGACAGGTCGACGCGACGACCCGAGGTGCGCAGCATCCGCTCGATGAGGTCGTCGAGTTCTCCAGCGCTCAGCTTCGTCGTCGTCAGCTGATGGACGCCGTCGACGGCGATGAAGACCTCGCTGGGGCTGTTGATCCAGATCTCCTCAACGTGCGGGTCGTCGAAATAGTCCTGCAGGGCGCCGAAGCCGGAGAGCTGATTGTCGATATGCCGGAAGGTCTCTTCCTTGTCCTCGAGAAGGGGAAGATCGGCGACGAGGCTGCGTTCGTCGTATTCGGCGATGACGGTGCGGATGAGCTCGCGGGAGCGCTGAACATCAGCGCGCGGGTCCACATCGAGATCCCTGATCCGTTTGTGGACCTCGCTGGTGATGACTTCGGTGGCTTCCACAGTGAACCCTTGCCCAGATCATTCAAATGACAGCGAGATTTGCTGTTTAACCTATCTGTAGTCGAAAGAAGAATCCAGAGTTTCGGTGAATCTGTGGATAACTTTCTTGACGCTTATCTAATGACAGAGATGTAGTTACAGAATGCGTCTTTGCGTGTGAGTGAGAGCGGAGGGCAGGGTGTGATCGGTGCGCGAGTGCCGTGCTGGCCAGAGGCTGTCTGTGGGGCGGGCGGTCCTGTTGCGCGGGCGCGCGCTCCGGTATACATTTTCCTCACCAGTTCTCGCGATGAAGCGACTCGAGCCGCGCCGCCGGCGGGATGAATGAGATCTCCCGCCGGCGGCGCTTGTGGTTCTCGCCCCGTGCGGCGGTTTGTGTCGGCAGGCCGGCGCCCGACTGCGGGGCTGTGCGGGGGTTCCGGTGTTCGTCGACGTCGGGCGTGCATCCGCCGTTTCCTGCCCGGGGGAGGGCATGCACTAGAATCGAGGCATTATGGCCTCCACTGATTACTCTTCCGAAATCGCCAACCTCCGTCAGACGTACAAGGCGATTCTCGACGTGTCCGACCTGGACAATCTGCGCGACGAGGTCGCTGAGCTCACAGAGGAGGCGTCGTCGCCGACCTTCTGGGACGACCCGGATTCGGCGCAGAAGACCTCGGCGAAGCTCTCACATAAGCAGGGGACTCTGGAGAAGCTCGAGAAGTTCGGGCAGCGGATCGACGATGCCGAACTCCTCGTCGAGATGTCGCAGGATGAGGGTGACGCCGATTCGCTCGAAGAGGCTGATCGGGACATCAGGAAGCTGCGCGATCAGCTGGCCGAGCTCGAGATCTCGACCCTGCTCAACCACGAATACGATGAGCGCTCAGCCGTCGTCACTGTGCGCTCCGGAGCCGGCGGCGACGATGCGACCGACTGGGCGCAGATGCTCACCCGCATGTACATCCGCTGGGCGGAGAACCGCGGTTACGGTGTCCAGGAACTCGACACCTCCTACGCCGAGGGTGCCGGAGTGAAGTCTGCGACGATCCAGATCAACGCCCCCTACGCCTACGGCACGCTGTCCGTCGAGGCCGGCACCCACCGCCTCGTGCGCATCAGCCCGTTTGACAACCAGGGCCGCCGTCAGACCTCCTTCGCCGCCGTCGAGGTGGTCCCGCTCATCGAGTCGACCGACCACATCGAGGTCGACGAGAACGACCTGCGCATCGACGTCTACCGGTCCTCGGGGCCCGGCGGGCAGTCGGTGAATACGACGGACTCGGCTGTGCGCATCACGCACATCCCCACCGGGGTGGTCGTGAGCATGCAGAACGAGAAGTCGCAGATTCAGAACCGTGAGGCCGCGATGCGCGTCCTCCAGTCACGACTGCTTGAGCGCAAGCGTCAGGAAGAAGCAGCGCAGAAGAAGGAACTGGCCGGCGATATCAAAGCCAGCTGGGGCGACCAGATGCGCTCGTACGTCACGCACCCGTACCAGATGGTCAAGGACCTGCGCACCGGCTACGAGGTCAACAACCCCTCCGCTGTCTTCGATGGCGACCTCGACGGACTCATCGAGGCCGGCATCCGCTGGCGCAAGGAACAGGAGATCGCCGAGGAGGCCGAGGCCTGAGACCCGCGCCACCTCGGTGAGGGCGTCGCCGAAGTCATCAACGCCCGACTGTGAACTTCATCAGATCGCAACACACGCCCGCTCGCCTCCCGGGACATCACGGAACTGTTACGTACAGTGGAAGCGGCCGAGCCACCCGCGACATGATTGAAGACCGACTTGATCAGATTCGACTCCGTTTCGAAGTCCTACGACACGCGTTCACGTAAGGCACTCGATGACATCTCGTTCGAGGCCGATCGCGGTGAATTCGTGTTTCTCGTCGGCGCCTCCGGTTCGGGAAAGTCCACGGTCATCCGCCTCATCCTCCGCGAAGAGGTCCCGACGTCCGGGCGGATCCACATCGCCGGCAAATCCGTGGTGAAGATGCCCAGCTGGAAGGTGCCCTACCTGCGGCGGGGGATCGGAACCGTGTTCCAGGACTTCCGCCTGCTGCCGAACAAGACCGTCTTCGCCAATGTGGCCTTCGCGCTGCAGGTGATCGGGAAGTCTCGCGCGGCCATGTCGACCCTCGTCCCCGACGTCCTCGAGACCGTGGGCCTGGATGGAAAGGAGAAGCGCTATCCCAGCGAACTCTCCGGCGGTGAGCAGCAGCGCGTGGCCATCGCCCGTGCCGTGGTCAACAAGCCAGGTATCCTGCTCGCCGATGAGCCCACGGGCAACCTCGACCCGACGACGAGTGCTGACATCATGAGCGTGCTGGAGAAGATCAACCGCAATGGCACGACGGTGCTCATGGCCACCCACGACGGTGAGATCGTCAATCGGATGCGCCGGCGTGTCATCGAGCTTCGCGAGGGCGAGATCGTCCGCGACGTCGAAGAAGGCACCTACGGAGTGGCCTCATGAGGGCCGGTTTCATCCTCTCCGAGGTCGTCTCCGGCCTGCGGAAGAACTTCTCCATGGTCCTCTCCGTCGTGCTCGTGACCTTCGTGTCCCTGCTGTTCGTCGGCGCGGCGATCCTGCTGCAGATGCAGGTCGGGCAGATGAAGGACTTCTGGTACGACCGAGTGCAGGTCTCCGTGTTCCTCTGCCCGTCCGATTCGGAGGCGACGAACTGCGTCGACGGTGAGGTCACCGGCGATCAGAAGGAGCAGATCAAAGCCGACCTCGAGAGCTCCGAACTCGCCCCCTACGTCGACAAGGTCTACTTCGAGGACAAGTCCGAGGCCTACGAGCACTTCCAAGACCAGTTCAAAGGCACCAGCCTCGAAGGCACTGTGCCCAAAGACGACATGAACGAGTCCTTCCGGGTCAAACTCAAGGACGCCGAGAAGTACGACATCATCAAGGAGACGTTCTCCTCGACGCCGGGAGTCGAAGAGGTCGTCGACCAGAACCAGTTGCTCGACCGGCTGTTCGGGGTGCTCAACGTCGCGACCATCGTGGCGATCGCCATCGCCGGGATCATGCTCGTGTGTGCGATGCTGCTCATCGCCACCACTATCCGACTCTCCGCGTTCTCCCGACGCCGGGAGACCGGCATCATGCGGCTCGTCGGTGCCTCGAACACCTTCATCCAGATGCCGTTCCTGCTCGAAGGCGTCATCGCCTCGGCCGTCGGCGCGACCCTGTCCGCCGGTGTCCTGGGCCTGCTCGTGCACTACGGCATCAGCGGCTGGCTGCAGGGTCAGGCGACCGGGTTCAGCCTCATCTCCGGCTGGGACGTCCTCCTCATCGCCCCCGTGCTCGTCGTCATCGGTGTGATCATGGCCGGAGCCTCCTCGCTGATCACCCTCAACAAGTACACGAAGGTCTGAGATGAAGCACAGGCTCGGACTCGCCGTCACCGCAGCTGTACTCGCGCTGGTTCTGCCGACCGCCTCGGCGGTGGCCGATCCCAGAGACGACAAGAGCAAGGTCGATGACCGCGTCAAGGAGCTACAGCAGGAATTCGAGGGACTCGACGAGGATCTCGCGCGCGTCATCGCCGAACGCGACGAGGCGCAGGAGAAGCTGCCCGACGCCGAGGCGGAATCGAAGGCAGCCGACGATGCGCTGGCCGAGGCGATCGAGAAGGATCAGGACATGGCTGCGCGGCTGACTTCGGCCGAGAACGCGCAGAAGGACCTCAAGTCGTCGATCAAGTCGGGTACCGAGGAGATCGACAAGCACAAGACCTCGGCCGCGCGGATCGGTCGTCAGGCCTACCAGAACTCGGGCATCACCTCCGATCTGGCGATGCTTCTGCAGATGGCCGACGGTACGAGTGCCGACGGCGGGATCGGTCGAGTGGATTCGGCCGTACGCAGCCAGCAGCGCACCATTGACAAGCTCTCGGAGCAGCGCGCGCTGAACAAGAACAACGAGGAGCGCCTGTCGGGCGTGACCGAGAAGATCTCCGACCTCAAGGACGAAGCCGCCGAGGCGGTCGTGGCCAAGGAGGCCGCGCAGGTCGATGCGAAGAAGAAGGCAGACAGCCTCAACGATCTGATCTCGGCGAAGGACGATGCGGAGAAGACGATCTCCGATAACAAGGCCACGACTGAGAAGCAGCTCGCCGATGAGAAGGCCGAGCAGGACCGTCTGGCGAAGAAGGTCCGCGAATGGGAGAAGGAGCAGGAGAAGAAGGGCAACTTCACCTTCGGCGACGGTGTGTTGGCCAACCCGGCCAAGGGGTACCCGATCACCTCGCCGTTCGGCTATCGGATCCACCCGATCACGGGGGCGAAGAAGCTGCATTCTGGAACGGACTTCGGTGTTCCCTGCGGCACTCCGATCCACGCGGCCGGCGACGGGGTCGTCGTCGGGGCGGGTTGGACCGGCGGCTACGGAAACCGGGTGGTCGTCTCCCACGGCAAGATCAAGGGCGACTCGATCGCGTCGACCTACAACCACAACACGAAGGTCAAGGTCCACGCCGGCCAGAAGGTCAAGAAGGGCGACGTCATCTCGATCTCGGGAACGACGGGCGCTTCGACCGGTTGCCACCTGCACTTCGAGATCATGAAGAACGGTGGTTACGTCAACCCCATGCCCTACATCTCCTGACCCCAATTACTACTGTGAGGATTGATAGTGGCTGGTCTGGGACTGGCTGGCAGAGTAGGAACTGACCGTCCCATCGATCATCATGACTCGAATTACTGCTGACTCAGACGATGTCATCGTCAGGATCTGTCTGATGATCGGTGGGCGGTCGGCCCCGGCTCGGCCCACATCGGTAACTTGATCAGAAGGTTGTCCGTTCCTGACCGAACGTGACTCATCACAGTAGTGTTCCGACGTGACTATCTCCCGGACCGGAGCCGACCGTTCGACGGTCGGACATCATCCGCTCTAACACGGGAGAATCACGAACCGTCATGACTATCATCTCGCACTTGTACGCGTTTGTCGTCGGCGTCGACACACACGCGAAGAACCACGTCTACGCCATACTCACCAACCGCGGTGAGCACCTCGATACCCGCGAATTCCCGACCACGAATACTGGCCTGGCACGCGCGTTGGACTGGGTCGGGCGTCGCACCGGCGGGCACCTGGACACCCTGTGGGTGATCGAAGGCATCGGCACCTACGGAGCGATCCTGGCCGAGAACGTCGCTGAGGCTGGGTATACGGTCGCCGAGGCCGCGAGCATGAGTGCCCGCGACCGTCACAGCACGGGTAAGGATGACCAGATCGACGCCCGCAGAATCGCGACCACCGTCCTGCCCTTGGAGCAGTCGCGGCTGCGCGTGCCCAGACAGGCCGATGGGCCGCGTCAGGGACTGCGGATCCTCGTGGGTGCCCGCGAGTCCATGACGCGGGAGAAGACCCGCACCATCAACGCGCTGACCGCGTTGTTGCGGGCGAACGATCTCGGTATCGATGCCCGACGGAAACTGTCAGTCGCCAAGATCCGCACGGTGTCGAAATGGCGGGGCCGGAACGAGCCTGTGGCCCGTTGTGAAGCACGTCGGGAAGCGATCCGGTTAGCCAAACGCGTCATCGAACTCGATGCCGACATCAAGGATTACGCCACACGGATTCTGGCTCTGGTGAAGGACAGTCCTGCCGCTGTGCTGCTGGCCCAGCCGGGGATCGGACCGATCACTGCCGCCGTGTTCTATCTGGCGTGGTCTCAACCAGGACGGGTGCATTCCGAGGCTGCGTTCGCGAAGCTGGCGGGGGTGAATCCGATCCCAGCATCGTCGGGCAATGTGGTGAGATTCCGACTCAACCGCAGCGGGGACCGCCGGTTGAACTCCGCGTTGTACATGGTGGCCATCACGAAGCTGTCCTTCGATGAGGAGACCCGAGCGTACATGGCTAAACGACTTGGGGAAGGGAAGTCGAAGAAGGAGGCTATCCGGTGTATCAAGCGGTTTGTGGCCCGGAGAGTTTATCGGCTTCTCGAGGCGACGAGCGTGGTTGGGCAGGCCGCTTGACAAGCATAGAAGGATCCTGACGGCGGCCCAGCAACCTCGCGCGAGGTTGCTGGGCCGCCGTCAGGTAGCAAATGGAGGGTTTTGGGAATAGGGGCGGCGGCGGTGCCGTTGTGCCTGCTCGGGTCGTCGTCCGTAACGTTGGGACCCTGTCCGGGATGGGCTAGAATAGACGGCTGTGCGTGCGAACGCGTACGCCAGCGATCAGAAGCAGAGAGGAGGCCGGTCATGCCGAAGGACACAGGCAAGAAAGTCATTGCGAGGAACCGCAAGGCTCGCCACGACTATCACATCGAAGACACGTGGGAGGCCGGTCTCGTACTCACCGGCACCGAGGTGAAGTCGCTGCGCGAAGGCCGTGCCTCGCTCACCGACGGATTCGCGCTGATCTTCCAGAACGAAGCGTGGCTCGAAGGCGTCTACATCCCCGAATACATGCAGGGGACCTGGACGAATCACACCGCGCGCAGGCGCCGCAAGCTGCTCCTTCACCGCGAGGAGATCCTCAAGATCTCCCAGAAAGTCAAGGAATCCGGCCGGACACTCGTGCCGCTCGAACTCTACTTCGACGGGTCCCGGGTCAAGGTCGAGATCGCCTTGGCCAAGGGTAAGCGCGAATGGGACAAGCGACAGGCTCTGCGCGAAGCGCAGGATAAGCGCGAGGCCGAGCGCGCGATGAAGTCCAAGCAGTTCCTCTGAGCCTCGCCGAGGCGGCCGTGTCCTGGACGCGGTCGTGCAGATGCAGGTTCGATTCCCGCCATCTCCACACCCTCGCCGAGGCGGTCGCGTCCTCGGTTGCGAACGCTCGGAATACGATTGGCTCGGCCGGTGTTGAGCGAGTATGCTGGTGTTCCTGTCCAGCCGAGAAACCCGCGTCAGCGGGTGCCAGAGCCGGTCAGGATTGGTAAGAGAATATGGGGATGATCGGTTTCGACGTTGGACACTGCGTCGGGAGAAGCGGGCCGAGAATGCAGAGTCATCTCGTTAATGTCCTCTGCAAAACAATAGGTGCTAAGTCTAACAACCGCACCGATTTCGCCCTCGCTGCCTGATAGAGCGCGAGCTGCGAATCCGTCAGCCTAGAGTTGCCTCTGCTCTAGATCCTGGCGTCGCTTAAGAGGCCACTGCTTCAGGCACATGTTGGGGGTGCCTGAGGGACTCTTACTCAACTCCGTTCGTTGGCTTACGTGTTCGTGCGGTAGCCAGAACCTAAGACACCAGTTCACGAACTGCGCCCGGAGAAGTCCTGACAATCTGCCGACGGACGCGGGTTCGATTCCCGCCATCTCCACGTTTTCACAGAGCCTCGCGGGCCGGTCGTCGGACCGATCCTGCGGGGCTCTGTTCGTCCGTGCCCCGGTTGAAACGTCCTTCGTCTTCCCGCGCCGAAGAGCCCCCGTGCTATAAAGAGACAGACGGAGACTCCGATGTCGAGCACCTGCCCTGATGCGCCTCCGCTCGCTCCCGAACCGGTATGCACCACCCGAATGGACACGCTCGGCGAACGGGCATGGAGAGGACCACGATGATGGACAGTCCCATCCCCGTCACGGTGGACAATTACGCCCGTGCCGAAACCGCCCGCATGTTCACCGCGCTGACCCGTGCCGCCGGAGGGGCGAATCGGTGGAAGCACAACCGCACCCCGACCGAGATCTCGGCCCAAGAGGTGATCCGGATGAATCGGGACACCCTCTACAGCTTCCTCGTCCTCGACGTCTCACAAGGGGCGAGTGTGACGATCCCCGATGCCGGAGATCGCTACATCTCCGTCATGGTCGTCACCGAGGACCACTACGTCCCGACGATCTTCCACGATGCCGGGACCTACGAGCTGTCCGCCGTCGATCTGGGCAGCGAATTCGTCGTCGTCGCCGCACGGATCCTCGTCGATCCTCAATCGGAGAAGGACGTCGCCGAGGTGGCCCGACTCCAGGACGGCTTGTCCGCGACATCGACCGCCGGCCGGGACTACCACGCCCCGAACTTCGACCCCGAGAGCCTCACCGAAACCACTCAGGCGCTCACCGTCCTCGCACGAGGCATGACGGACTTCACTGAGGCGTTCGGACGCAACGACGAAGTCGAACGACTCAGCCATCTGGCCGGAGTGGCCGTGGGGTGGGGAGGTCTGCCCGCCAGCGAGGCACGTTACATCAACGTCTCACCCCGGCTTCCGGTCGGCGAATTCCGACTGCGGGTGACCGATGTGCCGGTCGACGGCTTCTGGTCGATCTCCGTCTACAACGGCGCCGGCTTCTTCGAACCCAATGACGCCGAAGCCTACAGCCTCAACAACATCACCGCCCACCGCGACGACGACGGAGGAGTCACCGTGCACTTCGGTGGGGACACCGATGTACCCAACACACTTCCCATCGTCGAGGGCTGGAACTATCTCTTCCGGCTCTACCGACCCCGCCCCGAGGCAGCTGCCTGGACCCCTCCGGATCTGACCGAGGTCTGAGCCTTTCGACCGCGGAAGGATCGTCATTGTCACGATCCCCGTTTCGAAGGACTCCCCATAAAGAAGGCACTCATCGCCTTCGCCGCCACTGTCTCCCTCATCGCAGTCCTCATCGGTGCACCCGTCATCGCCGACTTCCGCGCGAAGGCCGAGCTCGAGTCGAAGGCGACCGAATTCCTCGACGGCTGCGGAGTCGAGGCCTCCTCGATCGACGGCCGCGCCGACCGCCTCACCCGCTTCATCACCGTCGACTATCCCGCCGATGGTGCCGAGCCGATGCTCAACCCGGATGGTTCGCTCACCGAGGTGGCCACCATCGACGGTGACGAGTTCGAGCATTTCGACATGCCCCAGCCCACCGAGGTGAGAACCGTGGCCGCCGGCGACGACGGAGTCGTCGTCGAGGTCGAATACGCCTCGAGCGATTGCCGCTGATCACGGGACCGCCTGACTAGACTGAGAGCCGATGAGACGAATCTTCGCGTGGCTGTGGCTGGTCCCCGTACCGCTGACCCTGGCACTCGACGCCCTGACCGGCATCCACTGGCTGCTCACCGCGGCCGGTGTCCTCGCCGCCGGCATCGGCGTGCCCGTCCTCATCCGCGTCCAACGCGTGCCCGACCGAGCCCGCGAACTCCTCTTCGGCGCCCTCGGTCAGATCCTCGCCCTCGGCATCGTCGCATCCGTGCCGACCATGAGCACGACGGCAATGTGGCTGAGTCTCGTGACCATCGCGATGCTCACGAGGTTCGCGACCACGTGGCTCGGGATCCTCGGCATCGTCGTCCTCGCCGCCGCGAACATCGGCTCTCCGCTGCTCATGCCCGACGGAGTGACCTTCGGTCTCGCGGCAATGACCGTCATCGTCGTCGCCGTCGCGATCGGAGTGACGCTGCGCTCGGCCGATCGGTCCCTGATCGAACGGCAGGCCACCGCCACCGAGGCGGAGCGACGTCGCATCGCCACCGAACTCCACGACCTCATCGCCCACGAGGTGACCGGAATCGTCGTCCTCGCCCAAGCCGCCGGCCGCAGTGACAATGCGGCGCTGACCTCGACCGCCCTGCAGAGGATCGAGGAGTCCGGGACCCGTGCGCTCACCGAGATCCGCCGCCTGGTCTCCGAGAACCGGACCGAAGGCGGGGCACGAACCCCGGTCGCGGCCGGGCCGCAGGCCCTGCGAGATCGGGTCACTTCCTACGGCGACCACGCAACCATCGACATCGCCGAGAGCATCGACACTTCAGCCACCCCGAAGACCCTGGGGCACGATGGCATGGGAACCGCCTCGGCCCCCGCCATCGACGAGCACGTCTGGCCGGTGCTCGACCGCGTCCTCGTCGAAACACTCACGAACGTCCGCCGCCATGCCGGACCCGACGCCGAGGTGAAAGTCCGCCTCCACCGCGATGACTGTGCCCCGGAGACACTGCTGATGAGCGTGACGAACGCTCCGGGCACCAGGGGAGTCGGAGCCGGAAGCGGCACAGGACTGAGCAGTCTGCGCGCACGGGTGAGCCACCTCGGCGGGAGCATCGAAGCCGGCCCCGACCCCGACGGCGGATGGAGCGTACGCACCCGCCTTCCCGCGACTGCCCCGTCACCAGCACCCGCATCCGAACGATCGGAGGAACCCCGATGATCACAGTCGCCGTCGTCGATGACCAGGAGATGGTGCGGATGGGGTTCTCCCTCATCCTCGACGCCGAGGACGGGATCTCCGTGATCGGACGGGCCGCCGACGGCGTCGAGGCGATCGAACTCGCGCGGCGGGACAAACCGGATGTCATCCTCCTCGACATCCGCATGCCCCGCCTCGACGGACTCGCCGCACTGCCGCGCCTGACCGAGCATTCGAAGGTCATCATGGTCACGACCTTCGACGACGATGACTACGTCGATGCGGCGCTGGCAGGCGGTGCGAGCGGCTTCCTGCTCAAAGACGCCGGCGCCGACCTCCTCATTGCCGGGGTCAGGGCGGCAGCCAACGGCGACGCCCTCATCTCACCCTCGCTCACCCTCGACCTGCTCAGCCGCCGGGCCGAGACACAGGGCACGGACACCCACGCGGTGGACCGGCTGAGCGGGAGAGAACTCGAGGTCGCGAAGCTCGTCGCCGTCGGCCGGACCAACCAGGAGATCTGCGAGACCCTCTTCATCTCGCTCGGCACCGTGAAGACTCACCTCGGCAGCATCCAGGCCCGCCTCGAAGCCCGCAACCGCGTCGAGATCGCCGCAGCGATGTGGGAATCCGGCGTGATGGATCGGCCGAACGGCTGACCCCACCCGGGCGGAATCGGCCGCTGGGCCGATGCCCCGAGTGCGCGCGGTGACGAGGATGGAAGACATGACAACGACAGAGACAGCACCCCTCGCCCCGACCGGCCGTCGCTCCCGGATCGTCGCCCTCGACGTCGTCCGCGGCTTCGCCCTCTGCGGGATCCTCCTGGTCAACCTGCCTCCGATGTTCGATCTCGGCGTCGACGGGCAGGCGATGAGCTTCTACCGGTTCTACGAGGACGCCGTTCAGAACCGCTTCTTCCCGATCTTCTCCTTCCTCTTCGGCATCGGCTTCGGCCTGATGTGGCTGAGCGCATCCGAGCGCAGCCCTCGTCCCCGCCTGGCATTGCTGCGCCGCTTCGCGTTCCTCGCGGTCATCGGCGGCCTTCACCAGCTCCTCCAGCCCGGCGAGGCGCTCCTGCCCTACGCGATCGCGGGCATCGTCGTCCTCCTGCCCTCGACCTGGATTTCCCAGCGCTGGCTGAACATGATCACCGGCATCCTCGGCGCAATCCTGCTGATCACGGCGATCTTCAGCGGAGGCGGCATGGTGATCATCCCGGGGCTCTTCCTCCTCGGCTTCGCCACCGGCGGCAGCGGACTCATCCGCCGCGCCCTCGACCACCCCGGGCTCCTGGCATTCCTCGGCTCACTCACCGCGGCGATCAGCGTGGCAGGATTCCTCGTCACCGACTACGAGACGCGCCAGATCAACCAGTGGATCAACGCGGGCCTGGGCATTGCGATGGCCTTCACCTACGTCGTCATCCTCGTCCTGCTCCTGCGCACCCCCGCCGAGGCGGTCCTGCGTCCCGTGCTCTCCCCGCTGGGTCGAATGGCGCTGAGCAACTACGTCGGAGCGACGCTCCTCATCGTCGCCGTCCGAGCGGTGGTCCCGGACCTCAGCCGGTTCGATTCTCACGGCGGCTACCTCGCCGGTCTGATCATTTCGATCGGGATCCTCACCGTCCAGGTCATCGTATCCACGCTGTGGCTGCGGTTCTTCGGACAGGGACCGTTGGAGAAGCTGTGGCGTTTCGTCACTTGGGGCCGCTCCGACCGTACCGCGAGGACTGTCGCCTGAGAGATGAGTGTGGCCAGATTGCACATTTCCGGCCCGGATTTGGCAATCTGGCCACACCCATCGGAGCAGCAAGTCAACGGAACCCGACGAGGAGGCTGGTTCCAGGTGATCCCGACGAGGAGGCTGGGTCCAGCGGCACCTCACGAGTTCACGCGGATGACCTCTTCCTGATACGGCGCAATGACTGAGCCTGAGATCCGCAGGTCGAGAAGCAGGAACGGCCGCGCCTCGACAGCAGTCGCCTTCCACTCTTCGACGACTTCGAGATCGGCGAGCCGATGGACCGCGACCCCGCGACCACCGGCCGCCGTTGCCAGGGCAGCGAAGTCGATCTCGTCGATGAGCATCGGTGAGGTCTCGAGTCCCTTGAGTCCGTAGAGGTTGATCTCGGCGCCGTACGCGGCATCGTTGAAGACCACCGCCATTCCGCGACCGCCGGCCACGCGGATCGCGGTGTCGAGGTCGGACAGGGCCATCGCTCCACCGCCGTCGCCGGTGGCGAGCACGACGGTCGACTCGGGGTTGGCCCGGGCGGCACCGGCCACGCTGTGCCAGCCCAGCCCGATCGACTGGAACGCGGTGCCGACCATCGCGAGTCGTTCGGGTGCCGCCGGCTCCCAGAACATGTTCGCCCACGCGATGAAATGCCCGCCGTCGGAGACGACGACGCGGTCGGAGGGCAGAAGCTCGCCGAGGCGGTCGGCCGCCGCTCGCGGATCGAGCCTGCCGTCGTCGGCGAGCTCACCGCCGACATCGTAAGCACGGTCCGCTGCGGTATCGACGCTCTCACGCCACGGGGTGCGAACGGAGACACCGTCGGTGGCAACAGCACCCTCGGCCGGACGCAGCCGCTCGACGAGCTCAGCAGCGGCCAGCTGCGCATCGGCGCGGACGAACCCTCCCACTCTGGAGTGCGTGGCCCGATCATCGGTGTCGATCTGCCACACCGAAGTCGTGGGATGGAAGAGCTCGCCGAAGCGCATCGTGAACTGGTTGAGTGAGGCCCCGATGACGACGGCGACGTCGGCCTCCCGGATGCGCTCCATCGCAGCCGGTGCCCCGAATCCACCGGCCACGCCGAGGTCGAATTCGGAGTCGGGGAACAGGTTGCGCCCGAGCGCTGTGGTCGCTGTCAGGGCACCCGTGGCCGCCGCGAGTTCGCCGAGCACGGGACCTGCCCCGGCCAGCCACGCACCGCGACCGGCGAGCAGGAACGGTCGCTCCGCCTCGGCGAGCTCATCCGCAAGTCGATCGAGGGCCGCCTGCGCGGATTCCGAATCCGGTGCCAGGGGAGCAGGTCGACCCGGACCGGGCACGGCCGGGATCTCACCGATGTCGAGGGTGGCGACGTCGTAGGGGATCGCCAGCACCACGGGCACCCGGTAGGTCAGCGCATGTTCGACGGCGGTGACCGTCGCCGCGGCAGCGTCGACCCGGCCGACCGTGTACGTGCGCACACCCACGGCCGAGGCCATGGCGATCTGATCGACGTCCCATGGTCGGGGTCCGGAGGTGGGTTCGTCGCCGACGATGAGGACGAGGGGAACCCTGGCCTGGGCCGCCTCGGCGAGGGCGGTGAGCGTATTCGTGAACCCGGCACCGTAGGTCGTGGTGGCCGCCGCGATCCGCCCGGACGTGCGGAAGTGGGCGTCGGCGGCGACGACCGCTCCGGCTTCGTGGCGGACGGCGGTGTAGCGCGCCGAGGTGGTCCTCAGCAGGGCGTCGAGGAAGTAGGCGTTGCCGTTGCCCATGAGGCCGAAGACATCGTCGACGTGAGTTGCGAGTGTGTGCGCGACGTGCGCGGAAGCATGTGCCATGGCGGGCCTTTCGCTGGTGAGACGCGGAGATATGGAAGAGATGATCCATATGTGTCTCACACGCGGGCTTCCGCGGCTTCGCGCCCCTTTTTCGGGCGCCGGCTGATGTGCGCTCGCGGTACTCGCCGTCTTCCGGCGTCGCCGAGAGCGGCTCAGCCTGACTCTTCGAATATAGGTGACTGTGCCGCTCGCCACCAAGTCGCATAACGCCCCAGCGCGCAGATCGCACCCCTCAGAACTACCTGACGGCGGCGCAGCAACCTCGCGCGAGGTTGCTGCGCCGCCGTCAGGTAGTAATCAGCGGTTCAGGCGTTCTTTCCAGGCCGCGATGATCTCCGGTGACGTCGGCTTCGAGACGAAGGATCCGATGAGGTAGCCCAGCAGCGAGGCGATGAGGCCGAGGTAGATGGCCGACTCGGCATAGATGCCTGAGACGATCATGACGACCACGGTGGTCACGGCACCGAGGATCATGCCGGCCATGACGCCGACGATGGTGCCGCGCTTGAACACAAGTCCGCCGAGGATCGGGATGAAGAGTCCGGCGACGAGGAGGTTGTACGCGACCGTGAGCGCCTCGACGACGCTGGGCATGATCATCGCCAGCACCAGCGTGACGATGCCGAGACCGATGAGGTAGATGCGCGAGTCGCGGATCTCGTCCCCGGTCTCGCGGACGAGGGACTTCACCAGCGTCGATTTCGCCCCGGATGCGCTCGCCGAGGTGGCCCCACCCGATCCGTCGACCGATCCCACACCGTCGGCCGGGTCCGTCCCGACGCTTGCGGCGTTGCCCGCGCCCGATCCGTCGACCGACGTCATATCCGTGCGGGCGAGGATCGGTTCGACGATGTCCTGCCGGCACACGGTCGAGGCCGCCATGAGTGAGCCCGAGGCCGTCGACATCATTGCGGCCAGAGCCGCGGCGAGGACGAGACCGGCGAGCACCGGCGACATCGAGGCGTCGACGACGGCGACGAACACATCATCGGGAACCTCGATGCCCGGCACGATCTTCGTTGCGGCCATGCCGATGAGCGCACCCGCCGCCGCATAGAGCAGGCAGTACACTCCGGCGGAGAATCCGCCCCACCGAGCCACCCCGGGGGAGCGGGCGGTGAACACGCGCTGCCAGATGTCCTGCCCGATGAGCAGGCCGAGGGTGTAGATTAGGATGTAGCCGAGCACGGCCTGCCACCCGATGCCCACCGGTGAGGTCTGCGATGCCGGGAGCGAGGCGAACAGATCGCCCAGTCCGCCGGACTTGCTCAGCACGATCGGGAGCATGATGAGGAAGATGCCGACGGTCTGGATGAGGAACTGGACGAAGTCGGTGAGCGTGATCGACCACATCCCGCCGAGCATCGAGTAGAGGATGACGATGCCGCCGCCGATGAGCACCGACCAGAACTTGTTGAGGTCGAACAGGGCGTGGAACACCGTCGCGTAGGCCACCGTCGACGTCGTCGAGATCATCAACCCGTAGGCGGTCATGATCGCGCCGGAGATGAACCGCGAGCCCTTCCCGTAGCGGAGTTCGAGCATCTGCGAGACCGTGTAGATCTCGAGCTTCTGAATCCGCGGGGCGAATAGCAGGGACAGCGCGATGATGCCGAGGCCGATCGACAGGACGAGCCACATGCCCGACAGCCCCGCGGTGTAGCCGAGGCCGACCCCGCCGATCGTCGACGCCCCGCCGAGCACGACGGCCGACATCGTCCCCGTGTAGAGCAGCCCGCCGAGGCGGCGACCGGCGACGAGGAAGTCGTCCTGGTTCTTCGCCTTGAACCTTCCCCAGATTCCGAATCCCACCATGGCGGCGAGATAGATGATGACTACCAGTGAGTCCACTGCGACTCCTCCTTCAGTGTCGGGGCAGGCCCCGACAGGTCCGATGTCGGTTCAGTGACCGACGGTGACGTGAATGACGGTGGGTACGGTGCGATCGAGCGCCTCGGCGACGGCGGACGGCAGGTCCGAATCGATGTCTGATTCGGCGATTGCCACCCCGGCCCCGCCCATCGACGCCCCGAGTGCGCCGAAATCCGGACGGGCGAGCCGGACGGCGAAGGGAGCGATGTCGCGCTCGACCATCTGCGCCTCGATCTCCGCGTAACCGCCGTTGTCGACGACGACGAAGGGAATGCCGAGCCCCAGCTCCGCAGCCGTCATGATCTCCTGGACGGAGAACATGGCCGCCCCATCGCCGAGGATGCACACGACGGGCCGGGCCGGATCGGCGACCTTCGCTCCGAGCGCGGCGGGAATGCCGTAGCCCAGGGTCGCGAAGCCGGGCATGTAGAGCAGCTGGTCGGGGGTGCGCGCGGTCAGGGCGTGCACGGTTCCGTCGTAGGTGACCTGCGAGGAGTCGCCGGCGATGACGACGCCATCCCCGGCGCCGGCCGCGACGAGCCGGGTGACGCGGGCACCGATCGACGTGTAGTCGAAATCGGCGTCCCAGCCCTCCCGGATCCGTCCGGCCCGATCGGCCCCGGATTCCTTCGCCGAGGCGGCCCTGCCGTTGCTCTCGGGCGTCTCCGTTGCGGGACCATCCGCCGAGGAGGCCGCCGGGTTCCCGTCGCCGAGTGCGGTCATGAGTGCGGTGAGGAACTCCGCGGTGTCCGCGCAGGCGAGGACGTCGCCGGGCAGGTTCTTGTTCAGCTGGTCCGGGTCGATGTCGCAGCGGATGACGGTCTGTTCGGCAGATGGATCGCGGACGCCGATCGCACTCTGGGCGCCGATGATCCCGCCCCACAGATCCGAATCGGCCAGCTCGGAGCCGAGCACGATGAGCACATCCGCTGCGGCGGACTCGGCCTGGACACTGGGGAAGCGGACGTTCGAGCCGAGCGAGAGCGGATGGTCCTCGGGCAGGATGCCCTTGCCGTTGGCCGTCGTCGCCACAGGAGCGTCGAGCACCTCGGCGAAGCGGGCCACCTCGGTGCGGGCTCGCCGGGCTCCGCCGCCGGCGATGACGAGCGGACGCCGGGACCGTCGGACCGCCTCGGCGGCGCGGGTGACGACATGCTCGTCGAGGGCGGGACGGCGACCGATGAACGGGGTCGGGACGCTGCCGTTCCAGGCACCTTCGAGCACGTCGAGCGGAACCTCGATGTGCACGGGTCCGGGTCGAGATGAGGCGAACATCGCGAACGCCTCGGCGACGGCCTGGGCGGCACCTTCGGCGGTGCGAGTGCGCTGGGAGGACACGAGCAGCCGACCCACCGCGCCCGAGGAGTCCTTCGTCTCATGGAGCATGCCGACGTCGGCGCGCTCGAAGCCGGTGGGCACGCCGGGGGAGAGGATGAGCATCGGACGCGACTCCGCATACGCGGTCGCGGCGGCGGTGAGGACGTTCGTCAGACCCGGACCCGAGGTCGTGATGACGACCCCGGGCTTGCCGGAGACGAGGAAGTATCCGTCGGCACCGTAGCCGGCTCCCTGTTCGTGTCGCGGCGTCACCGCGCGGATTCCGAACTCCGGCAGGTGCCGGTAGAACTCGAGGTTGTGGGTGCCGGGGATGCCGAAGATCGTGTCGACGCCGTGCGCGGCAAGGGTGGCCACGACAGCCAGTCCGCCGTTGCGGAACTCCTCGGTCGTCATCTCAGACTCCGAGGGCTTCGCCGGAGGGTCCGGTCGGTCCGGTGGCGCCGGTGGCTTCGGCGGCCCATAGGGAGAGCATCTCGTAGCCGACGTGTGCGGCGGCCAAGCCGGTGATCTCGGCATGGTCGTAGGCCGGGGCGACCTCGACGATCTCGGCGCCGACGATGTTGAGGCCCTGCAGTCCGCGGATCGAGTTGAGCAGCTCGCGGCTGGTCATGCCGCCGGCCTCGGGGGTGCCGGTGCCGGGTGCGGCGGCCGGGTCGAGGACGTCGATGTCGACCGAGAGGTAGACGGGGGCATCGCCGAGGCGGGCGCGCATGCGGGCGACGACATCGGCCACCGAGGTGAACTGGTAGTCGTCGCTGCGGATGATCTGGAAGCCGAGCACACTGTCGTCCTCGAGGTCCTGCCTTCCGTAGAGGGGCCCGCGGATGCCGACGTGCAGGCAGGATTCGAGGTCGAGCAGACCCTCTTCGCTGGCCCGGCGGAACGGGGTGCCGTGCGTGTACGGGGCACCGAAGTAGGTGTCCCAGGTGTCGAGGTGGGCGTCGAAGTGGAGGACGGCGATCTTCCCATGCGTCTTGTGCAGGGACCGCAGGTTGGGCAGGGCCAGGGTGTGGTCCCCGCCGAGGGTGAGCAGCTTCGCCCCGTCGGCGCGCATCTCGTCGGCGTTGGCTTCGACGGTGGTGATGGCCTTTTCGATGTCGAAGGGGTTGACCCCGAGGTCACCGCAGTCGGCGACCTGCTGCGCGGTGAACGGGTGGACGTTCGTGGCCTGGTTGTAGGGGCGCAGCAGCTTCGAGGACTGGCGGATGTGAGTAGGGCCGAAGCGTGCTCCCGGTCGGTAGCTGACGCCGGCGTCGAAGGGGATGCCGATGACCTTGACGTCGATCTTCTCACCTGGGCGGGCGGCCTCGACCTCGTCGATGCGTGGGAGCAGTCCGAAGGTCGGGGGACCTGCGTAGCGGGGCGTCTTGCTGTAGTCGGCTGGGCCGAGTGGCTGAGACGGCATCGGCTCTCTCCTTCGTTCTCGCGGGCGATGTGCCATCAGCCTAGGACGTGGCCCAGGCAACACCGATATCCGCTATGGACGAAATGGATCGTGGGGTATCCGGTCTGGATAGTATGGGCGCATGGTCAGCCTCGAACAGCTGTGGTCGCGCAGCGAACTCGCTCTCGATGTCATCGTCGACTCACCCACCGCAGCCGAGCAGGAGGTGACGATCGTCCACTCCTCGGAGCTGCCGGAGGTCGACGAATGGCTCGCCGGAGGGGAGGTGCTGCTGACGATCGGGGTCGGGCAGGACCTCGGGGCGGTCACGGTGAAGGACTATGTCCGCCGCCTCAAGGCCGTCGGCGTCCATGCACTCGGCATCGGGCTCGGCTCCGATCTGCCGTGGCAGCAGGTGCCGCCGATCCTCATCGCGGAGGCCGAAACGGTCGGACTCCCGCTCTTCGGAGTGCCCGAACCGGTGCCGTTCGTCGCCGTCGTCGATGCCTTCACCCGCATGCGTGAGGCCGAGACGAACCGTGAGCTGACACGGGCGAGCAGCGCCGCGAGGCGCTTCGCCGCCGCACTGGCGCAGTCGGGACCGGCCGCCCTGGTGGCGGATCTGGCCGAGACGCTCGGCACTCGGGTGCGCTTCGTTTCGCCCACAGGGCGGGCCCTGACCGGGGACGATGCCGATCCCGACGTGCGCATGGTGCTCATCGAGGAGTGTCTGAAGCCCTCACTCGCCCCGCGGCTGGTCCGCACCGGCGAGCACATCGTCGAGGCCGTTCCGCTCGGCAGCGACCGGCCGCTGGGGTGGATTCTCACCCCCGCCGAGGCGGCCGGTTCTCCGAAGACGCGTGCCCTTCTCCTGTCGACTGCGGCCTCCCTGCTGGCGATGACGCTCTCGGATCTGCCTGCTCGGACCGGGCACTCACCGCTATTCACGACGGCGATGACCACCGAGGAGGCACGCGCCGAGTGGGTGCGGGCGACGGGGCTGGCACCGGTGGCGATGACCGGGATGCGCATCTTCGGCGGGGTGCGCGGGGACGCAGCGGAGAACCTCATCGCCGATATCGTCGGCGAAGCCCTGCTCACGCGTGCCGGGTCGATCCTCGCTGTCGCCGGGTCGACCGAACGGGGTCTCGACGATCTCGTGCTCCGCGCCGCCGAGGCGACGGGACTCGAGGCGCTGGCGGAGAAGAGAGTGGCACCCGCCGGGATTCACCACGCGTGGACGCTGTGGCGGAGCCAGCACGAATCCGCAGCATCGGAGGTCAGGGCTCTGCTGTCCTCGGTTGATGAGGACGCGGCCGCCCGCTTCGTCGACGGCGTCCTCGGCGAGCTCATCCGCGCCGGGGGAGGCCAGGAGCTGTTGGCGACGCTGCGGGTCTACATCGCCGCTTCGGGAGCTAGGGAGCAGGTGGCAGCGGAACTCGGCATCCACCGTCACACGGTGCGTGCGAGGCTGAAGAAGATCGAGGCGCTGCTCGGCCGGGACCTCACCCGGGCAGGCGACGTCCAGACCGTGGCGATGGCCCTCGAACTCGCCGAACTCTGACCGGTTTCGTCATTCCCGCTTCAGCCGAAGTGTTCGGTGCGGAAGGTCTGCGCGATCGACAGGACCCGTTCGAGCGCTTCGTCCTCGCCGATGCTGATGCGCACCCCGGCACCGAGGTTGCGCACCGCCACCGCCTGTTCGACGCAGGCGTCTTCGAAAGCGCCGGACTTCTCACCCAGCGGCAGCCAGACGAAGTTCGCCTGCGCCTCGGGCACGTCCCAGCCCTGTGCGCGCAGCGCCTGGGCGAAGGCGTCCCGTGTCGCAGCGATCGAGCGGGAACGTTCGAGCACCTCATCCCAGTGCTTGAGCGATTCGACGGCGGCGGCCTGGCTGAGGTCGGTGACGCCGAAGGGGATGACGGCCTTGAGCAGACCGGTGATGACCTGCGGGTGGGCCACCGCATAGCCGACGCGCAGTCCGGCCAGGCCGTGGGCCTTGGAGAAGGTGCGCAGCAGCACGAGGTTCGCGTGGTCTTTCACCAGTTCGAGTCCGCGAACGCGGTCGGGGGCAGTGGCGAATTCCCAGTACGCCTCGTCGAGGGCGACGAGCACATGGTCGGGAACCTCGTCGAGGAAGGCGCGCACCTCGGTGTCGGTGAGGACCGGGCCAGTGGGGTTGTTCGGTGAGCAGAGGATGATGAGGCTCGTCCGGTCGGTGATCGCTCGCGCCATCGCCGGCAGGTCGTGGCGGCCGTCGGCGGTCAGCGGCACTTCGATGCGCGCGGACCCGGCGAGTCCGGTCGTCTGCGGGTACATCTCGAACGACGGCCACGGGTAGATGGCTTCGGTGCTCGCATCCGAGGTGATCTGGGTGAGAGCCACGAGCAGTTCGGAGGCTCCGGTGGTGACGACGAGTTCATCGATGCCCACACCGAGGCGGCCTGCCAGTCCCTCTCGCAGCGTCAGAGCCGCGTCGTCGGGGTAGTGTGCCGGGTCCGTGGCATGGGCGACCATGGCGTCGAGCACCGCGGGCAGGGGTGGGAGGAAGTTCTCGTTCGAGGAGAGTTTGAACGACCGCAGCCCATCGACCTGACGCGGGGGCTTGCCCGGAATGTAGGGCGGGAAGGTGTCGAGGGCGGACCGCAGGCGCGGCCCCGATGGGGCAGAAGAGGAAGGGTTCTCGGCGTTCATGCCCTCATGATGTCACAGGCGCCGGGGCGGTCGACCGACTCACCACGGTTTGTCCGGTGCGGACCGTCCGCCGTCGCCGCCGGGGCCCTGCTGTTGCTGCTGCCGGTCGGAGTCCTCGCCGCGCTTCTCCAGCTCCTCCCGCTTCTTCTCGCGTTCGGACTTGCCGTCGGATTCCTCGGAGTTCTCCGAGTCATCGGAGCTCTCGTCCTCGGACTTCTCATCTCCCTCGGAGGACTTGTCGTCCTCGGACTTCTGGTCCCCATCCTGTGAGTCCCCATCCTGGGAGTCATCGCCCGAATCGCTGTCGTCGGTGCCGTCGTTCTTGGCTTTCTCGCCCTTCTTCTTGTCCTCGACGCGGTCTTTGGCCTGCTCGCTCTTCTGCTTCTCTTCGCTCTTCTTCGGCTGGCATTCCTCGGGTGCGTCCTCGAGGGTCTTGAGCGAACGGTCGTAGAGTTCCTGCGACTGGTCGGGATCCTGTGAGGAGATCTCATCGGCCTGTTTCTCGTAGACGAAGGACAGGTTGATCCGGACCGCGCATTCGGCGGAGGTCGGTGCGATCTTCAGCGCCGCCTCGAGGTCGGACTGGGCTTCGTCGTAGTCGCCGACGGCCGCCTCGGCGGTGCCGCGGTTGAAGTAGCCGATGTGCCGTTGGAGGGGGCTGAGCCGCAGGAAGGCGGTCGCGGCCTTCTTCGCTCCGGGAAAGTCGTTCGAGGTGTAGCGGACCTGGGAGGCGGTGCCGAAGTACGCTGTCACACCGATATAGGCGGCCACGAGTGTGAAGACCGTGCCGAGGATGAGGTTGATCTTCGTGATCCGGCGCAGCCGCGCCCACCGGCCTCTGATCCGGTTCATCGCGGGCCTCCTCGTTGGGCGGAGGATGCAGGCTGGCCGGACGACACGGGCTGGCCTGGTCCTGGCACCCCGCCGGGGGCGGGTCTGCCAGGCATGCCGCCTGGCCTCGGCTGGTAGGGAACATTCCCGGGCCCGGGAGGGCCGCCTCGGCGAGGGCGTGGGGGAGTGATCGCTTTGAGGCGGAGGTATTCGCGGACGCCGAAGACCAACTCCACGGCGATCCAGGCGAAGACGAGGATGAGGGGCACCCAGAAGTACTCGTCGACGGTGACCCGGCCGTCCTTCTTCACCAGGGCCTGATCGTACTTCGGGGCGGTGTAGACGCTGGAGATCGCACCCTTGCCGTCGCGGTGGTGATAGTCGACGCCGAGGTCGGAGGCGATCCGTTTGAGGTTTCCCTCGTCGATCTTCGAGATCCCCGGGTTGCCGTTGCCGTCGACGATGTAGTCATCGTGGTCGGCGCCGTTCGTGTCATCGTCACCGCCGAGACCCGGTTCGTCCCCTCCGGCGCCATCGCCGACGCCGGAGCCGAAGGGCTGCGAATCCCGCATCTTCCCGCCGGCTGCGGTGCCGTAGCCGAATACCGCTCCGCTGTCGATGCGGGAGGCGAAGGACGACCACGAGTCGGGGTCCTGATCGACCGTCTGCTCACCATCGCCGAAGTAGAACACGACGCTCTTGTTATCGGGGCGGTCCTCATCGTTGGCGCTCATGCGCTTGTCGAGCTCATCCCCGGCCTCGGTGATCGATGACCCCTTCGAATTCACGGAGGTCTCCGGGCTGAGCACGTCGACGGCGGAGGCGAAGGCGGTGTGATCGGTCGTCAGCGGCATCACGGTCGCCGCGGTCGAGGCGAAGGTGATGATGGACAGGCGAGTGCCGGGGAACTCCTTGGCGAGTGCGAGCATGTCCTCCTTCACCCCGTCGAGGCGGGTCCGGTCTCCGTCGAAGTCTTCGGCGGCCATCGACGTCGTCGTGTCGACGACGAAGTACACGTCCGCTTGGGCCTCGTACTCCTCGGTGGTGGACTTGATCGGGATGCCGGGGCGGGCGAGTGCCACTGCGAGGATCGCGACGACGCCCATCCGGGCGAACCATTTCCAGCGTGGACCGTCGCCGCGGATGGCGGGGATGAGGCACACGGTGAGAAGGGCGAGGACGAGGAAGCCCCAGCCGAACCAGGTGAAGACGGGATCGAAGATCATGATTTCGTCCTCCATGCCAGGACGAAGACTCCGGCGAGCCCGAACACGGCGAGCCCGAGCGGGATCGCGGGCATGTCGTGGACGATCGTGTAGGAACGGCCGGGAGTGTTCTCGGCCTCCTGGCTCTGGATCTCCTCGACGATGCGGTCGATGGTCGAGGCCGATCCCATATCGAACTGCTTGCCGCCGGTGCGGTCGGAGACCGATTTGAGCTCTTTCGTCTGCGTCGTCGTCAGGATCGAGGGCGGGGACAGGCTGTAGACGCGCACATCGGCATCGACGGCGATGTCGGCGGCCTCGTTGAGGTCGAACAGTGGATCTCCGGCGAGCATGTTGTCCGTGGCGAAGACGATCGACCGGGACCGCTTCTCGTCCTTCCGGTCGAAGTTGTCGACGCAGCTGACCAACCCGTCGCCGATGAGGGAGGAGCCGCCGATGTTCGGAGGCGAAGTCGACCACGAATAGTCGGTGCCCTCCGAGCCCCAGGTGCGGAAGCCGTCCTCGGCTTCGGCGAGGAAGTTCTCGACCATGTCGTAGTCGTCGGTGAGTGGGAAGGCCGAGACCGCTGTGGCATTGAAGACGGTCATGCCGATGCGTTCGCCGTCGAACCGGTCGACGAGTTCCTGATAGGCCTCGAGCAGGTCCGCGTCATAGCCGAGCATCGAACCCGAGACGTCGAGGCAGAGCATGACGTCGCGCAGCTTCTTCTCCGGGTTGACGGTTTCGATCCAGGCGGGGCGGGCGATGCCGGCCAGGGAGGACAGACCGGTGAGGACGATGACGCCGAGGAGGGCGACCGTGGTGAGCAGGCGGGTGCGCATGGCTCGGTGGAAGCTCGGCAGGCTCGTCATCCGACCGCTGTGGGCCACGGGCAGCGACGACGCTGTGGCTTTCGGGCGGCGGAAGAACCAGACCGCCGCGATGGCGAGGACTGCGAGGATGAGGGCCAGCCACCAGAACATCAGGACCATCGGGCCACCAGCTTCCTGGCATCGGCGATCTGTGCCTGCAGGTCCGCCGGCTCCGTTTCGGCGAACTCGGCTTCGTACAGGCCGAGGAGGCATGCGGCGAGGTCGTCGAGTCCGGCGACTGCGGCATCACGATAGGTCAGGTGTTCGGACTTGACGCCCCAGGCGTCGTGGGCGAAGTCGCGGACGATCTTCGCCAGCGTCCGCGCGGAATCGCGGACATCCGCGTTCTCCGTCTCCAGGTCCGACTCCACGCTCGAGATGCGCGAGAGGTAGGTGCTGCGCACCGGGATCGGGATGCGCGGGCCGCTGGCTCCGGTGGCACCGGCGGCGAGCCGGATGAGCGGGGCGAAGAAGTTGCCGGCGACGATGAGCAGCGCGAGGATCACCGCGACATACCAGGCGGGTGAGATCTGCAGGGGACCGACGAGTTCAGCGGGGCCCATGGCGGTGCCTCAGCAGAAGGGTGTGGAGTCGGCCCAGGGCCGACTTCGGATGATCGATCTCGGTGTGGGCGATGCCGAGCTTCGCGAGAAGGTCGATGCGATGCTGGCGGCGGGCCGCCTCGGCGAGGGCGAATTCCTGCCTCACCTGCGGTTTCGTCATCACCGCCGACGGCAGTCCATGATCGGGGCGGGCGACGTCGAACGGCGCCGAGGCGGCCGGCAGTCCCGCGAGATCCGCGTCGGTGACCGTGATCCACAGGACCTCGTGCTGGGCGCGGAGCCGGCGGATCATCGCCTCCTCGTCGGGACCGAGCGGGGCCTGGTCGGAGATGACGACGAGCAGCATCCGATGGTTGATGTGGGTGCTGATCCACTGCAGCTGGGTGTTGATCGCCCCGGGGGAGTCGGTGTCCGCTTCGGCGAGGATCTGCTGCAGGAGGTGCTCGAGGTGGGCTTCGCTGCCCTTGCGCGGGGAGGCGGTCGTGCGTTCGGCGCTGCCGTGGATGAGCATGACGTCGTCGCCGTGGCGCACGGCGAGGTAGCCGATCATTCCGGCCATGAGGATCGCCAGGTGGCGTTTGTCCGCTCCCGCCGAGGTCACGGCGTCGAAGTTCCGTGAGGTGTCGACGACGAGGCCGAGGATGTGCCGACGGTGAGCGACATAGCGTTTGACCAGCGGTTCGGTGTGTCGGGCCGTGGCCTTCCAGTCGATGTCGCGGATCTCGTCGCCGGGGATGTAGTCGCGCAGATCATCGAAGTCGAGGCTGTGGCCGTGGAACACCGAGGAGTAGTCGCCGTCGAGGAGGCGGCGAGTGCGGCGGTGGGCGTGGATGGTCATCCGCGCCTTGATGCGATTGAGCAGGACAGTCATCGTCGCAGCCGATCAGGGAGTGGGCACGGCCATGAGGAGGGCATCGACGACCTGGGCGCTCGTGATGTTCTCGGCGGCGGCTTCGAAGTTGAGCTGGATGCGGTGGGCCAGCACCCGGTGGGCGAGGTCCTTGATGTCTTCGGGGATGACGTAGTTGCGGCCGCGGATCATGGCGAGTGCCCGGCCGGCGTTCGTGAACGCGATAGAGGCGCGCGGGCTGCCGCCGTACTCGATGAAGGGGGCGTAGCGGCCGAGGTATTTCGACGTGTTGCGGGTCGCGTGGACGAGTTCGACGAGGTAGCGGGTGATCGCGGGGTCGATGTAGATGGTGCGGGCATAGCGCTGCATGGTCACCACATCGTCGAGGCTGCACGCCGGGTCCGGCACCGAGTCCTTGTCGAAGACGCCGGAGTCGAGTCGGGAGAGGATCTCGACCTCTTCGTTCGGGTTCGGATGGGTGAGCAGGTCCTTGATCATGAACCGGTCGAGCTGAGCCTCGGGCAGCTGGTACGTGCCTTCCTGCTCGATCGGATTCTGCGTGGCCATGACGAGGAACGGGCGGGGGAGTTCGAAGCGCTGACCGCCGATGGTCGTCTGCTTCTCCTGCATCGCTTCGAGCATCGCCGACTGCGTCTTCGCCGAGGACCGGTTGATCTCGTCGAGGAGGACGATGTTCGCATGCACCGGGCCGAGCACGGTGTTGAACGAGCCTTCCTGGGCGTTGTAGATCTGTGAGCCGATGATGTCGGCCGGCAGCAGGTCGGGCGTGCACTGGATGCGGGAGAACTTCCCGTCCACGGCATTGGCCAGGGCGGCCGCGGCCGTGGTCTTCGCGAGTCCCGGGACGCTTTCGAGGAGCAGATGGCCCCCGGAGAGGAGTCCGATGAGCAGGGATTCGCGCAGACGCTGCTGACCGACGACGAAATGGTCGAGATAGGACTCCAGCCCCTTGAGGATGGTCTGCGCGTGTGCGATCTCCTGGGTGTTGGCCGGTGCGGTCGCCGTCATAGTCCCATGCCTCTCGATTCGGTGCGGTGTGGTCTCCAGCATATTGGTTGGCACTGACGTGAGACAGTCCGTGACGTGTCAGTGCTGACACACGGGGCGGATGCCGGCCGTGATCCTCGCCTCCGTGTCAGTGCCGACCTGTAGCGTCGATGACACAGATCAGAACCGGGGAACCCGGCGCAGCAGAGGAGGTGAGGCAAGTGGTCCCGACACACCCACAGGCAGAAATTTTTTCTGTGGACAGCGGTGGAAAACTGCGTCGGGAAATCGGCGGAGAAACGACTCGTTCGTCGCTGTCCCCAGTGTCCTCGCAGGTGATCGAACTACATGGGTGTCTTTCACAGCCTGTGGACGAATGTGGACGGTGCGCACACAGCGATGTGGACCGTCGAAATGACACTGGTGTAACACTGGATATAGGGGTAAGGTCGTACCCGAACACAACATCTAGTGGTCGACCCTGGGCCTGCGCGTCGTGATCTTCATCATGATTCGGCAGGCGAAGGGCCCGATCACGCCACACAGAACGCGGAAGCCGCAAGGCAGAATTGAGGAGTCGCCATGATCACCGTGTACACCAAGCCCGCTTGTGTCCAGTGCAACGCCACCTACCGTGCGCTCGATGCCAAGGGACTGAAGTACAAGTCGGTCGATCTCAGCGTCGACGAGAACGCCCTCGACGTCGTCAAGGCCATGGGGTACATGCAGGCACCCGTCGTCGTCACCGACAACGATCACTGGTCGGGATTCCGCCCGGACAAGATCGCCACCCTGACCGGCGAGCAGACGGCGTCCGTCGTGGCCTGAAATGCTCCTGGTCTATTACTCCAGCAGCTCTGAGTTCACCCACCGCTTCGTCGGCAAGCTGCGGCATCCGGCTCTCCGGATTCCGCTGCTGACGAAGCAGGAGACGCTGAGAGTCGACGAACCGTTCGTCCTCGTGACTCCGACCTATGGGGCGGGACGCACCCAAGGCGCCATCCCCAAGCAGGTCATCAAATTCCTCAATAACGACGAGAACCGACGTCACCTCATCGGTGTCATCGGCGCCGGAAACACGAACTTCGGCGAAGATTACTGTCGAGCGGCCAAGAAGGTCGCCGTCAAATGTCAAGTACCCCTCATGTACCGAGTCGAACTCCTGGGAACCCCGGAGGACGTCGATGCGGTGAATCTAGGATTGGACAAACTGTGCGCGAGCTCGCTGAAGACCGCAATGTAGAGGACATCATCCGCGAAGAGACGGATCTGGACTACCACGCGCTCAACGCCATGCTGAACCTGTATGACGAGAGCGGTCGGATCCAGTTCGAACGTGACAAGCAGGCTGCCCGGCAGTACTTCCTCCAGCACGTCAACAACAACACCGTCTTCTTCCACGACCTCAAGGAGAAGCTCGACTACCTCGTCGAGAAGGACTACTACGAGCCCGAGGTCCTGGAGCAGTACTCGTTCGACTTCATCGAGGCGCTGTCGAAGCGCGCCTACGATCAGAAGTTCCGCTTCCAGACCTTCCTGGGTGCCTTCAAGTTCTACACCTCCTACACGCTGAAGACCTTCGACGGAAAGCGCTACCTCGAACGCTTCGAGGACCGCGTCGTCATGGTCGCCCTGTTCCTCGCCCGCGGCGATGAGCTGCTGGCGACCCAGCTCGTCGACGAGATCATCTCCGGTCGGTTCCAGCCGGCCACCCCGACCTTCCTCAACGCCGGCAAGAAGCAGCGCGGAGAACTCGTCTCCTGCTTCCTGCTGCGCATCGAAGACAACATGGAGTCGATCGGTCGGTCCATCAACTCCGCCCTGCAGCTGTCGAAGCGCGGCGGCGGTGTGGCCTTCGCCCTGACGAACATCCGTGAGTCCGGCGCCCCGATCAAGAAGATCGAGAACCAGTCCTCCGGCGTCATCCCGGTCATGAAGCTGCTCGAGGACTCCTTCTCCTACGCCAACCAGCTGGGTGCCCGTCAGGGTGCCGGTGCCGTGTACCTGCACGCCCACCACCCGGACATCTACAGCTTCCTCGACACCAAGCGCGAGAACGCCGATGAGAAGATCCGGATCAAGACCCTGTCCCTGGGCGTCGTGATCCCCGACATCACCTTCGAACTGGCCAAACGCAACGAGGACATGTACCTCTTCAGCCCCTACGACGTCGAGCGCGTCTACGGCATGCCCTTCTCCGACGTCAACGTCACGGAGAAGTACACGGAGATGGTCGACAACGCCTCGATCAAGAAGAAGAAGATCAACGCCCGCGAGTTCTTCCAGACCCTGGCCGAGATCCAGTTCGAATCCGGCTACCCGTACGTGATGTTCGAGGACACCGTCAACAAGGCCAACCCGATCGACGGCAAGATCATCATGTCCAACCTGTGCTCGGAGATCCTCCAGGTCTCCGAACCCAGCCGGTACGATGCCGACCTCGGCTACGACGAGATCGGCAAGGACATCTCGTGCAACCTCGGTTCGCTCAACATCGCCCTGACGATGGACTCGGAGAACTTCGGACAGACCGTCGAGACCGCGATCCGCGGACTCACCGCCGTCGCCGAGACCTCGGACATCCAGTCCGTGCCCTCGATCGCCCGCGGCAACAACATGTCCCACGCGATCGGCCTGGGCCAGATGAACCTCCACGGCTACCTCGCCCGCGAGCACGTGTACTACGGCTCCGACGAAGGCCTGGACTTCACGAACATGTACTTCTACACCGTCGCCTACCATTGTGTGCGGGCGTCGATGGAGATCGCGAAGGAGCGGGGCACCACGTTCGCCGGCTTCGAACGGTCGAAGTACGCCACCGGCGAATACTTCGACAAGTACACCGATAAGGCGTGGGTGCCGCGCACCGAGCGGGTCGCGCAGCTCTTCGCCGATGCGGGCGTGCACATCCCGACGCAGGACGATTGGCGCGAGCTCAAGGCCCAGGTGGCCGAGCACGGCATCTACAACCAGAACCTGCAGGCCGTGCCGCCGACCGGTTCGATCTCCTACATCAACAACTCGACGTCGTCGATCCACCCGGTGGCCTCGAAGATCGAGATCCGCAAGGAGGGCAAGGTCGGGCGCGTGTACTATCCGGCTCCCTTCATGGACAACGAGAACCTCGAGTACTACCAGGATGCATACGAGATCGGGTACGAGAAGATCATCGACACCTACGCCGAGGCCACGAAGCACGTGGACCAGGGCCTGTCGCTGACGCTGTTCTTCATGGACACCGCAACCACCCGTGACATCAACAAGGCGCAGATCTACGCATGGCGCAAGGGCATCAAGACCATCTACTACATCCGGCTCCGGCAGCTCGCGCTGCAGGGCACGGAGGTCGAGGGCTGCGTCTCCTGCATGCTGTGATCATCGAATCCGGCGGACCGAAGCGAATCGGTCCGCCGGATTCTTACGGGGTGCGCTTGAGCACCACGAGCATCGGCCCCGACACATCGGACGACCGCCTGCGCAGCAGACCGCTGAATCCGAGCACGAAGACGACTTCGTGACTCTTGCAGAACTGGACTTTTTGGGAAGAGGGAAACCCGTGGAGAATCTGACTCTGGCCTCGCATGTCGACGCCATCAACTGGAACCGCGTCGTCGATCCGATCGACGATGAGGTGTGGGATCGTCTGACCGGCAACTTCTGGCTGCCGGAGAAGGTTCCGCTGAGCAACGACATTCCCTCCTGGGCGACTCTGACCGAGGACGAGAAGACGCTGACGATGCGGGTCTTCACCGGTCTGACCCTGCTCGACACGATCCAGGGCACGGTCGGTGCGATCTCGCTCATTCCTGACGCTGTCACGCCGCACGAAGAGGCAGTGATGACGAACATCGCATTCATGGAGAGCGTGCACGCGAAGTCGTACTCGTCGATCTTCTCCACCCTGTGCTCGACGAAGGAGATCGACGAGGCCTTCCGCTGGTCGCGGGAGAACACTTACCTGCAGTCGAAGGCTGACATCATCCTCAGCTACTACCGGGGTGACGATCCGCTCAAGCGCAAGGTCGCCTCGACGCTGCTCGAATCCTTCCTCTTCTACTCCGGCTTCTACCTGCCCATGTACTGGTCAGCGCATGCGAAACTGACGAACACCGCCGACCTCATCCGGCTCATCATCCGCGATGAGGCCGTCCACGGCTACTACATCGGCTACAAATACCAGAAGGGGCTCGAGTCGCAGTCCGAGGAGCGCAGGCAGGAGCTCAAGGACTACACGATGAACCTCATGTTCGAGCTCTACGAGAACGAGGTCGCCTACACTCACGACCTCTACGATTCCGTGGGTCTGGCCGAGGACTGCAAGAAGTTCCTCCACTACAACGCGAACAAGGCGCTGATGAACCTCGGCTATGAGGCGATGTTCCCCAAGGAGGTCACCGACGTCAATCCGGCGATCCTCGCGGCACTCTCACCCGGCAGCGACGAGAACCACGACTTCTTCTCGGGTTCGGGTTCGTCCTATGTCATCGGCAAGGCCGAGAACACCGAAGACGAGGACTGGGACTTCTGAGACCCCAGAGCTTACTCGAGGCCCGAAAGGGGTGATGGGAGGCCCGGACCTGCAGGAAACTGCACGGTCCGGGCCTCTTTTCGTGCCTCCGTCCGAAGGACGGAGGAGGGCACGATGAGCACCACGAAGAAGCGTAAGACGGCGGCGTAGCGGGAGACCTGGGGGAGCCTTCGGAAGCTCTCGTCAGGACGGTGACAGGAGCGCTGCCCGGCCCCAGACGGGCCGATGCACTCGGCCCACACGGAGGACGACAAGGCGTTGACGTTCCTCACCAAGACCGACGCTCCCACGTGGCTCGCCAGTGTGCACACGATGATCGCGCAGGGAGAATGGGAGCCACCTTCAGGTGTCCGCTTCGTCCGATGACCCATTGTCCTGGGTGAGACGGTACGCCTGCGCGAGGGCTCCGATCTGTGCTGGGTTGTAGAGATCGGGCAGCGACTGGTACAGGGCGTGAATCGCCTCGCGTCTGCGCGCTGTTGTCGGCTGGGGCGGGATCCGTGTGTCGGGGTAGCTTTCGTGGATCCTGCGCAGCACTGGTACGAGCCGCAGGGCGACAGCGTGGATGGCCTCGGCGCTTGCATCGGCTGGCAGTTCGTTGAAAGCGATGTCGGTGTCCTGGTGGTGTTCGGCGATTTCGTGCAGGTCCTGCATGCCCTGTTCGTCATAGAGCAGTGTGCTGATCGCTATGAACGCCCTGTCCGACCCGGTGAGGCCGTCGGCAACGGATTCGAAGCCGACGGGAACGTCTGGTCCGGCTCGGTGGGCGAGCAGCTCGGCGAGGTCGGCTCTGATCTTCTGTTCACGTTCGATAGAGGCGGCGAGTCGAGCATCGAGCGCGCGTACGGTCTCGAAGAACATGTCCTCCGAGTCGTCCGCTGATCGGATCTCTGCCGTCGACATCCCCAGCTCCCGAAGCTGTTTGATCTGTAATAGTCGCACCAGGTGGGTCGTGCCGTACTGCTTGTAACCGTTGGACGCGCGTGCGGGCTCTTCGAGCACATCGGTCGCATGATAGTGCCGGATCGCCTTCACCGTGGTGTCGGCGAGGTCCGCGAGTTGGCGCATGCTCCAAGCCATCAACGGACACCAGGGCGAACATTCATGCCTCCATCCTCGTGGATGGGGGAGGGAATTGGAAGCACGGTCTTGACTGTGCCCTCGGGGCACGGGTTCCGATGGTAGTGAACATACCCGCCTTCGCGTAGGAGCCCCTGACATGACCAGTACTGGACAGACTTCCCAACGGCACGAGTTCGGGAAGCACTGCGTCCACCTTGGAGGAACGGCCTCATCCCGTTCGGCATCCGACTGCCGCCAGCCTACTGTTGCCCGGGACCGCTTCCGAACCCGGTGCCCCGAGCGCCGTACACAGGCACCGCTCTTCGCCGAGCAGACCCTCATCCCGCATGGGCCCTTGAGCTCCTCGCAGGAATGCGCTCACCGAGCCGTGCCGCCCGTCAGCCTCGGTGCGACGGATGGCTCCGCCGGATCGAGACCGTTCGAGGCCCTGCCCCAACGGGACGGGACGAGGCGCCACGATGGTTGACCTGCTCCTCTACGAAGGTGCGATGCAGGTTGTCCCGCTCATGCTCATCGTGTTCTTCACCTCGATGTTCCTGCTCGTGGGCACGGTGCCCATCAGCGCCCTCACCAATGCGATAGCCATCGCGGCTCTGAGTGGCTCAATCGGGTTGCTGTTCGGCGCCATCTGGCGACGCTTCGCCATCATCCCGGACGAATGCCCTGTCTCGTCCAACTCACACCGTCCCAAGGAGGACCACCATGACCGTCTCGCCTGACCCGACCCTCAACGAACCCCCGAGCGCCTCCCCGTCCGTCGACTTAACACGTCCTTTCGGCGCCCACCTGTCGATGCGGTGGTGGGTCCCCTTGGTCTTGACGATCGTCGTCGTCGCAGCGGTCTATGGCCTCCAGCTGATATTGGGAGGCATCGCCGCCCTCGTCGAGATCCGCCTGCTCGGCAAAGATCCCAATGACGCCTCGCTGACACCTTTGACCTTCCTGGCGATCAATCTCTCAACCATCCTCGTCGCCCCGCTGGCACTCGTCGTCCTCGCGAAAGCCGGGCGGGTTCCATGGCGATCCGCACTGAGCGTGGGACGGGCTTTCCGATGGCGCCGGCTAGGGATGTACGCCGGCCTCTTCGCCGCACTCATGATCCTCGCCAATGCGGCAGTCCAGCTGATCCACCCTTCACCGCTCTCGCTGTTCGCCGTCTCCGGCACCACCATCGCACTGCTGGTGGTGCTGGTGCTGACCACGCCATTGCAGGCTGCGGCGGAGGAAGTCGCCTTCCGCGGCGTCCTCACCGCCTCCTACGCCTCCTGGGTCCGTGCCTCCCGTCCGGCGCTCATCGTCGGAATCACCGGTTCGAGTGTGCTCTTCGCCGTCGTCCACACCAGCCTGGATCCGTGGATGATCCTGAACTACCTGGGCCTCGGGGCGAGCACCGCGGTCATGGCTCTGCTGAGCCGTGGTCTCGAAGCGCCGATCGCCTTCCACGTCATGAACAATGTCTTTGCCTACGGCATCGGGGCCCTGTTCGCCGAGGGCGGCGGTATCGGCCAGGACCGCAGCGCCGGTGCCGGCGGACCCTACATGCTGATCCTTCTCCTCGCACAGGCCATCGCGATCATCACTGTCTGGCAGATCGAAAAGCGCCGCCGGCGTCAGCGCTGCACGTCGAAGGCCATTGCCGGCGCATCGAGGTTCAGTGCAGGAAAAGGGCTGTGACGGCCTCAACCAGCGCAATGACCAGAAGCAGGATGACGATCATCGGATAGAGGCGCAAGTTGTCCTTGACACCGGCGAGGTACCCCTCCCAGGCCGATGACAGATTCAGTCGCCGGTAACCGAAGGTCGATCGCCAGAGGATGATCGATCCCAGCATCGCCAGGACATAGGCCTGGAACTCGATCAGCAGCACCGGCGAGACGGTGATCACGGTGATCAGCTCCTCGAGTGATGTCGGGGCGTAGGGCATGCCGATGAAAACAGCCCGCGCAATCGTCGCGACCACGCCGAAGAAGGGAATGATCAACGTGGGCAATGTCGTGGTCCCCAATGCTCCGAACAGCAAGTTGCCGAGGAAGGTCAGCAGCGCTGGTCTGACGATGCTGCCGCTGCTGTAGGCCTCGGCAACCAAGGACGACCCGGGCGAGCTGAGGAAGGCGTCGGTGTTCCGATGGCCGATGTCATGCAGGCCGGGGATGTAGACGGACACGATCATCGCCATTAGGAGAATGCCGTAGACCACGATGTTGGATACCAGGTACGGGTACCAGTTGACGCGCAGGATGGTCCGAAAGCTGTGGAAGATTCGCATGGGTAGGTTTCCTCACTCTGGTGGGTGTGATGGGAAGCGGGTGGACCGAATCGCCGAGTCGTGACCGGCGGTTCGCCTTGGTCCGGCAAAGGTGAAAGTCGAGACCTGCCACGAGAAGCCGGCGATCACCTGGAGGGCACGACGGTGCCCTGAGCCGTCGCCTGGCCGGCTGCGCAGGTAAGAGACAGGAGCCTAGGACGGCGGTCCCGTCTCGATGCGCATGAAGTCCTTCTGCCGGTCGTTCAAGTCGCGTTCTGCCAGATCGAGGATGACCTGTAACTGCTCCTCGGTCAGCGCCGGCAGTCCATCGGCGACCTCGGAGACCAGTCTCTGCGCCTGCGCCATGAGCTGACAGAGCTCGCAGTCGGTGGTGGTCTCGTCGATGGCGTCGAAACGCTCCTGCAAACGCGCCAGGGCCGACCGCATCTGCGGGTCCAGGAGCGCATCGGCGAAAACATCGATCTGCGGATGATCCCGGTATAAGTGGGCGATCGCGATGGCGACCGGTATGTCGGCGGATGTCAGGCTCAAAGCAGCCGCTGCCCTCGAGAGTCCGACGTGGCGCCCGGCGCGCGCTCGGGCCAGCCGCTCGCGTTGTTCGGTCAGAGCCGCGATCTTCTCTTCCAGGACCCGGTCCACCTCGTCCAGCGCCTCTTCGGTGGAAGAGGAACCGGAGTCAGCGGCCACGGCCCCAGCCTGTGCCAGCGACAGACCTGAGCTGGTCAACTGGCTGATCCTCAGCAGGGCAACCAGATGATCCGCAGTGTAATCACGGTATCCGTTGGACCGACGCGGCGGCTCCGGCAGCGCGCCGACCTGGTGGTAGTAGCGGATGGTTCGGACCGTCACCCCGGCGAGCTCTGCCAATTCTGCGATGCGCATCAGGGTGACACCTTCCCTAATCGATGGATACTGGGACTGAGCAGGGCCAGGGCGGCCGCGCCGATCCACAGGAGGACGAGAGCCGTCGTGGCCAGGTGCAGGCTACCGATCTCGATGAGCAGAGCGGCTCCACCGATGCCCGCCGACGGGACAAGAGTCATCAGGGCGTTCTGGGCACCCAATACTTTCCCGCGTTTGGCATCTGCGACGTTCTCCACGAAAGTCAGTCCGACGACGGCGTTCATGCAGCCGCCGCCCAGTCCGACGATCGCAGCCCCGGCGAAGATCGACCACACAGGTCCCAGGATACCGATGACGGCGAAACCGAGAGCGACGACGATGACACCGACGGCGAACCACCCCCGGCGCGGGATCCTGGCCCCGAATCCGGCGAAGAGCCCACCCCCGACAAGCAGACCCGCAGCCAACGCGCTGAGCACGAATCCAACGAATCCGGCCTCGTCCTGAAAGGCGAAATGTACCGGGATCACCATGCCCTGTGTGGCGGCGAGCACGACGGCCAGCGCCAATCCCAGCAGGACGACGGTGCGCAGGAGTGGTGTGCGGAAGATGATCGCCAGGCCGTGGAAAATGGAGCCGGGCGGCTCGGACTCAGAATTCTCCTGCTGCGCGGGCGGCAGTCTGGAGGCGTGGGAGGGAATGACGAGGGTCAGCAGGGCAGCCAGTGCCGCGATGCCGGCGGTCACCCACATGACCGTCACCGGTTTCAGGGAGGCGACGAGGATACCGGCGATGGCTGGGCCGACCAGCAGCGAGACCCCTGCGAGGGATTCCCGCAGGCCGATCAGCCGCGAAGAGTCCAGCCTGGCGGCCCGAGCGATGGCCGGGAGCATGGCCTCCCGCGCCGTGATACCGGGGACGTCGCCGAAGGAGTTCAGCATCGCCACGGCGATGAACCATCCCAGGTTCAGTCCGAAGGTGAGATCGATGACGGGCAGGACCATCAACGCCACAGCCGAGATCACGTCGGAGAGGACCGCGGCGGTGCGACGGTTGATTCGGTCGATGAGTGAGCCCATCAGCAGTCCGGCGAGAGCAGAGGGCACTGCGGCGGCGAGAGCAACGGCCCCGGCTCCCAGCGGACTGCCCGTGGTGAATAGGACGAGTAGTGGGAGCACTATCGCGGTGATCGAGTTGCCCAGCAACGATGTGCCGAAGGAGGTCAGGTAGAAGAAGATGATCCGTGTCATGTGACAAGCACAAACGATGACGTCGCGTCAGAGTCAAGCCCGTGATTGGGATGTCGTGGGCAGGCCCGGGGAGACGAGCAGGCGCCGACACCCATCGATCGTCTTCTCGTTTGTCTTTGGGACCTCGAGGCCGCGTCGGCTCAGAGCAGCGTCGGCAGGACGCCGCCGTCCGCACGGAGCGCGGCCCCGTTGACGGCGGAGGAGATCGGACTGGCGAGATAGGCCACGAGTCCGGCGATCTCCTCGACCACAAGAATTCCCGCCTCTCACCGGGAAGGACGATGACTGTGCTTCCTAAGAGAGCAAGAACTGGGACTTCTGAACTCCCATCCGATTCAGCTTCACGAAGCGGCCCATCCGGGCAGAGTGTTCCCGGAGGGGCCGCTTCTTGCTGCCGTCGCATTCGCAGTCATCCCCGCAGATGAGATGGTGTCCGCACACTGGATTCTCCACCGACGCCACCACCGAACTCCGCTAGGATGGTTCAACAGTTCCGTTCTTCGGTCAGAGGTGATTGGCAATGGCACAGGTGCGCGGCCGCAAGGTCGAATTCGACGACATCGACGAGGATGATCTCGTCGTCAGCACACCGAAGACCGCGGCGGCGGGCCTCAAAGCCGTCGAAGTCGCCTTCGAGCGCGGTCTCAAGCAGGGTGGAGCCAGCCGCACCGTGCGCTCGATGTTCCGGGTCAACCAGCCGGACGGAGTCGACTGCCCCGGATGCGCCTGGCCGGAATCGATCACCGGGGACCGGAAGAAGATCGAATTCTGCGAGAACGGTGCCAAGGCTCTCGCCGAGGAGAACACCACCCGTGTCGCCACCCCCGGCTGGTGGGAACAGCATCCCATCGCGGAACTCGAGCAGAAGACCGAATACTGGCTGGGCCAGTCGGGCCGGATTACCCATCCGATGATCATCCGCGACGGTGACACCCACTATTCGCCTATCGCGTGGTCCGAGGCCTTCGACATCATCGGCGAGCACATTCGGGCCACCGACCCGAACCGATCGGTCTTCTACACCTCGGGTCGGACTCCGAACGAGACGGCGTTCCTCTACCAACTCCTCGCGCGCAGCATCGGCACGAACAACCTTCCCGACTGCTCGAACATGTGCCACGAATCCTCCGGCACCGCCCTGTCGCCGACGATCGGCATCGGCAAAGGCACCGTCTCACTCGAAGACCTCGAGAAGGCCGAACTCATCTTCGTGGTCGGACAGAACCCGGGGACGAACCATCCACGTATGCTCGGCACACTCGCCGAATGCCGCCGCAACGGCGGCAAGGTCGTCGCGGTGAATCCGCTTCCCGAAGCGGGCCTGCTCCGGTTCAAAGACCCGCAGACTCCCAAGGGCCTGCTCGCCGACGGAAAGCGCACCAGCGACGAATTCCTGCAGATCCGCGTGGGTGGAGATCAGGCACTGTTCCAGGCTCTCGGCCACCTGCTCCTGAAGAAGGAGGCCGACGCCCCCGGCACCATCGTCGACCGCGACTTCATCGAATCCTCCACCGACGGATTCGCCGACTACGCGGACGCCCGCAAGGATCTCAACTGGGCCGAGATCGAACTCGCCACCGGTCTCGAACGCACCGAGATCGAACACGTCGCCGACATGCTCGCGGCCTCGAAGGCGACCATCTTCTGCTGGGCCCTCGGAATCACCCAGCAGCCCCACTCGGTCGACACGATCAAGGAGATCGTCAACCTGCTTCTCCTGCAGGGCAACTTCGGCAAACCCGGGGCCGGTGCCTGCCCCGTGCGCGGACATTCCAATGTCCAGGGCGACCGGACCTTCGGGATCTGGGAGAAGCCCAAGGAAGACTTCCTGCAGCGCCTCGACACCGAATTCGGCATCAGCGCACCGCGGGAGCATGGCTACGACTCGACCGAGGCGATGCACGCCATGTCCCGCGGCGAGGTCGACGTCTTCGTCTCCCTCGGTGGGAACCTCGCGATGGCGAACTCCGACACCCCCACCATGGAGGAGGGACTGAAGAAGACCGGCCTGACGGTGCACATCTCGACGAAGCCCAACCGCTCCCACGTCGTCCATGGGAAGACCTCGATCATCCTGCCGACGCTCGGCCGGACCGACCGAGACGACAAGCACCCGGGCGGGTCCCAGTTCCTCAGCGTCGAGAACTCCATGTCGGTGGTCAGTCGGACCCAGGGTCGGCTCGAACCGGTCTCGGATCACCTGCTCGCCGAACCCGTGCTGCTGGCCCGCATCGCCGAGGCGGTGCTCGGTCCAGAGCATCCTGTCGACTGGAAGGCCATGGCCGAGGACTACGACGTCATCCGCGACCACGTCTCCCGAGTCATTCCCGGCACCGAGGACTTCAATACCCGGGTGCGGGACAAGTACGGCTTCGTCTTGCCGAACCCGCCCCGCGATCACCGGTCCTTCGCCACCGCCGAGGGTCGTGCCCAGTTCTCCACCAGGCCGTTGGAATACCTGCACCCGCACGAGGGGCACCTGGTGCTGCAGACGATGCGCTCGCACGATCAGTACAACACGACGTTCTACGGCCTCGACGACCGCTACCGCGGCATCTCCGGCGGTCGCCGGGTGATCCTCATCAATCCCGATGATCTTGCCCCCGCCGGCGTCGAGGACGGTGAGCTCGTCGACGTCGTCTCCGTGTTCAACGGCGAAGAGCGGAGGGCGGAGAAATTCCGCATGGTCGCCTACCCCACGGCCAGGGGATGCGTCGCCGCCTACTACCCGGAAGCGAACGCCCTGGTCCACCGTGACCTCGTCGCCCGGGAGTCGAACACTCCGGGGTTCAAGGCCGTCATGGTTCGCTTCGAACCTCGGACGGTCGACGAAGAACCCGCCGAGGTGGTCAGCGAAGTCGACGCGTTCGCATAGTCGCACTTCGGTCGATAGGGAACGGCCGGACCGAGCCGGCTGGCCCTGACTCCCGCTGAACATGACAATGCCCGACATCCCTGCAGGAGCGACCTGCGGAATGTCGGGCAGAAGTTCATCTGTCGCGGCTCGTCCTCTGCTTGAAACCCAGCAGCAGGATGGGGACCGGACAGGCGGCGGCACGCGTGCCGCCGACGTCAGACGGCGCTCACGCCGAAGGCGTCGGCGCCGTCACACGTTCAGGCTGCCAGCGGCGTGATCTCACGCAGCGAGGTGCCCGTGAAGAGCACGATGCGGCCGGTCGCATCCTCGATGGCGACTTCGCCGGGAGCCTGACGGCTGATCCTGGGATCGATCATCCCTGCGTGTGCGAGTCCGCGCTGGACCCACTGTGGGAACTCAGACATGGGTTCCCTCCTTTCTTCAGTTGTGAATAGCGGCAACGACGCGCACTATTCCTCAGGTTGTCTAGTCGGCGATGGGTGGTCGCCGATGGGGATCTGCAGTTCGAAGAGATACAGTGTCCGGATCATTCATCCGAAATGATGAACCAGGATCGGAGCCTGCGACGCAAATGGATTGTCGTCAGGAGCAACGCATCGATCGGTTCGATGAATGCGGACAACTTGAACGCAAACCATCAGCATAGCCGTCCGCGCCCTTCGCTGTCCATTCGACGTGGTCAAGGCCACAGAATCCGGAGCGCGAGGGGAGCCCATGCGCGCAATTCCCCTCGCGGAGGCGGCGCGACGTGCGAAGGTGGCTCAGCGACCGCCGAGGTGGCTCAGCGACGGCCCTGCAGGCGTCCGCGCAGTCTGACCCACAGCACCGCTGTGAGGATGAGCAGGACGACGCCGGCTCCGAGGAGGCCGAGTGCCAGGGGGTTGTCCATGGCTGCACCCAAGGACCGAGAGGCGAGCGAGGAGGATGCCCGGCCGTCTCCCTCATCGCTCGCCGAATCCTTCGCCGAGGCGGCCGCTTCGTCCTCGTCCCCACCGGCATCGCCGCCGCTGCTCGGTGCCGTGGGCTTGGCCTCGGCGGTCGCCTGTACGCCGACGGGCACGGTCTGCAGCGACTTCGGATCCTTCTGCGCGAAGTCCCATTCGAGGAGGTCGACGGCGACCTGCCGGGAGTTGTTGTCGATGCCGAGCATCGTCGCGATCACACGGTGACCATCGCGTTCGGCAACAGCCACATACGAGCCCTTCGCAGCCCGAGTGAACCCGTTCTTCAGCCCCAGACCGCCGTCGACCTGGCCGACGATCTTCGTGTGGTTCTGGATCTCGTAGCCTTTGAACTTCTCCTTCGTCTGCGGATTCTTCCCGCCGGGGAACTTGAACGTCTCCGTCCCGATGACCTTCATCAGATAGTCGTCCTCGCACACCGCCCACGCGAGCTTCATGAGGTCTTCGGCCGTCGTGTACTGGCCCTTGGCGTCGAGACCCGAGGTGTTCACCGCATGGGTGTTCGACATCCCCAGCTCCGCGGCCTTCGCGTTCATCAGCGACACGGCCTTCTTCTGCCCGCCGGCGGCCCGCCCGAGGGCATTCGCCGCATCGTTGGCGCTCGACATGAGCATCGCGTGGAAGAGCAGGTCGATGGTGTACTTGTTCTTCTGCATGAGTCCGACCTTCGTCCCGTCGATCTCCATGTCCTCGAACTCGGCCGTGACCTTCTTCGTCTTGTCATCGAGGACATCGACGAGGGCCAGCGCCGTCAGCAGTTTGATCGTCGAGGCAGGAGCATGCCGCTTCTCAACGTTCTTCGCCACGTGCAGCTCACCGGAGTCGAGATCGCCCACGAGCCAGGAGGTGCCCGTCGGCTTCGGCGCCTTCGCTCCGTCGCCGAGATCTTCGGGACTCACATACGCCGGTGCCGTCTCTTCGCCGCTCGGAGTCGTCGCCGAGGCGGCGGGGGAGAGGACCACCTGAGCTGCGATGAGGGCGAGCGTCAGCAGCGCGGCGGCAATCGGGAGGACCCGCGCCCGCCCGAAACCGGAGCCAGGGCCCTCGACGGTCGCAGTCGCAGACTTCGCTGTCGGTACAGTCGTCGGGGAAGCAGTGGAGCCGGGTGAACGCATGCGTCCCAGTCTACTTTTGCCTCTCAGCGTCAGTATTCAGGTTCCCCTCACCGATCGGCTCGAGTAGGCAGCCCGTTTGCCACGCTCTGCTCTGGGATACTCACGTTCTTCGGTGAGTTTTCCGGAGAAAGGTGTGCCGAACGGAAGGCGGCTCCGCGATGGGCCGAACCATGGTTATCGCGCAGGCGAAGGTCGGTACACGCACGAAAGCGGCCCCGCACCGAGGCGGCACGCACGAAGACGGCCCCGCACCGAGGCGGCACAGACGAAAGCGGCCCCGCACCGATTGGTGCGGAGCCGCTCTCAGTCTGACTCAGACCGTCTGACACAGACCGTCGGACTCAGCTCACGTGGATCAGAAGGCGCGCTGGAGAACCGCCTGCTTCACCTCGGCGATGGCCTTGGTGATCTCGATGCCACGCGGGCAGGCCTCGGTGCAGTTGAAGGTGGTGCGGCAGCGCCACACGCCTTCCTTGTCGTTGAGGATCTCGAGGCGCATGTCCCCGCCTTCGTCGCGCGAATCGAAGATGAATCGGTGCGCATTGACGATCGCGGCCGGTCCGAAGTACTGGCCGTCGGTCCAGAACACGGGGCACGACGAGGTGCACGAGGCGCAGAGGATGCACTTCGTGGTGTCGTCGAAGGCCGCGCGCTGCTCGGCCGACTGCAGACGCTCACGGGTGGGCTCGTGACCCGAGGTGATGAGGAAGGGCATGATCTCGCGGTACGACTGGAAGAAGGGCTCCATGTCGACGATCATGTCCTTCTCGAGCGGCAGTCCCTTGATCGCCTCGACGGTGATCGGCTTGGACGTGTCGAGGTCCTTGAGCAGGGTCTTGCAGGCCAGGCGGTTGCGGCCGTTGATGCGCATGGCATCGGAACCGCACACGCCGTGGGCGCAGGACCGGCGGAAGGACAGCGAGCCGTCGATCTCCCACTTGATCTTGTGGAGGGCGTCGAGCACACGGTCGGTGCCGTACATCGTGACGTTGTACTCTTCCCAGTGCGGCTCCGAGTCGACCTCGGGATCGAAGCGGGCGATCCGGAAGGTGCAGTCGAAGGACGGAATGGAACCGCCTTCGCCCGAGACGCTCGTGGGCAGGTCGATCTTCGACGCTGGTTCGGCTGTTTCTGCAGTGGTGCTCATCAGTACTTACGCTCCATCGGCTGGTAACGGGTGACGATGACGGGCTTCGTCTCAAGACGCATGCCCTTGATGCCGTCGGTCTCCGCTTCGGGATCGAGGTAGGTCATCGTGTGGTGCATGAACTTCTCGTCGTCGCGATCCGGGAAGTCCTCGCGGAAGTGTCCCCCGCGGGATTCCTTGCGGTGGATGGCGGCGACGGAGATGACCTCGGCGAGCTCGAGCAGGAACCCCAGCTCGACGGCCTCGAGCAGATCGAGGTTGTAGCGCTTGCCGCGGTCCTGGATGCCCACGTTGTTGTAGCGTTCGCGCAGCTCGGCGATCTTGTCGAGGGCTTCCCGGAGGGTCTCGTCGGTGCGGAACACCTGGACGTTGGCGTCCATGACGTCCTGCAGATCCTTGCGGATGGCACCGATGCGTTCGGTTCCGTCCGAGGTTCGCATCTTCTCGAGCAGTTCGACGACGTCGGTCTCCGGGTTCTCCGGGAGCTCGACGGAATCGGCGGTCTTGGCGTATTCCGCGGCGGCGATGCCGGCGCGCTTGCCGAAGACGTTGATGTCGAGAAGCGAGTTCGTGCCCAGGCGGTTCGAGCCGTGCACGGACACGCAGGCGCACTCACCGGCCGCGTAGAGGCCGGGGATGATGTTGTCGTTGTCACCGAGGACCTCGGCCTCGATGTTCGTCGGGATGCCGCCCATCGCGTAATGCGCGGTCGGGAACACCGGCACCGGTTCGGTGTAGGGCTCCACGCCGAGGTAGGTGCGGGCGAACTCCGTGATGTCGGGCAGCTTCTCGTCGATGTGCGAGGGCTCGAGATGGGTGAGGTCGAGGAGGACGTAGTCCTTGTTCGGTCCGCAGCCACGGCCTTCGCGCACCTCGTTGGCCATCGAACGGGCCACGATGTCACGCGGGGCGAGGTCCTTGATCGTCGGAGCGTAGCGCTCCATGAAGCGCTCTCCCTCGGAGTTGCGGAGGATGCCGCCCTCACCACGGGCCGCCTCGGACAGCAGGATGCCCAGGCCGGCAAGACCTGTCGGGTGGAACTGGAAGAACTCCATGTCCTCGAGCGGGATGCCGCGGTTGTAGGTCACGGCCATGCCGTCGCCGGTCAGGGTGTGGGCGTTCGAGGTGGTCTTGAAGACCTTGCCGACACCGCCGGTGGCGAAGACGATCGACTTCGCCTGGAAGACGTGGATCTCACCGGTGGCCAGTTCGTAGGACACGACACCGGCCGGGCGCTTGACCCCGTCGACCTCGGTCATCACGAGGTCGAGGACGTAGAACTCGTTGTAGAACTCGACGCCGTGCTTGACGCAGTTCTGGTAGAGGGTCTGGAGGATCATGTGACCGGTGCGGTCGGCTGCGTAGCACGAACGACGGACGGCGGACTTGCCGTGGTCGCGCGTGTGACCGCCGAAGCGACGCTGGTCGATCTTGCCTTCGGGGGTGCGGTTGAAGGGCAGCCCCATCTTCTCGAGATCGAGCACGGCGTCGATGGCTTCCTTGGCCATCACCTCGGCGGCGTCCTGGTCGACGAGGTAGTCACCGCCCTTGACGGTGTCGAAGGTGTGCCATTCCCAGTTGTCCTCTTCCACGTTCGCCAGAGCGGCGCACATGCCGCCCTGGGCGGCGCCGGTGTGGGAACGGGTGGGGTAGAGCTTGGTCAGCACAGCGGTGCGGGCGCGCTGTCCCGACTCGATCGCCGCACGCATGCCGGCGCCGCCGGCGCCGACGATGACGACGTCGTAATGATGTACCTGCATGTTTCTCCTTTAGGCCTTGCAGAACTCAGCCAGGACCGAGGGGTCCGCTCCGGCCGGGCAGGGATCGAACGTGAAGATGACGAGCGTGCCGAGCACGATGACGATGACCGAGGCGATGTAGAGGATCACCTGCAGGGCCATGCGTGTGCCGGGCTTCTCGGAGTAGTCCATGATGATGGTGCGCAGGCCGTTGGTGCCGTGGAGCATCGCCAGCCACAGCATGAGCAGATCCCAGATCTGCCAGAACGGGCTGGCCCACTTGCCGGCCACGAAGCCGAAGTCGATGGCCTGGACGCCGTCGCCGGCCCACAGGTTGACGAAGAGGTGGCCGAAGATGAGGATGACGAGGACGACGCCGGAGACGCGCATGAACAGCCACGCGAACATCTCGAACTTCGAGCGGGTGGACTTGTGCCGGGAATAGCCGGTCCGCGGAGCCGGAATGGATGTAGTGCTCATGTCAGCCTCCGAAGGTGTGCATCAGCTGGCGGGGAACGAAGGCGATCATGATGATGAGCCACAGAATGATGACTCCCCAGAACAGCTTCTTCTGATTTTTCGGGCCGCTCTTCGAGAAGTCGACCAGAATGACGCGAAGACCGTTGAACGCATGGAATGCGATTGCGGCGACGAGCGCGATCTCACCGAATGCCATGACCGGTGTCTTGTAGGTTCCGATCACAGCGTTATAGGCCTCGGGTGAGACGCGAACGAGGGCAGTATCGAGCACGTGGACCAGAAGGAAGAAGAAGATTCCGACGCCTGTGACGCGATGCGCGACCCAGGACCACATTCCTTCGTTTCCTCGGTACAGAGTGCCCGTAGACGCTTTGGCCACGGAGCATCCTCCATCTTGATTATTCGGGTGTGTACGTCTAGAAGCTACGCTCCAGACCGCTTCCGTGCCAGTCGAGACACCGCGGAGCGCGCCGGATCACACGACTACCCTGGCAATTCCCTCCAAACTGGGATTGCGTGTCTCATGAAAATTCAATTACGGCACAACCGTGTTCCCTAAATGATTTCGCTCACGCTCTGACCTGCGTGGTCCTGTGAGATGCCCACCATCGCCGAGGTGGTGCCGAGCCGAGACCATCGACCCGCGCCGAGGTGGTGCTCGACTCGATCGGTCACCCGCGCTGAGGTGGTGCACAGGTGAGGATGGCCCCACCTCCGGTCTGGGGTGGACCGTCGCCGACACGGCGGACAACCTCGGCGAAGCGCTGCCCGAACTCTGAGACACTGAAATCGTGAACACGCACTTCCACGCCATCATCCCCGCCGGCGGTTCCGGAACCCGTCTCTGGCCCCTCTCGCGCCGGGCGACCCCGAAGTTCCTCCACGATGTGCTCGGCCTCGGCCGCAGCCTCATCCAGGCCACCTGGGATCGGGTGGCTCCCATCGTCGGAGACGACCGCGTCTGGGTGGTCACGGGCGAGAGCCATCTCGAGCAGGTCGTCGATCAGCTGCCGGAGATCTCACGGTCGAAGATCGTCACCGAACCCTCCCCGAAGGACTCCGCTGCGGCCATCGGCCTGGCCACGATGCTCATCGCCCGGGAGGATCCCGAGGCGATCGTCGGCTCCTTCTCCGCCGATCACTCGATCACGAACGTCGACGAATTCCGTCTCGTCATCGACCAGGCCGTCGCCGCCGCCGAAACCGGGGACATCGTCACCATCGGCATCATGCCGCGGAACCCGGCGACCGCTTACGGCTACATCAAGACCGGTGAGCTGCTCGGGCTCGACGGGGCTCCTACGGCCAGGCGAGCCCTGGCGTTCGCGGAGAAGCCCGCCGCGAGCACCGCCCGGAAATACGTCAACTCCGGTCGCTACCGCTGGAACGCGGGCATGTTCATCGCGAAGGCCACCGCCCTCCTCGACGTCCTCGCCGAGGAGGATCCTGCCCTCTTCGATGGACTCTCCCGCATCGCCGAGGCCTGGGACACCCCTGACCACGACACTGTGGTGGGCGAGGTCTGGCCCGGGTTGGAGAAGCGGGCCATCGACTATGTGGTCGCCGAACCCGCGGCCGCGGCGGGACGAGTCATCGTCATTCCCGGAGACTTCGGCTGGGACGACGTCGGGGACTTCGACTCCGTGGCCCGGCTGCGCCAGCCCGTGCCCGGTGAGCCGCGCGGGGTGATCTCGATCGGCGGCAACACCGACCTGCTCGAGGTCGACGCCTCGGGGGTCGTCTTCTCCGAAGGTCCGCGCACAGTGGCCATCGTCGGACTCGAGGACCTCGTCGTCGTCGACACCGACGACGTCCTGCTCATCACCTCCCGCTCGCACGCGCAGGATGTGAAGAAGGCTGTGTCCGTCGCCGGTGAACGCGGACTCGACGAACTGCTCTGAGCCACCGCTGCTGGATCGTCGCTCACGCAGGCAGGTCGCGTGCGAGTCGCGAGGCGCAGGCCGAGCCGCCGCGGCCGCACCGTCGCCGGAGTATGTCGAAATTGGTCGCAATCAGGACAATTGTGACGACCAGTGCCTAGCATTGCTTCCAATGTTCGACACTGCCCATCCCCGACCCGTGTTTCCCGAAGGACCCGACGTGATCAGCTCGACTATCGCTGAGATCGGTGCAGAGCTCATCGATTTCCGCCGCGACATCCATGCCCATCCGGAACTGTCCTTCCAAGAGTTCGAAACCACCGACAAGATCGTCGCCCGCCTCGAAGCCGCGGGCCTGAAGCCGCAGCGGCTCGAGGGAACCGGGGTCGTCTGCGAGGTCGGTCAGGGACCGTTGGCCGTGGGTCTGCGCGCCGACATCGATGCCCTTCCCGTCGATGACCTCATCGACGAGGAATTCCGCTCGACGGTGCCCGGTGTCGCGCATGCCTGCGGCCACGACGTCCACCTGACCTCACTCATCGGCGCAGGAATCGCTCTGCAGAAGATCCACGAGACTCGGCCCGGAGGACTCGGCGGCCGGGTGCGGCTGATCTTCCAGCCCGGCGAGGAGGTCACCCCCGGAGGTGCGCTGCGCGTGATCTCGCAGGGTGTCCTCGACGACGTGCCCGAGGTCTACGCCGTCCACTGCGACCCCAATGTCGACATCGGAAAGGTCGGTTCGCGCATCGGTGCCATCACCGCCGCCGGCGACACCGTCATCATCCGCCTGTCCGGTCACGGTGGGCACACCTCCCGGCCGCACCTGACCGAGGATCTCGTGTACGCGCTCGGCAAGCTCGCCACGGACCTGCCCTCGACGCTGGGCCGCCTCATCGACCCGCGCCACGCGATCTCGCTCGTGTGGGGCGAGATCAGCTCCGGCCACGCCGCGAACGTCGTCCCCAGCGAGGGGATCCTGCGCGGCACCCTGCGCTGCCTCGACGTCGACGGGTGGAACCAGGTCGCCGAGGTGCTGCCCGAACTCGTCGACCGCATCGCCGGCCCGTACGGGGTCGAGGTCGACCTCGAACACCGCCGCGGTGTCCCACCCGTGGTCAACACCGAGGACCAGGTCACCCTCATCGAAACCGCGGTCCGCGGCGAGCTGGGGGAGAACTCCGTCCAACTGACCCCGCAGTCGATGGGTGGGGAGGACTTCGCCTGGTACCTTACTCACTGTCCGGGCGCGCTCGTGCGTCTGGGCACCCGCACTCCCGGCGGCATCACCTACGACATCCATCAGGGAGATCTGCTCGTCGACGAACGCGCGGTCGAGATCGCCGCCCGTGTCTTCACCGCCACCGCACTCAAGGTCCTCGAGCGCGAACGCTGACCCTGCACTGCTCACCATCTGCCTGGACTGCTGACTCCGCGTCAGAACCGGGGGCGCCGTGCCTGGGCTGATCACGCCGTGTCAGGGCTGATTACGTCGTGTCAGCACTGGCCGATAATCTTGGACTCATGAGGATGAGAGCTCGGGCCACCGCGATCGCCGCACTCGCCGCTGTCGGCATCCTCACGCTCAGCGCCTGCTCCGTCACGGCCCCCGAAGCTCTCGAGGAGCCGAAGCTCGGCTGCTTCGTCTCCGCACCCGCCGGCTTCGACGATCATTCGGCCGGGGCCCTGACTCTCGAGGAGGCGGAACTGGCTCGCGGGGCCGGTGTCTTCTCCGGCACCTCGAGTCAGCGAGTATCGGGAGTCTCGGCCACCTCGGCGGCGCTGCAGCGGATGCACGATCAGGACTGCGCGCTGACCTCGGTGATCGGACCCGGCGGTGCCGATGCGCTCGGCAGCTTCGCCTCCGCCCACCCCGACGGTCTGTTCCTCGGCGTCTCCAGCGGTTCGCGTGATCTGCCGAAGAACGTGCTGAGCGTCGACTTCGACCTCGTACCGCCGGCATTCATCGCCGGCTACATCGCCGCCACCGCCAGCGAGACCGGGGAGGTCGGCGTCGTCGTCTCCCGCGGCTTCCCACAGTCGAAGAAGATCCTCACCGCCTTCGACGCCGGGGTCGACCTGTACAACAAGGAGAAGGACGAGGGTGCGCAGAAGGTGACGTCCCATCGCGGCGGCTCGGCGGTCGATCGCACGATCGATGACACCCGGGAGGCGGGGGAGGACTACTTCGGCGAGTCCTTCGACGATGACGTCGACGTGCTCGTGCCCTTCGGCTCGGCGGCCGCGATGGGAGCAATCACCTCGGCGGAGGAGGAGCGCACCGAGCTGCTCACGGACGCGGAGAAGTCCGAAGACGGGGCCGACGAACGGCCGAGCCTGCCGAAGATCGTCTGGTACGGAACTGCGGGAGGCTTCTCGAAGTCGATCGTCGCGACCGTCGAGCCCAACGTTCGGCGCGGCCTGCGCACGATGTTCCCCGACTGGCCGCAGAGCAAGAACCCCGACGAGGTGGCCCCGGCGTCGAAGGAGGCACCGGAGGAGATCGGCGGCTTCCGGGTCGGAGACCGACACTACCTGGGCACGCTCGACAACGGCGGGGTCCGGATCGTCGCCGAGGACGGATTCCTCTCCCGCGTCTCCGACGCCGGCCGCGGAATCACGGATCTGCGAGAGCGGATCAAGAGCGGGGAGATCGACCCGGAGGGGTGAGAGCGGTGCGGATCTCAGGCGAAGTGAGGTGTCATCGGATAAGCTGAGGCGGTGATGAATGTACCCGCTGGCGTCGCCTCCGACGACCCCATCCTGCAGCTGCCCAAAGTCTCCCTCCACGATCACCTCGACGGCGGTCTGCGCCCGTCGACGATGATCGAACTGGCCGATCGCATCGGCCATACCCTGCCGGCCGCCGACGCCGAGTCGCTGGGGAAGTGGTTCTCCGAATCCGCGAACTCCGGTGACCTCGTCCGCTACCTCGAGACGTTCACCCACACCGTTGCGCTCATGCAGGACCGTGAGGGTCTGCACCGGGTCGCCAAGGAATGGGTCCTCGACCAGGTCGCCGACGGCGTGTTCTACGCCGAGGCCCGATGGGCCCCAGAACAGCACCTCGAAGGCGGACTCGAACTCGACGAGGTCGTCGATGCTGTGCAGGGAGGCCTCGAAGCAGGTGTCTCCGAGGCGGCCGCCGACGGTAAGTTCATCCGCGTCGGTCAGCTCATCACCGCACTGCGTCAAGCGGAGAACTCGCTGGCGATCGCCGAGCTGGCCATCCGCCACCGTGAGAAGGGCTCGGAATCCGGTGTCGTCGGCTTCGACATCGCCGGACCGGAGAAGGGCTTCCCGCCGTCGGCGCACCTGTCGGCGTTCAACGCCCTGCACCAGGCGTACGTGCCGGTGACGGTCCACGCCGGAGAAGCCGCGGGAAAGGAGTCCATCCATGAGGCCGTGACCATCTGCCACGCGCAGCGCTTGGGTCACGGTGCCCGCATCGTCGAGGACATGGACATCGTCGAAGGGGAGGGCCAGCTCGGCAGCCTCGCCGCGTGGGTCCTCGATCAGCAGATCCCGCTCGAGCTGTGCCCGAGTTCGAACCTGCAGACCGACATCGGCGGAACCATCGCCACCCACCCGATCACCGGACTGAAGGACCTCGGCTTCGCCGTCACCATCAACCCGGACAACCGGCTGATGTCTGGCACCTCGGTGAGCCGTGAGATGCGACTGCTCGTCGACGAGGCCGGCTGGACGCAGACGGATCTCGAATGGGCCACCGTCAATGCGGTGACCGCTGCCTTCCTGCCCCTGGACGTGCGCGAGCGCATGCTTGATGAGATCCTCATCCCGGGATTCGCTCGGGTGACCATTTGAGTCCACGCAACGACGGAACCGCTGCGACCGGCGGCCCCCAGGAGCCGGGCGGTTCCTCGGGTCCCGGTGGCCACGGTGTCCCCACTCCACGGGCGATGCTGCTGGTCGTCGTGGTGCTCTGCCTCCAGGCACTGGCCCTCGCCGGTGCGGCTGTGTCGTTCCTCATCGCGGCCATCGGGGCGGGACAGTACGCGGTCCCGCTCACCGGCCTGGCCGTGATGTTCCTCATCTTCGCCGCCGGAATCGCGGCAGCGGCCCGCGGAGCCTGGCGCCTGCATCGGTGGGCCCGGCCGGCGTCGATCGCCTTCGAGCTGCTCGTCATCGTGTTCGGATTCTCCGTCATCGGCGGAACCCTGTGGCTGGGGCTGGCGTGCCTCGTCTCCGCCATCGCCGTGATCCTGGGTTTCTTCCTGCCGGCGACCGTCGACGCCTACAACCGCGCGCTGGCTGACTAGTCTGTCTCACCGAGGCAGGGCTGGAGGAGACCATTTCTGCACGCTCGCGGCCTGAGCCGCGATGATCCTCCCGGGAACTGCTGAGAAGACGGCGTCGCGGAGGCCGGCGAACAGTGGATTCTCGAGCTGGAAGATGCGCCCAATCAGCCGGGACTTCCTCGCGATTGTTTGCGTCCGCGGCCGGCGCAGCGCATCAAAACGCCGCAGGGCCGCAGTGAGTTCCGGGTCCATGTCGGATTCTGGGTCCGTGCCGGGTGCGTGGCCCGTGTCGTGTTTCGCACCCTCGCCGAGGTCGGACGACGGTTCGTGCGTGAGTTCAGCAGCGCTTCCAGCGCCGCGGTGTGCGAGCAGCGGGGTGAGCAGGGCGGTGAGTGTCGCTGCGTCCTCGAGTGCCTGCCCTCCGCCTTGGCCGAGGTTCGGAGTCATCGCATGCGCCGCATCACCGAGGAGCACGACCCGGCCGACGTAATAGGACCGCAGCGGGCGGCTGAGGTCGCAGATCGGGGTACGGCGGACCGCCTCGGCGTTGGTGGCGTCGATGAGCTCGGCGATGGGGGAGTGCCAGCCGGAGAACAGATCCCTGACCGTGGCCTTTTCATCGGGGAAGGCAGCGTCCTCGGGCATGTTCGCCACCGCAAACCAGTAGACCCGGCCGTCGGCCAGCGGGGCGATGCCGAACCGACGCCCGCGGCCGACTGATTCCCCGGCTTCACCCTTCAGATCCACCGGCGCCGAGGTGATGCCGCGCCAAGCGGAGTATCCCGAGTACCGCGGTGCCACCGCTTCCCCGGCGACGCTGGAACGGATGCAACTACGGAATCCGTCGGCACCGACGATGAGGTCGAAGCGGCTGTCGGCACCTGTGGCGAGGCTCAGCGTTCCGTCGGCCAGCGCCGAGGCCGCCTCGGCGCTCGTGCGCACGGTTCCGGGCTCCAGTGCATCGAGGAGGATCCGGTGGAGATCGGCACGATCGACGATGCGCAGGGCACCGACCGAGTCGTCGGGAACACGGGCGATCCACCTCCCATCGGAGTGCCGCTGACCTGCGGTCAAGCCTTCCACGCTGACGTCGGTGACGGCGGCGAACTCGTCGTGCAGCCCTAAGGCATCGAGGGCGGCCAGACCGTTGGCGAAGATCGACAATCCCGAACCACCGGCCCTGACCTCGTGCGCGCGTTCGAACACGGTCACCTCGGCGCCGGCTCTCTGCAGCCCTACGGCCGCCGAAAGACCGCCGATTCCCGCACCCACGATCGCGATTCTCATGACTGCATCATCCCATGGCCCCTGCCCGCCGCTTAAGTGGTCGAAACGGTCGGTTTCCGCTGCCTTGGGTGGGCGAAATGGTCGGGTGTCCGCGCGGTCGAGGCGACCATTTCGCCCACCTAGCGAACCGTTCCCGGGTCGCGCAGAGTCATAGGCCCGCTGCGGTGGGCCGTCAGGCTACTGGAGGTAGTCGCCGCAGGCCTCGGTGAGGTAGTCACCGGCAACGCCGCCCTCTTCACCGAGGCTGATCGCCGTCATCTGAATGCCCCACCACACGCGCGGTGAGCCGCCCCACTGCTGACGGAACTCTTCGCGGCGATCGGGATCATCGGCGAGGTCGTCGGCGGCGAGGCCGATCCGGTCCTGTGCATCCTCGGCGGTGCAGCGCTTCTCATCGTCAGGGCCCTTCGGGTCGAGCTCCGCGATGTCCTCATCGTCGACGGTCTTGAGCGTGTACGCGGAGTTGCCGATCTCGTCGACATCGAAGGTGCCGTGGATGAGCAGGAACGGCGAGAGATCATCGTCGACGTTCTCTGCATCGACGGTGACGCTGACGCTGTCAGGGCTGTCGGCGGTCACGGTCATCTCCCCGGAGTCGGGCACCTCAGGATTTCCGGTATGGACGTAGACCTTGAGGTAGGCGGGGGTCTTCTTCTCGGCCGCCTCGGCGAGTCCCTGCCACAGCGGGTCGGTGTCCTTCTTCCCGCCCGGGGAGGAGTCGACGACGGTGACTTTCGGAGCATCCTTGGGGGTCTCGATCGGAGTGACCTCCTCCTTGCTCACCGAAGGGCGCTCCTGGGGGCGGGTCTCCTCGGGCGTCGACACGCAGGCCGTCGTCGTGGCCAACAGAACAGCGGCGGACAGAAGGGCAAGTGGGCGAAGTCGCATGGTTCCTCGAGGTGTCATCCGGGGCCAAGTGGTGTCGCGTCCAGCCTAATGTGCGGGCACGCTCGAGCCCGGGCGGACGCGCGGCGAAGCGGCGAAAGCGCCGAGCGCCGACTCATCCCTGTCGTGCGTCGGCGATGAGTTCGCGCAGACCCTGCCTCTGCTGGCCGTCTGAGTCGAAGTTCGCGTCATCGAGCCAGGTCAGGTAGGCCATGCGCAGCGCCGGCCACTCGGAGTCGATGATGGAGAACCACGCGGTGTCGCGATTGTGGCCCTTGACGATGAGATGCTGGCGGAACAGGCCCTCGAAGGTGAAGCCGAAGCGTTCGGCCGCCCGCTTCGACGGCGCATTCGCGTCATCGCACTTCCACTCGAAACGGCGGTAGCCGTGGGTGAACGCGAAGTCGGCGCAGAGGAAGAGAGCCTCGGTGGCCGCTCGGGTCCGCGACAGGGCCGGGCCCCACAGAACGTGTCCGACCTCGATGACGCCATTGGCGGTATCGATGCGCATGAGTGCCTGTCGGCCCACGGCAACACCGGTGGATCGGTCGACGACGGCGAAGAAGAGGGGATCGGGACTGTCAGCCGCCTCGGCGATCCAGGAATCGAACTCCGCACGATCGGTCTGTGGGGTCTGCGGCAGGTAGCGGAACCGTTCCTCGATGCCCTCGGGCGTGGAGACCGCAGCGAAGAGCGCATCACCGTGCGCGGCGGGATCGAGGGGTTCGAGGTCGACGGTGCGACCGTGGATCGTCTCGCGCCGAGGCGGCTGTGCCCCTGCGTAGTGCGTGAGGTCATCGGTCATGGCTGGCTCCTCGTCGTCGGGGTCGGGTGGGCACGGAAGTGCCTCACTCCTCGTCGCTGTCGAAACCTGTGGAGAGTTCGCGCAGCAGGGAGGCGAGCTTGCGGCTGCCGGCGGGGGTGAGCCCGCTGAGGATGGCGCGCTCTTTGAGCAGCAGATCCGCCAGGGCCGAGTCGACGGTGGCGCGACCGCTGTCCGTGAGTTGGACGAGCACACCGCGACGGTCCCCCGGGTCCGGTCGGCGTTCGACCCAGCCGCGAGCGACGAGGCGGTCGATGCGGTTGGTCATGGTGCCGCTGGTGACCAGGGTCTCCTGCAACAGGGTCGAGGGAGAGAGCTGATAGGGCTCGCCGGAGCGGCGCAGTGCGGAGAGGACGTCGAAGGCCCACCCCTCGATGCCGTAGTCGGAGAAGCTGGCCTTCCGCGCCAGGTCGAGCTGGCGAGCCAGGCGCGAGACGCGGGAGAGGATCTCCATCGGTGAGACGTCGAGATCCGGACGTTCGTGTCGCCAGGCTGCGACTATTCGATCCACTTCGTCCATGAACCGATTTTACGTCCATATCAAGAATCTTGCCCACAAAGATACTTTTTGACGAGATATTGCTTACTCTCGAGGGTCCATCTAACCTGCGGGTTTGGAAGGACGGGTGCGTTTGGGAATATGGTTGTCCTTGGTTGTTGCATCCGTCAACGAACCTGCAAGGGCAAACCGCCCGGCAGCGAGAGCGAAGGAATACACGTGGATCTTTTCGAGTATCAAGCACGTGACCTGTTCGAGAAGCACGGAGTGCCCGTGCTCAAGGCCCAGGTCGCGACGACACCAGAAGCAGCGAAGAAGGCAGCGGAAGATCTGGGCGGCGGCGTGGTCGTCGTCAAGTCGCAGGTCAAGATCGGCGGCCGCGGCAAGGCCGGCGGTGTCAAGGTCGCGAAGAACCCCGACGAGGCCGAAGCCCGCGCCAAGGACATCCTGGGACTCGACATCAAGGGCCACATCACCGAAAAGGTGATGATCGCCGAGGGTGCCGACATCGCAGAGGAGTACTACTTCTCCGTCCTCCTCGACCGCTCCAACCGCACCTACCTGGCCATGTGCTCCAAGGAAGGCGGAATGGAGATCGAGCAGCTCGCCGTGGAACGCCCGGAAGCGCTCGCCAAGATCCCCGTCTCGGCCATCGACGGCATCAACGCCGAGAAGGCCGCCGAGATCGCCGAGGCTGCCGGCTTCGATGCCGACACCGCCGCGAAGATCGCCCCCGTGCTGACCAGCCTGTGGACCGTCTTCGAGTCCGAAGACGCCACCCTGGTCGAGGTCAACCCGCTGGTCAAGACCGGTGCCGGTGACATCATCGCCCTCGACGGCAAGGTCTCCCTGGACGATAACGCCGACTTCCGCCACAAGGAGCACGAAGAGCTGCGCGACATCAGCGCGGAGAACCCGCTCGAGCTCAAGGCGAAGAAGCTCGACCTCAACTACGTCAAGCTCGACGGCGAGGTCGGCATCATCGGCAACGGCGCGGGTCTGGTCATGTCGACCCTCGACGTCGTCGCCTACGCCGGCGAGAACCACAACGGGGTCAAGCCTGCGAACTTCCTCGACATCGGAGGCGGCGCCTCGGCCGAGGTCATGGCCAACGGACTCGACGTCATCCTCGGCGATGACCAGGTGAAATCCGTCTTCGTCAACGTCTTCGGCGGAATCACTGCCTGTGACGCAGTGGCCGACGGCATCGTCAAGGCCCTCGAGATCCTCGGCGACCAGGCCACCAAGCCGCTCGTCGTCCGCCTCGACGGCAACAACGTCGACGAAGGTCGCGCCATCCTCAAGAATGCCGCGCACCCGCTCGTCACTCTCACTGACACGATGGACGGTGGAGCCGACAAGGCCGCCGAACTGGCTGCTGCCAAGTAAGGAAAGGTCTCTACAACAATGTCTATCTTCCTGAATTCCGATTCGAAGATCATCGTCCAGGGCATCACCGGTGGAGAGGGCTCGAAGCACACCGCCCGCATGCTCGCCGCCGGATCGAACGTCGTCGGCGGTGTCAACGCCCGCAAGGCCGGCACCACCGTGAAGCACAACGACAAGGACGGCAACGAGATCGAGCTGCCCGTCTTCGGTTCCGTCGCCGAGGCGATGGAAGCCACCGGTGCCGACGTGTCCGTGGCCTTCGTGCCCCCGGCCTTCTCCAAGGACGCCGCGATCGAGGCCATCGACGCCAAGATCGGACTGCTCGTCATCATCACCGAGGGCATCCCGGTGCAGGACTCGGCCGAGGTCTGGGCCCGTGCGCAGGCGGCTGGCAACGCCACCCGCATCATCGGACCCAACTGCCCGGGCATCATCACCCCCGGCGAGTCGCTCGCGGGAATCATCCCGGCCAACATCACGAAGAAGGGCAAGCTGGGCCTCGTCTCCAAGTCCGGCACCCTGACCTACCAGATGATGTACGAGCTGCGTGACCTCGGCTTCTCGACCGCCATCGGCATCGGCGGAGACCCGGTCATCGGCACCACCCACATCGATGCGCTCGAGGCGTTCGAAGCCGACCCGGAGACCGAAGCCATCGTCATGATCGGCGAGATCGGCGGCGACGCCGAGGAACGTGCCGCGGCCTTCATCAAGGAGAACGTGTCGAAGCCGGTCGTCGGCTACGTCGCAGGCTTCACCGCTCCCGAAGGCAAGACCATGGGCCACGCCGGCGCCATCGTCTCCGGCTCGTCGGGAACCGCTCAGGCCAAGAAGGAAGCGCTCGAGGCCGCAGGCGTCAAGGTCGGCAAGACCCCGACCGAGACCGCCGAGCTCATGCGCGGACTCCTCGCCTGAGTCGAGTGCTCTCGAAACGGGTGAGCACCTGACCGGCACACACTGCCGAATCGGCAGGCAGCACGCACACAACTGTCCCCTTGAAGTGCACACGCAGTGAATCTATGCGCTGCGTCTGCACATCAAGGGGACAGTCGTCGTTTGGATGGGTCTGTGCGCGCCCGACTCCGGGGGGCATCCACCACCGTTCGCGTCATGACCTCCCGCTGCACCGGTGGTGTGTGCCGTGAACTGTAGTGCATGCGGCTGACGGTGGTGTGTGCCGCGACCGGTGTCGGATGCTCAGGAGGGGATAGTCTGAGGGGGTGAACGCCCAGACACCTGATCAGACAGCGCAGTCCCAGAATCCTGCGGACACACACTCCAACACCGGCACTGCCGCCCCGCCGGTCGACACCCGCCCGGACGCGCACCCGCGCAACTTCGGGTCCGACAACTGGGCCGGGGTCCACCCCGAGGTGCTCGCCGCCATCGCCGAGGCCAACGTCGGCCACACCCCCGGCTACGGCGGGGACCCCTGGACGGCCCGCTTCCACGACATCATGGCCCACCACTTCGGACCGGCCGCCCAGGCGTTCCCCGTCTTCAATGGAACCGGGGCCAATGTCCTGGCCCTGCAGTCGGCCCTGCCGCGGTGGGCGGCGGTGATCACGGCCGCCTCGGCGCATATCAACTACGACGAAACCGGTGCGCCGGAGAAGGTCGGTGGGCTCAAGATCGTCGGCGCCGCCACCGACGACGGCAAGCTCACCCCCGAGAGCGTCGAATCAGCGATCATCGGCCGCGGTCACGAGCACAACGCGCAGCCGCTGGCCGTGAGCATCTCTGAGTCCACCGAATGGGGCACGACCTACACCCCCGACGAGATCGCCGCCATCGCGGCCGCCGCCCACGAGAACGACATGATCGTCCACGTCGACGGCTCCCGCCTCGGCAACGCGGCCGCCCACCTCGGCGTCGGGCTCGGCGACATCACGACCGCGGTCGGCGTCGACATCATCAGCCTCGGCGGGACGAAGAACGGTCTGCTCGGCGCCGAGGCGGTCGTCGTCCTCAACCCTGACATCGGCCACGGCATGCGCTTCCTGCGCAAGATGAACCTGCAGCTGGCCTCGAAGATGCGCTTCCTCTCCGCGCAGCTGAACGCGCTGTACGAAGGCGACCTGTGGCGGAATTCCGCCACCCGGTCCAATGAGATGGCGAAATACCTCGCCGACAGCCTCGCCGAGGTAGCTGCCAGCGGGCGTGTCCCCGGGCTCGAGATCGTGCAGAAGGTCCAGTCGAACGTCGTCTTCGTCCACATGCCCGCCGAGGTGGCCACCCGCGCCCGGCAGACGTTCGCCTTCGCCGACTGGCCCTTGGAGAAGGACATCGTCCGTCTCATGTGCGCCTTCGACACGACCAGAGAGGACGTCGACGCCCTCGTGGCCGCGATCGCCGGAGACTGATCCTGCCGCGGCGAAACGTCCGACCTGCCGAGACAACGCCGGAGCGCCGAGACCACTGTGTGTGCACAGGTGTCTCGGCGCTGCACCGTTGTCTCGAGGAGCTGCCGGCCAGCCACCCCGCTGACTCAGTCGCCCTTGACGTTGACGAGCTGACGCAGCGTGTGGCGGATCTCGACGAGCTCGGCCGCGTCCTCCATCACCTGGTCGATGGGCTTGTAGGCCTGCGGGATCTCATCGATGAACGCGTCGGTGTCGCGGTACTCGATGCCGGCCATCGCCTCACGCAGCTGATCGCGGGTGAAGGTCTTCCGCGCCTGCGTGCGGGAGTACTGGCGCCCGGCCCCATGCGGTGAGGAGTTCAGCGCCACCGGGTTGCCCCGACCTTCGACCACGTAGGACGCCGTGCCCATGGACCCGGGGATGAGTCCGAGCCGGCCGGACTCGGCCTCGATGGCACCCTTGCGGGAGACCCACACCTTCTTGTTGAAGTGGGTCTCGGCCTGGGTGAAGTTGTGGTGGCAATTGATCCGCGCCTCCTCGACCACGGGCTCGCCCATGGTCTCGGCGACCTGCCTGGCCACACGGTCCATCATCTCCTCCCGGTTGAGCAGGGCGAAGTGCTGCGCCCATTTCAGCTGCCGGATGTAGGCAGTGAATTCCGGGGTGCCCTCGACGAGGTACGCGAGATCCGGGTCCGGCAGTTCGATCCACCACTGCTTACACAGTCGGGATGCGACCTTGATGTGGTGCGTGGCGATCTTGTTGCCGATGCCTCGGGACCCGGAGTGGAGGAACATCCACACCCGATCCTCCTCGTCGACGGAGACCTCGATGAAGTGGTTCCCGGATCCCAGGGAACCGAGCTGGTGGCACCAGTGCCCGGCGTGCTCGCCCGGGTCGAAGCCGGACTTCTCGGCCAGCTCTTCGAGCTCGGTGATGCGCGGGGCGGCGGTGGCCACGATCTTCTTGTTGTAGGCACCCGCCGAGGTCGGCACCGCCCGCTCGATCGCCTCTCGCAGGCCCGTGAGGTCGCGTGCCTCGAGCTGGGAGCCGGTGAACTGGGTGCGCACCGCGATCATGCCGCAGCCGATGTCGACACCGACGGCGGCGGGAATGATCGCGCCCAGGGTGGGGATGACCGAACCGACGGTCGCGCCCTTGCCCAGGTGCGCATCCGGCATGAGCGCCAGATGGGGGTAGATGAACGGCATCCGCGCCGTTGTGTGCGCCTGCTCCAGGGTCTTCTCATCGAGCAGAGATGCCCAGGAGATCAGCCGTCTGCTGAGTTTTTCCATGATCCTTTCCTTGGTGTGTTGTGCGGGTCCGGGCCCATAATTCTGGGGACCCATGGGTCCGTGACCCACTGGCCCGGGACCCGCATCGCACCGATCGGAAAGCCATGCAGAAATGAGAAATGCCCCGGACCGTGAACGGTGCGGGGCGATGAGATGCGCTGTCTCAGCGCTCGCGCAACCGAAGGGTCGACTGATGAAGGGATGCGAATTGCTTCGATCCCTTGAGTTCGCGCGAGTTCGCGACAACGTTCATCATCGGATTCCTTCGGATTCGTCGACCGCGCCGAGGTGGTGCGGCCCATGCGTCGAAACGACGCACGTCCTGCGCCGAGGCGGCGCAGACGTTCGACCATACACGAACCGTCCGGTTCGTGCCCTACTTCTTCTTCCGGCGGTCGACCTTGACGGAGACGACGGGGACGTCGGAGTCGAGGATGATGCGCTGAGCCGTCGAGCCCATGATGAGCTTGCCGACGGGGGAGCGGCGACGGGATCCGATGACGATCATGCGAGTGTCGGTGGTCGCCTCGGCCAGTGCCAGGAGCTCTTCGACGGGGTCGTTGCCGCGGAGGAACTGGAGGATCTCGTGAGAGACCTCCGAGGACTGCAGCGTCGCCTTGAGTTCGTCGATGTCCTTGTTCGTAGCCACACCGCGTTCGTCGGGAGTCTCGCCGATTCCGGCATTGAGGACGACGAGGACGTCGTCGAATGCGCGGGCCTGCTCGATGCCGAATTCGACGGCTGCTTTGCCTTCGGGCGAGGGGGAATAACCGACGAGGATTGTCATGATCTCTCCTGGTGCGACATTGGACGAAGCTCCCTCAATTTGTAGCACATCCGCCCTGCTCGAACGGGCGGTGTTCCACCTCTGAAGGTGTGCTGATCCAGCTCCGAGAGGAGATTCTGCTCACACGCAGACCGAGGGTGAGCGTTCGATTACTGAACAACTCGTCGGAGTTGCCTGGGAAGCAGTAGAGTGACCTGGGGCCGTTGTGCCTCTCCTCACGTATCAGAAAGTTGTATCAGTGACAGAATCGAATGAGTACCCCGGCAGCGCGGCCGCAGGCGGCGCGAATGCCGGCAAGGGTCAGAAGAAATCGGAATGGCAGACGGTCAAGGCCATCATGGCCGCATCGTCGGGCAACCTCGTCGAATGGTTCGACTTCTACATCTACGCCTTCTTCAGCGTCTACTTCGCTGAACAGTTCTTCGTCGAAGGCAACCCGGCGCTCTCGCTCATGCAGTCCGCCGGAGTCTTCTTCGTCGGCTTCCTCATGCGCCCGATCGGCGGGTACGTCTTCGGCCGCGCCGCCGACCGGCTGGGCCGCAAGAACTCCATGCTCATCTCGATCCTGCTCATGTGCGCGGGATCCCTGTGCATGGCGATCCTGCCCACCAGTGCCACCGCCGGTTCGTGGGCGGCCATCCTGCTGCTCCTCGTGCGCATGATCCAGGGGCTCGCCGTCGGCGGCGAGTACGGCGCGACCGCGACCTACATGTCCGAGGTCGCGACCGAGGGCAAGCGCGGCTTCTACTCCTCGTTCCAGTACGTCACCCTCATCGGCGGCCAGCTGCTGGCCAGCCTGCTCGCCGTCATCATGACCCACACGCTGGGTACCGAGGACATCGAGGCCGGCTGGTGGCGTCTGCCGTTCGTCATCGGTGCCGCTGCCGCGATCGTCTCGCTGTGGCTGCGTCGCGGTCTTGAGGAGACCACCTCGACGGATACCCGCAAGAACGAGAACTCCGGAAGCTTCCGCGAGGTGCTGCGCCACCCGCGCGCGTTCTTCGTCGTCCTCGGCATCACGTGCGTGGGCTCGCTCGTCTTCTACGTCTTCACCACCTACATGCAGAAGTTCCTGCTGCTGCAGAACGAAGGCACCCCCGGCGAGGAGATCTTCAACAAGGGTTCGATCGCCGACCTGATGACGGTCTGCCTGATCATCTTCGTCGTCATGCAGCCCATCGCCGGAGCGATCTCGGACAAGATCGGTCGCAAGAACAACATGCTCATCTTCGTCATCGGCATGATCGCCCTGCCGATCCCTCTGCTGAGCATGATCGGCAAAGCGCAGTCCATCGTGACCGCCGGCATCCTCATCATCGTCGCCATGGCGTTCATCAGCATGTACACGTCGATCTCCGGCATCGTCAAGGCCGAGATGTTCCCGGCCCACATCCGCGGCATCGGCGTCGGATTCACCTACGCGATCGGCAACTCGCTCTTCGGCGGCTCTGCCGAATACGTCGCCCTGTGGTTCCGCAACGCCGGCATCGGCGGCTGGTTCGCCGTCTACGTCGTCATCATCGCGCTCGTCAGCTTCGTGGCCGTGCTGTTCATGCACGACAACCGGAAGCACTCGACGATCGACAATGCCGATTCCTCGGCGTACAGGCGCATCGGCAGCTGAAACCCTCGCCGAGGCGGCCGACCCCGGTCGTCCCGACGGGCCCTGCGTAAGCGCCCCCTTCCAGTGTCGCGTCCATTCGTGCCCCGGAGCCTCGGCTCCGGGGCGCGAATGTGTTCCAGGGGCACCGTGCCGTTCCCATCCCTTGCGTCTCGAGATCGCCGCGCCCGTTCCGCATCGGTGTCTGTCCTCTCCACCAGCGTCTGTGGGCATTCCACCCGGCAGACCTGCACACGCAACGATGTTGGAATAGTTGGAAAAATGTTGGAATGTGATTGACTGCAAACGAATGCCGCCCTAAGATCGATCAAACCAACAGATAGCCAAATGGCTGTCGAAGGAGACGCAGGGTGGCCCGACAGGGGAGTCGGATCAGTCACCGGGAAGAAGGGGCCGGACATGTTCGCTGAGGAACGGCAACGCCGCATCGCTGAGATGGTCAGCGACGCCGGACGTGTCAACGTCACCGACCTGGCCGCCGACTTCGACATCACGACCGAGACCGTTCGCCGCGACCTCGCCGCGCTCGAGAAGGCCGGCATCCTGCAGCGTGTCCACGGAGGCGCCGTACCCAGGCGCGCCGACAGCGTGGACGAACCGACGTTCGATGATCGGGAGATCCACCTCCTCGAGGAGAAGACAGCGATCGCGGAGTCGGCGCTCGGTCTGCTGCGAGAGACGATGAGCATCTCCCTCGACGGCGGAACCACCTGTGCTGCGTTCGCCCGGGCGATCGCGCACGAGGCGAACGAGCGCAAGAACGCCGGGCAGACTCCGCGCCGGCTGCGCATCATCACCAACTCCCTGTCCGCCATCGACCATCTGGCCAACGCCCCGGGCACCGAGATCTTCGTCCTGCCCGGACGCTTCCGTCCGGTGACCCGAGCGATGGTCGGCCCGCAGACGATCGCAGCCATCGACGAGCACCGAGTCGATCTCGCCGTCCTCGGCACCAACGGGCTGAGCGAAGACGGACTGTCGACTCCCGATCACGACGAGGCGGCGACGAAGTCGGCGTATGTGCGTTCGGGCCGCAGGGTCGCCGTGCTCGCCGACTCCGCGAAGTTCGGTGCGATCTCGCTGGTCCGGTTCGCCGGTCTCGACCGCGTCGACCACCTCATCACCGACACCGTGCCGCAGTCGCCGATGTCCGCCCACCTGGAGAACGCAGAAATCGAGGTCCTGACTCCATGATCCTCACCCTGACAGCCAATCCGAGCCTCGACAGGACCATCGAGCTCGCCGGTCCGGTGCTGCGCGGGCAGGTGCAGCGGGCCGTCTGGGCCGGCCAGCAGCCCGGCGGCAAGGGCGTCAATGTCTCACGAGCCGTCGCCTCGGCGGGCCGTTCCACCCGGGCGGTCCTGCCCGGCGATGCCGGAGATCCCGTGCTCAGCGGCCTCGACGCGATCGGACTGGCCCATGACTCGGTGCCCACCGGTGCTCCCATCCGCTCGAACATCACCGTGACGGAGCCGGACGGCACGACCACGAAGATCAACGAACCCGGCTCGTGCCTGAGCCCGGAGACGCAGACCGAACTGCTCGACCTCGTAGCCGCACTTGCCACAGACGCCGACTGGGTGGTCCTGGCCGGATCGCTGCCTCCCGGCGTCGACGATGACTTCTATGCCCGGGCCATCGCCGTCATCCGAACACTGCCGCAGCCGCCGTCGATCGCTGTGGACACCTCCGGGGCACCATTGGCGGCAGCGCTCAAGCAGTCACCGGACCTCATCAAGCCCAATGCCGAAGAACTCGCCGAACTTCTCGGCGCCGCCGGCCTGCTGGGTGAAACCGGAGCGGACGACGTCGGCCTGCACGATTCGCGTCTGGCCGACTCCGCGCGGAGTGATGCCGAAGCGGTCGAGGGAACATTCGGCCATCCCGACCGCGGAACCGCCACACAACTGGCAACCGGTGAACTCCATGCGATCGCCGCCCGACTCGAGGCGTCCCCGGAACTCACTGCCCAGGCCACTCGGGCCCTGCTCGACTCTGCCGCACCTGGGCCGCGGTCGATCCTGGCCACCCTCGGCGCCGGGGGAGCGGTGCTTGCTGCACGCGATGCCGCCTGGCACGCCGTGCACCCGCCGATGGAGGTCGTGAGCACCGTGGGTGCGGGCGATTCCACCTTGGCCGGCTATCTGCTCGGGCGCACCGAGGGTGAGGAACCGCAGATCGCACTGGCCAGGGCTGTCGCCTACGGAACAGCAGCCGCGACCCTGCGCGGCACCGGCGTGCCGACACCCGATCTCATCGACCTCGGCACCGTGACCGTCACACCGCTGAGCAACACGACACCCACCCCGACCACCGACCAACCGAAGCAGCACGCGGGGACAGCCCCCGAAGCCGAGGAGGCATGATGGCATCGCTCATCACAACTGAACTGGTGACCCTCGACGCAGATCAGGGGACGGAGTCGTCCTCAGTCATCCGCGCCCTGGCCGCCGCCGTCGCCGAACAGGGACGGGCAACCTCCGCCGACGATCTGGCCGCAGCGGCCATCGCCCGCGAGGAGAAGACCCCGACCGGTGTGCCCGGCGGCATCGCCATCCCGCACGCCCGCACCGAGGCCGTCACCGAGTCCAGCTTGGCGATGGCCCGGCTCGATCCGCCGGTCGACTTCGGTGCCAAGGACGGCCCCGCCGACCTCGTGTTCATGATCGCCGCCCCCGACGGCGCCGGCAAGGAGCACCTCGCGCTGCTGTCGAAGCTCGCCCGTTCGCTGGTGAAGAAGGACTTCGTCGCCTCCCTGCGTGCCGCCGAGGATCCGCAGGAGGTCGTCGACCTCGTCGAAACCGCACTCGGCCTGCGCGAATCGACAGAAGCGCAGACCCCCACCGAGGCGGCCTCCACCGAAGCTCCCACCGCTCCGTCGGCCACCCCGGCCGGAGCCGAGGCAGCCCCCACCGAATCCACGGCCGAGCGCCGCCGCGTCGTCGCCGTGACCGCGTGCCCGACCGGCATCGCCCACACCTACTTGGCCGCCGACGCCCTCGTCGCCGCCGGAGCCGAACTCGGCATCGACGTCGTCGCCGAAACCCAGGGCTCGTCCGGCACCACCCCGATCGACCCGGCCGTCATCGCCGCGGCCGACGCCGTCGTCTTCGCCGTCGACGTCGACGTCCGCGACAAGTTCCGCTTCGCCGGCAAACCCTACGTCCAGGTCCCGGTCAAGGCCGGGATCGACGATCCGCAGGGACTCATCAACAAAGCCCTCGCCGAGGCGGCCGACCCCGAAGGGCGCCGCCTGACGTCGACACATGCGAACGATGAGGACACCGACGGAACCCAGAACGGCGGTCGCGAGAGCGTGGGCGCCCAACTCAAACGCGTGCTGCTCACCGGCGTGAGCTACATGATCCCGTTCGTCGCCGCCGGCGGTCTGCTCATGGCTCTGGGCTTCCTCCTCGGCGGATTCGACATCCCCGACTACGCGGAGGACATCGTCCTCGGCAACTCCCTGTGGCACCTGCCGACCGAATACGGCGACCTCGCCCTCGGACCGGTCGGCGCCTATCTCGGCGCCGTGGCCTTTCAGATCGGCAACCTGTCGATGAGCTTCCTCGTCGCGGCGCTCGCTGGCTACATCGCCTTCGGCATCGCCGACCGCCCGGGCATCGCCCCCGGGTTCACCGTCGGGGCCGTCGCCGTGCTCATGGGAGCCGGCTTCATCGGCGGTATCATCGGCGGGCTGATCGCCGGCTACATCGCTCTGTGGATCGGTTCTTTCAACGCACCGAGGTGGCTGCGCGGACTCATGCCCGTCGTCATCATCCCGCTCGTGGCCTCCCTCATATCGTCGGGGCTGATGTTCATGGTCCTCGGCGGACCGATCAGCGCCCTGACCAAGGGACTCGACGCATGGCTGAGCTCGATGACCGGGGCGGCGGCGATCCTCCTCGGGCTCATCCTCGGTGTCATGATGGCTGTCGACCTCGGCGGACCTGTCAACAAGGTCGCCTACTCGTTCGCGGTGGCAGGGCTGTCCGCGGGCTCCGTTGAGAACCCCGTGCCGTGGGAGATCATGGCCACCGTCATGGCCGCGGGCATGGTTCCGCCCCTGGCCATGGCTCTGGCGACCGCGGTGCGACCGCGCATCTTCTCGCAGGCCGAACGGGAGAACGGCAAGGCCGCGTGGCTGCTCGGCGCCGCATTCATCTCCGAGGGTGCGATTCCCTTCGCCGCCTCCGACCCGCTGCGCGTGATCCCCGCTTCCGTGGTCGGCGCCGGCGTGACCGGCGGGATGACCATGGCACTGTCGGTGACGAGCCAGGCCCCGCACGGCGGTGTGTTCGTCTTCTTCGCCATCGACAGCTTCCTCTACTTCGTCCTCTCCATCGTCGTCGGCACCCTCATCAGCGCCGCCATCGTGCTCGCGCTGAAGATCGTCGTCCGCAAGGGCGGATCCGCCGGAGCCGGAAGCGCGCAGGGCCAAGCGTCGGAGCCGAGCTCCGCTGAGACTTCCGCAACCACCGCAGACACGAACGCAACCCGTTCAAGCACCGAGGCGGCCGCGCTGTGACCGCGCGGACGGAAGGAGGAGCGGCCATGCGCGCAGAGTACTCAGGCATCGGCGTAGTCCCGGGCCGTGTCATCGCCCCGGCATGGATCATGCCCCCACCGGTGGCCGCACCGCAGAAGCAGCCGGCCCCGCAGGACCCCGAAGCCGAAGCGGAGCGGATCCGCGAAGCCTCGGCGGCGGTGCACGCACAGCTGCGCGAACGCGCCGAGACCGTCACCGGCGATGCCCGCGATGTCCTCAAGGCCACGGCGCTCATGGCCAAGGACCCGACGCTCATCAAAACCGCGATCAAACGCCTGACCAGCACCGACGCCGAGACCGCGATCTGGGAGGTCGCCGCCGAGACCGCTGCCCAGCTGGAGAAGCTCGGCGGCTACATGGCCGAACGCGCCGCCGACGTCCTCGATGTCCGAGCCCGCATCGTCGCGCAGCTGCGCGGAGTCCCGGCTCCGGGCATCCCGCACGCGGACGCGCCCTTCGTGCTCATCGCCACTGACCTCGCCCCGGCCGACACCGCCACCCTGGACCCGGAGTCCGTCGTCGCCCTCGTGTGCGCCGAAGGCGGACCACAGAGCCACACGGCGGTCCTCGCCAGGTCGCTCGGCATTCCAGCTGTGGTCGCGGCCACCGGAGTCCTCGACGTCACCGACGAGGCCGACGTCTTCGTCGACGGTGCGGGCGGAACCATCCGCACGGCACCCGGCGCGGCCGAGGCCGAACTCGTCACCGCATGGCAGGACACCGTCGGTCGGCTGCAGACCTACTCCGGTCCCTGCCTGCTCAAGGACGGCTCCCGGATCCCGCTGCGAGCCAACGTCGGTGACGGCACCCAGGCGCGGGAGGCAGCCGCGGCCGGTGCCGAAGGCGTGGGTCTGCTGCGTACGGAGTTCTGCTTCCTCGACCGGGACACCGAACCGAGCGTGGCCGAGCAGACGCGGGCCTATGCCGAGGTGTTCGCGGCCTTCGACGATCACAAGGTCGTCGTGCGCACCCTCGATGCCGGTGCCGACAAGCCGCTGCCCTTCCTCACCGACACCGATGAACCCAACCCGGCACTCGGCGTCCGTGGGTTCCGCACCAGCCGCAAGGCCGTCGGTGTGCTGGAACGTCAGCTCGAAGCCATCGCCGCTGCGGCGCGTCAGTCCTCGATCGACGTCCATGTCATGGCTCCGATGATCGCCACTGCTGAGGAGGCCGCACAGTTCGCCGGACTCGTCGCCGCGGCCGGCCTGCCCGTCGCCGGGGTCATGGTCGAGGTCCCATCGGCGGCGCTGCAGGCCGGGCCGATTCTCGATCAGGTCGAGTTCGCCTCGATCGGCACCAATGACCTCACCCAGTACGTCATGGCCTCCGACCGGATGCTCGGCGGACTCGCCGAACTCAGCGACCCCTGGCAGCCCGCGGTCCTCCAGCTCATCAGGATGACCGCGGCGCAGGGGATCTCGGCGGAGAAGTCCGTCGGCGTCTGCGGCGAGGCCGCAGCGGATCCGGCCTTGGCCGTCGTGCTCGTCGGACTCGGCGTGAGCAGCCTGTCCATGGCACCTCGGGCCCTTCCCGCCGTGGCGGAGGTGCTGCGCAGCGTCACACTCGAACAGGCGCAGCGGATCGCCGAGGCGGCACGAACTGCGACCAGCGCCGCCGGAGCCAAGGCGGCGGCCAGGGAGCAGCTGCCGGTGCTCGAGGACCTCGGGCTCTGAACGCACAACCTGAAGACACGTCATCGGTCCACCGGGCCGAAGAGCAGAAGGAACCGCGACCGGCGGCAAGGAGCCGGCGCAGACAGGAAGGACGCCGTCATGGCAGAGATCACCGCAACCGTCGGAAGCACCGTGGGACTCCACGCACGCCCGGCCGCACTGCTGGCCGAGGCCGCAGCCGACTACGACTTCGAAATCACGATCGCTCTCGAGGGTGAACCCGCCGACGAGGCCATGGACGCCTCGAGCGTGCTCTCACTCATGGGACTCGGTGCGGAATACGGCCAGACGGTCGTGCTGCGCTCCGAGGCAGAGGGCGCCGATGAAGCACTGGCCGCACTCAAGGACCTCATCGAAACCGATCACGACGCCGAAGGCTGAGGCGGGCGAGGGCGCGGCCACCTGCAGGAACGGATTAGACTGACCGAATGTCCGCCTCCCTGCTGCCCGCCGATTCTGCCGCCGCCCAACGCAGCCGGGACCTGCTGGCGGAGTTTCCGCACTTCGACGACGCTCCCGGTCTGCCGCAGGCACGCATGCTGCTCGAGTACGTCATCGGTCGCCGGTCCGGTGAGCTCGACGTGTCCGGTCGTGACGCGGCCGGGGCATTCATCGCCGCCGAGGAGGTCGCGGAACTTCCCCACGACATCGTCGTCATCGACGACGCCCGTGGCATGCAGGCCGCACTGCTCAGCCGCCTCGCCGAGGTGGCCGTCCATCATGATCGCCTCGATGAGTCCCGTACAGCGGCCGAGGTCGCCGATGACGCACAGATCCCCCGGCCCGAGGAGATCCCCACACTCGACGAGCTGGGAAACGCCCGCACCGCCTCCGGGGGTGACGTGAAGAACGGCTCAGCGCGTGCCACGGGATCAGCCGCCTCGGCGGGGGAGCAGGACCGGGAGACCTGGGCGGTCATCAACGCTCCGAAGGCGGTGGGCGCCTTGGCCGAATCCGTGGCCGCACTGCAGCCGCACGTGTCGACGATCATCGTCATCGGACGCAGCGACGCGATGAGCCGGGCGGTGAACAAGGAACTCTCGCGCGGCTTCGGCCGGGTCGACGTCTCGCCCGGGGTGGGCAAACATCGGATGATCATCGGCAGCCGACCGCTGTCCTCGCCGAGCCTGCCGAGCTTCCCGAAACACGGCGTCATCGGGCACCCGCAGATCGGAGACCTCGAGGTCAGAGCCCATGGCGCATGCTTCTCCGGGGTCAAGAGCGACGAAGGGTCGACTCTGCTCGTCGATGCTCTGCTGGATACGCTGCCTGGGGCGCGCGCCACAGCCGATCCGACGACCTCGCCCACCTCACATTCCTCACCCGGACAGTCGGATAACCGGACCTCGAAGTCCGTCCTCGACCTCGGCTGCGGCAATGGGTGGCTGCTGAGTGCGGCGATGCGTGCCACGGGAGCGTCACGCGGAGTCGGGGTGGATGTGTCGAAGGCCGCGGTCGCCTCGGCGCGGGCCACGACGGAGGCGAACGAAATCGATGTCGACATCGTCCTCGGAGATGCCGCGAACCCCGACGATGATGCTGTCGCCGCTCTCGGCACCTTCGACCTCATCGTCCTCAATCCGCCGTTCCACCAGGGCACGACCATCGAAACCGACACAGCCGGGGCGCTCATGGCCACGGCCGCAGCGCATCTGGCGCCCGGCGGCCACGTGCTCACGGTCTTCAACACGCATCTGCAATACCGTCAGCGTCTCGAGTCCCTCATCGGACCCAGCGAGCAGCTGGCCCGGAACAGCAAGTTCACGGTGATCGCCAGCCGAGGCTGAGGTGGAAGAGTCCCGGAGGCTCGCCGCGGTGGGCGGGACCAGGTCCGTCTGAGCTCACACGTGGTGTTTCCGGCGGTAGGTCCGCCAGGTGCTCACCTGATCCCAGATGACGATGATCCAGACCGCGATGACCGTGATCATCTGCTGGATGTCGGCGTCCGGGGTGCTCGTGAGCTCCGGGTGGAGGACCGGCTGGGTGAGCAGCGCGATGGTGAGGAAGACAGCCATGGCCACATCGACGATGCCGCCGATGAGCACCACAGTCGGCTTCGCCGAGGCGGTCGTGAACTTGATGATCTCGACGGCGGCGAAGAGGGCGAGGAAGGCCCAGTAGCCCAGCAGCCATCCGATCCCCAGATCCGGATTGATGAACGTCTCACCATTGTTGAGGTGGCCGACATAGAACAGCGAGGTCGGAAGGAACGGAATGATGGCCAAGGCCACGATGAAGACCAGCCCGAGCCCCGCCTCGGCGCGGATCTGCTTATCGTGGGAATCGCGACGATCGAGGTCATCGACCGTCCACGTGCCCGGCTGCCGTCTCCGCATCGCTTCGGCCGCGCCGCCGTCCATTCCGCGATCGCCGAGGCCGATGATGATCGTGATCGCGGCGAATGCGGTCAGTAGGGCGATGACCGTGTTGCCTGTCGTCTTGCCGATGATCTCCCCGATCTGGACCTCGGGGGAGAGGGTGATGGTGGTCACGACGTTCGTGAGCACCGCGAGCAGACCGACGACGGGCAGGACCCAGCGCAGAGCCCAGATGTAGAGCGGGTAGGAGCTGGGGCCGATGAGGTGCTGAGGGGAGTTCGAGTACTCTCGCGACAGGGCCACCGGATCGCCGAGCTCTTCGAGGACCTCGCGTTCGACGATGGCCGTGCGATCCGGGGTCGGATCCGGATCCTCACCGAGGCGGTCGTCGACCATGTCATCGATCGTGGCGGTGATCTCGGCGGCGATGTCCGGTCGGGTGTCTTCGGGGAGGTGGCGGGTGACGTTGTCGACGTAGATGTCGGTGAGGGCACTCATGGTGTGCCGTCCTTCCACAGGGTTGTGATGCTGGAGTTGAGTTCGAGCCATTGGGCGTGCAGCGCGCCGGCGACTTCAGCACCGCGCTCGGTGAGCGTGTAGTACTTACGAGGGCGGGTCTGCTCGGTGTTCCATTCGGCCGTGAGCAGGCCCTGCTTCTCGAGCCGTCGCAGCAGCGGGTAGAGGGTGTTGGCCTCGGTGGGAATGCCCGCTTCGGTGAGTGTAGTCAGCAACGAGTACCCGTACTGCGGACGCCTGCAGGCGACGAGGCTGGCGAAGACGACGCTGCCGCGCCGCAGCTCCTGTTCGTGTGTGGCAAGTGCTTTGTCAGTGTCTTCGTCCATGCGTGACACGATAGTGTGTGTCACACAGTATTACAAGAGTCGGGGTATGCGTTTGTGGCCCGGCGGTGCGGTTTTCTGCAGGTAGTCTTGTTGCATGGAGTCGCGATCCTATCGAAACCGGCAGGCATCCTCGCTGGAGTCGAGTGACAGCGGAGACGTCGGACGGAGGTTCATGTGGCTCAACGGTATGCACCGGCTGGATTCATCTTCGGACTTGCGGTTTCGGCGGGTCTGTTCATCCTCACGATTCCGGGCCTGTTCGGCGGTGCTTCGAGTGAGCATTCGTGGATAGACTGGGTGCCGTTCGGGACGGCTACGGCTTGCGGCGCAGGTGTGGTTCTCACTCGTCGACACTGCAGCAGATCGGGTGTGCTCACTCGCTCAGATCGAGCATCGGCGTCGGACGCCGGAACCCGCGGGTGACGAACGCGAGATAGGCGGTGCCGAGGACGAGCCAGACCAGGCCGATGAGCAGCGTCCGCGGTGACAGGCTCGTCCACAGCCACAGGGTGAGGCAGAAGCCGATTCCCGGCAGCACGATGAAGCTCAGAACTGCGCGCGCCCCGCGGCGCTTCTCATCGATGATGAAGTGTTTGATCACCGCGAGGTTGACTGCGGAGAACGCGATGAGTGCACCGAAGCTGACCATCTCGGAGATGAAGCTGAGGTCGACAGCCAAGGCGAACAGCGACACGACGCCGACGGAGAGAGTCGCGAGGATCGGGGTGTGGAAGCGCGGCGAGAGGCGTCCGAAGAAGCTCTTCGGCAGCACGCCGTCGCGGCCCATTGCGAAGAGGATGCGCGAGACCGAAGCCTGGGACGTCAGTGCCGAACCGCAGGCACCGGCGACGTAGGCGGCGGTGAAGAAGATCGTGAGGAACTCTCCTCCGGCCGCGCCCATGACGTCGAGTGCGCCGGAGTCGACGTCGGCGAATCGATTCGACGGGTAGACCAGCTGGGCGAGGAAGGAGAGCAGGATGTAGATGAGCCCACCGGTGAGAGTCGCGATGACGATGGCCCGCGGCACGGTGCGCTTGGCGTCCTTGGCCTCCTCGGACAGGGTCGAGACCGCATCGAAGCCGAGGAAGGACAGGCAGAGGATCGCAGCACCCGCCATGACGTTGCCGAAGCCCGGTGCGGTTCCGTCACCGGTGAAGGGCGCGGCGAGATCGACCGTGCCCGATCCCGACATCGACGCGATCCCGAGGGCGGCGAAGGTGAGGATGAAGATCGCCTGCGCCACGATGATGACGATGTTCGCCCTGGCCACCGAGACGATGCCGATGACGTTGAGGACCGTGACGAGGACGATCGCGGTGAGCGCGAACACCCACGCCGGGATCATCGGGAACGCTGCGGAGAGGTAGATGCCGATGACGAGGTAGTTGATCATCGGGAGGAACAGGTAATCAAGCAGCAGCGCCCACCCGGCGACGAAGCCGATCCCCGGTCCGAAGCTCTTCTGCGTGTAGGTGTAGGCCGAACCGGCGAAGGGCATCTCATGGGCCATCTTCGCGTACGACCGGGCAGTGAAGACCATTGCGGCCAGGGTGATGATGTACGCCAACGGCACACGACCGCCCGTGACCTGGGTGACGATTCCGTAGGTGGTGAAGATCGTCAGCGGCACCATGTAGACGAGTCCGAAGAAGACGAGCGAGGGCACACCGAGGGCCCGCTTGAGCTGGGCGCCGTCGGTCGGGGGAGTGCCGTGAGTGTCGGGAACCTGAGACATGGCGGTCCTTCCGGGTCAGTCGCCGGTGGCAGCGACGACGCCGCCGAGGTAGGTGGTGCGCACCGTCAGCATCGCCAGTTCACGAGGGTCGAGTCCGCGAGGATCGGCATCGAAGACGATGAGGTCCGCGCTCGCCCCGGGACGGATTACGCCCCACGGGGTGGGTGCAGTGTCGGCAAAGGCCTGGTAGGCCACGGCTGCGGAGTAGGCGTCGAGGGAGCGGTCGATGTCGAGGATCTCATGCGGGGTCCACCCGCCGGCGGGCTCGCCTTCGTCGGTCTCTCGGCTGATCGCGATCGCCAGACCCTCGACCGGGGTGCCCGAGGTGCATGGCCAGTCCGAGCCGAAGGCCAGACGTCCGCCGCCGTCGAGGAGGCTGCGCATCCGATACTGCTGCCGGGCCCGATCCTCGCCGAGGCGGGGCACCGTGAGAACGGTCATGAGGTCATCGAGCTGTGCCCACAGGGGCTGCATGTTCGCGATGACCCCGAGCTCGGCGAACCGGTCGAGATCGGCGGTGTCGACGAGTTGAGCGTGGGCGATGACCGGCCTGCGGTCCCGCGGCCCATTGTCGGTGATCGCGGACTCGATGGCATCGAGGGCCTGTCGCACGGCGGCATCGCCGATCGCGTGGATGTGGACCTGGAAACCGGCAGCGTCGACCGCGCTCACAGCTTCGGCCAGCGAATCTCCCTCCCACACCCGCAGTCCGTGGTCGTGGAGAGACGAACAGTAGGGTTCGAGGAGCGACCCGGTCTCGTTCTCGACGACACCATCGGCGAAGAACTTCACGGTGTGCGCGCTCAGCAGGGGATCGGCGAGGTCCTCGACCCGCCGCCTCGCCTCGATCATCTCGGGCAGCTGTGCCGAGAAGCGCCGCGGATCCGCGTAAAGCGCGAGGTTGGATCGGAGCTTCAGGCGACCCTGAGCCGATGCGGCGAGGTAGGTCTCGACATCGGCGGGTTCGACCCAAGCGTCCTGGACCCAGGTGACTCCTCGGCGCAGGTAGTAGTCGGCGGCGCGTTCGAGGGCGCGCAGCCGGATCGACTCGTCCAGAGGCGGGCGGACGGCGTCGACGAGGTCGACCGCGCCCCACTCGCGCAGAGTGCCCAGCGGCGATCCGTCCTCGCGGCGGGGGATCTCGCCGATGGCAGGATCCGGGGTCTGCGCGGTGATGCCCGCGAGTTCGAGGGCGCGGGAGTTGCACCACACCGTGTGGTAGTCCCACGCGCGCAGCACGACGGGGCGATCGGGAACGGCCTCGTCGAGCCAGCGGGCATCGAAGAGTCCACCGGCGACGAGGCTGCCGTCGTACGATGCGCCGGTGATCCATTCGAGCTCGGGATGCTCCTCGGCGCAGCGGGCCACCTCGGCGATGATCTCGGCAACACTCGAACACGAGCGCACCTGCGGTCCTTCGGCCTCGAGTCCGCCGAAGATCGGGTGGGCGTGACCGTCGCCGAAGGCGGGCATGAGGAAGCCGCCGTCGAGATCGACGACCTCGGGATCGACTGATTCTGCCGGGGAGCCCGACTCCACGGCCGCCTCGGCGAGCATCGCCTCGACGTTGGTCGAGCCGATTGCGACGATGACACCGTCATCGACGAGCAGGGAGTCGGCGGGTGCATTGGAGGCTCCCAGCCAGATGGTGCCGTTGCGGAAATGCGTCAAAGTCACGGTGGGTCTGTCCCTCGCTTCACTGCCGGCGATCTCTGATCAGCCACTTTTACGAACAGTGTTCGTATTTGTGACTGAGAACACGATACACTTCCTGTGAGGTCAGCGGAAGAGGGGAGCGAGATGGGATTGCGGCTCAACCGGGAACGACTCGTGGATGCGGCGCTCGTCCTCGTCGACGAGGAGGGTGCGGAGGCGCTGTCGATGCGCACCCTCGCCGCCCGTGTCGACCGGCAGGTGTCCTCGCTCTACAACCACGTCTCGGGGCGGACCGAGCTCATCGAACTCATGCGCGCCCGCATCGTCGCCGACATCGACGTCAGTGCCTTCGCTCCCGCCGAGGACTCGGAGCCCCGTGCGCGGACGGCTGTCAAAGGCTGGGATGCGGCGCTCGAGGAGTGGGCGGTGTCCTATCTGCGGGCGTTCGCGGCCCACCCCAACCTCATCCGACTGCTGGCGACCACACCGATCCGCCACCATTCCGCGTATGCGATGTATGACGCCGTCGTCGCCGGTCTGGTCCGGGCAGGATGGCCCGAGAACCTCGTCTTCGCGGTCGTCCGCACCGTCGAGGCACACGTCCTCGGCTCGGCTCTCGACATCGTCGCACCCGGGGATCTGCTGGTCCAGGGTGCCGTCGACGCCGGGCTGCCTGCTGTTCGTGAGGCGCTGGCCGAACGCCACGCGTCGACCTATGGTGCGGAAGCGGCGTTCTCCCTGGGTCTCGCCGCCCTCATCGACGGTCTGCGGCTGCAGCTGGAAGGACTCGCACCGTGAATGAGGGACCTCTCGAACGCTTCTGGTTCTCGGTCCGCACGCGCATCCCGGAACTTCCGGAACGGGTACCCGAAGCGTGGGCGTTCGGTGCGACAGCGGACCATGCGGACGAACTCCTTGACCTCGTCGTGTCCAGAATCAAGACGGGAACCGCCTCGGCGCTGTGGGACATCGAAGCCGATGGCGAGTCCGTCCCCGAGGTGGGGGAGCTGAGCATCATCCTCGACGGGCAGGAGCGGCCGCGTGCAGTCATCGAGACTACTGCCGTCGACACCGTCCCCTTCGCCGAGGTGACTGCCGAGCATGCCTGGTCCGAAGGGGAAGGCGACCGCACCCTGGAGGCCTGGCGTGAGATCCACGAACGCTTCTGGCGCGAGCACGGCCGTCGCGAATTCGCCGTCGATATGCCCGTCGTCTGCGAACGTTTCGAACTCATCTATCCGATCAGTCACGTCGACCAGGTGCTCAGATCATGACCGCAGCAGAATCCGCCGAGCATTGGACGCTCATCCACACAGAACGCGCCCGTCTTCTCGGGGTTCTCGAGGACCTCGCCCCGGAGCAGTTCGCCCAGCGTTCGCTGTGCGAGGGATGGTCCGTCGAAGAGGTCGTCGCCCATCTCAGTGCGGCAGCGAACACCGGACGGTGGGCCTGGATCCGCAGCATCGTCCGGTCCGGTTTCGACCCCGCCAAGCACAACGCACGCCTGCTGTCACGGTATTGGGGACGCTCGCCCGCCGAGACCGTCGACAACTTTCGCGAGGCGGCGATGGCCGGACGTCCCGAAGTCCTGCGGGTACTCAGCGGCGACGGCGTGGTCGAGCTGCAGAACCGGATGAGCTGAATCAGGTGCTGCCGGGAGACCTGGCTGACCCCAACACCGTGCAAACCCAGACACTTTGCAGACCCAGGTGATCCGACTCGGTCTTCAGCTGCGTCCCTGGTCCGCAGCTGATTGCGGCTTCGCGTCATAAGTCACCCAGTTCGTCTTCGCGGCGACCTTGTCGTAGAGCACCTGCGCCTGTGCGTTGTCGGAGGCGGTGATCCAGCGGACGACTGAGCGCCCCTCCTCGGCGGCGATCTGCTGCAGTCGGGCGATGAGGGCACGTCCGGCACCGGACCCGCGCACCTCGGGGTCGGTGAAGAGGTCATCGAGCCAGATCCCGACGCTGCCGGTGGACGGGCGGGAGAAGCGGCGGAAGTCGGCGATGGCGACGATGCGTCCGTCCACCTCGGCGACGAGGCTCTCGACCTCATGGTCGGGATCGACGATCCACGACCAGACGCGGGAGACGATCTCCTCGGACTCCGGCAGATGGTAGAACTCGCGGTAGGCGCGGAAGAGCTCCTTCCACCTGGACTCATCATCGGGGGAGGTGGGGCGGACTGATGGCGAGTGAGATTCGGTCATGGGCATGTTGTTTCTCCGTTCGATGTCTGCTGTCGGAGGGGCGGGGCCTGCCGTCCACTGTACGCATGGTCGGGCGACCGGGGCCGCTCTCCGCCGAACACCGAAGACCTCGCAGTTCCTCTCAGCCTGCGCTGATCACTCTGTCGATGGCGTCACGCGACTGGGTGAGGGCGGCGATGGAAGCATCTATCCGCTCACGTTCGCGTTCGAGATCGGCAATGGTGGCAGAACACGTCGGGGCCAGTTGACCTGCCTTGTCCCGCAGGCATGGGAGGACGGTGCGGATGGCGGCCGTGCTCAGGCCTGCGTCGAGCAGCTGGCGGATGTACCTCGAGATCTCGACGTCCTGTTCGCTGTATTCGCGATATCCCGAAGAGTTGCGTGCGGGGACCAGAAGCTCCCTCTCTTCGTAATAGCGCAGCAATCGTGTCGGAATGCCCGTTCGCTCGGTGACCTCTGAGATCCTCATCCTCTCGACCCTTCTGCTGAGGCGATTTGCCTTCACATTGATGTGAAGGATCAGCCTATCAGTATGAATGTCGAACACGCTGCACACTCATCCATCCGCAATCAGCCGATTCTCGCCCTGGCAGGATTCGTCCTGCTGGTGTTCTGTACCGGCAGCGCCGAATATCTCGTCGCCGGTATCCTGCCGCAGTTGGCCGCCGATCTGTCGGTGTCCATTGCGACCGCCGGACAGACTGTGACCGCTTACGCGCTGGGGGTCGCCATCGGCGGCCCCGTAGTGACAGTCCTGACAGCACGGCTGCCCCGGAAAGGGCTCGCTCTCTGCCTCGGTCTCGTATTCGTCGCCGGCACCGTAGTGACAGTCCTGGCACCGACCTATGCCTTGGTCGTCGTCGGCCGAGTGGTGTCAGCGTGCAGTCAGGCCACACTCTTCGCCATCGGGCTCACCACGTCTGCAGAGATCATGGGACCCGGGAGACAGGGGCAGGCGATCGCCATCGTCGGATCCGGACTGACCGTGGCAACCGTGCTCGGCGTGCCGCTCGGTGCAATGCTGGGCGGGAACACGAACTGGCGGATGCCGTTCGTCTTCGTGGCGATCGCGGCGATCATCGGTGTGGGACTGCTCGCCGCGGCGATGCCGCGCACTCCCGCCCCGTCGACTGGTGTCAGCGACGAGATCCGGACTCTCCTGCGGGGACCGGTGCTGCTGGCGGTGGCGACGACAGTCATCGGGTTCGCCGGGGTGAGCATCGTCTTCACCTATCTGGTGCCGCTCCTTAAGGACATCAGCGGCATCGCCGAAGTCGCCATTCCCGGACTCCTGCTGGCCTATGGCCTCGGAGGTTTCGTCGGCAACCTCATCGCCGGTCGTCTCGCTGATCTCTCACTGTCACGCACCCTTGTGGGAGTGTTCTGCGCGCTCGTCGTCACTCTCTCTGCGTTTCCACTGCTGGCGAGATTCCCGGTTCCCATGATCGCCCTCGTCCTCATCCTCGGTCTGCTGTCGACGGCGACCATCGCGCCCCTGCAATCGTTGGTGATGCGTCACACCTCTGCCGCCCCGACGCTGGCACTGGCCGTCAATGTCGGAGCGTTCAATCTGGCGAATGCCATCGGCTCCACACTCGGCGGCCTTTCCGTCGCCGCAGGTCTTCTGCAGTGGGGCGGATTCGTTGGCGCCGCTTTCGCCGCCTCCGGGCTCATCCTCACCGCTCTGGCCCTGCGGGCCACCCCGCGTCCGGAGACCGAGTCGTCGGTCGCGGTATGACGAAGGCCCCTGACCGAAGCTGAGAAGCTCCCGGTCAGGGGCCGATCACGCGGTACGCGAGAGGGGACTTGAACCCCTACGTCCGAAGACACTGGAACCTAAATCCAGCGCGTCTACCAATTCCGCCACTCGCGCTCAAGCGGCCGCATCAGCGGCCGCGACGCCCTCAAGACTAGCAGGACGCAAGCATCACCGGACACACCGGCAACTCAGGCGGCGTCGATGCCCAGTTCCTTGCGCACGCGGGCAACATGCCCGGTCGCCTTGACGTTGTACTGGGCGAGTTCGACCGTGCCATCGGCGTCGACGACGACGGTAGAGCGGATGACGCCCTGGACGACCTTGCCGTAGTTCTTCTTCTCGCCGAAAGCGCCCCACTCGGTCATCATGGTCTTGTCCTCATCGGAGAGGAGGTCGAAGTTCAGGCCCTCCTTCTCGATGAACTGCCGCAGCTTCTCCGGCTTGTCCGGGGAGATGCCGAGGACGACGATGCCGGCGGCCTTGAGTGCCGAGAGCGAGTCCCGGAAGTCGCAGGCCTCGGTGGTGCAGCCCGGGGTCATGGCCGCGGGGTAGAAGTACACGACGACCCGCTGACCTCGATAGTCACTGAGGCTCACGGATTTTCCGTCCTGGTTGACGAGAGTGAAATCCGGGGCGGTGTCGCCGACCGACAGACGTGGCATAGGAACTCCTGAATGCGTGGTTGGGAATCGTTCTCCGCCGTCCACTCTACCGTTCCGAGGACTTCCCGGCTCCCGGACCTGGGCCGCAGCAGATTGCCTGAGACCTCAGAGCGTCGCGGCCCAGTCGTCGACCGAGGTGACGAGCGCCTGACGAGGGAACACCTTCTCCGTGAGGACACGATGGACTTCCGCATCCGGATCCGCGCAGGCGTCTGCGAGCACCGTGAGGTGGAAGTCGAGGTCGGCGGCGAGACGCACCGTCGAGAGCACCACCCCGCTCGTCGAGATCCCACCGAGCACAAGCGAATCGGCGCCGAGTCCGCGCAGCAGCACCTCGAGGTCGCTGCCGGCGAAGGCCGAGATGCGTTTCTTGACGACGACCGGTTCGTCGTCCCGCGGGGCGAGTCGATCAATGATCTGGGTGGCCGGAGCGTCGAGACTCATGGCGTCATCGCCGCGCTCCTTCGCCGCAGAGAACGAGAGGTTCGCCTCCGCGATCTCGGGGTATCCGGGCCGGAAGGCGACACGCACGAAGACGACGGGCATACCGGCATCGCGAGCGGCGGTGAGCGCGCGGTCGGCGGCGTCGACGGCCGGTTCGAAGCCGGGGCGCCCGGCGATTCCGGTCTGAAAATCCATGAGAAGCAGTGCTGAGGTCATACGAAGACTCCGATCGATGAGAGGTGGGTGAGATGCACCGCACCGATAGCCAGTTTCAACTGCACAGTCTAGACTGTCAATATGTCGATGTCAGACTCCAACGCCCTGTCGCAGAAAAACGACCCGTCGCAGGCGAACGCCCACCAGGTGGCGGTCGATCTGCGAGCTGTCCTCGCCCGGCTCGTCCGCCGCCTTCGCGAGACCACGCTCGAGGACTCGCTCACCCCGTCCCAGGCTTCTGCACTGTCCCGACTGAGCAAGGGCGGGGTGTCCACGGTCGCGGCGCTCGCCCACGCCGAGAAGGTCCGCCCGCAGTCGATGGCCACGACCGTCGAGACGCTCGAGTCCCGTGGCTTCCTCACCCGCAGCCCGGATCCCAACGACGGCAGGCGGCAGATCGTCGACCTCACCGACGCCGGCTGGCAGCAGGTCGAGGGGCAGAGAGAAGCCGGGTTGGCGTGGCTCGACCACAGCCTCGCCGAGGAGGTCACCCACGCCGAACTCACGACCCTGGCCGAGTCGAGCAGAATCCTTGCGAGGATCCTCGACCGATGAGACAGGCTCCCTCCGACCGCTTCGACCGTCGCCTGCTCGCGCCGATGATGCTCGGCGCGATGCTCAACCCGATCAACACCGCGATCATCGCGGTGGCCCTGACCCCCATCGGCATCGCCCTCGGCGCCCCCGCCTCCGAGGTGGTCTGGCTCGTCTCCGGGCTCTACCTCGCCACCGCGGTCGGCCAGCCCCTCGTCGGCCGCCTCGTCGACATCTTCGGCGTGCGGACCCTCTTCCTCACAGGCGGCGGCCTCGTCGCGATCGCCGGTGCCATCGCCCTGCTGGCACCGGCCACTCATGACAGTCTGTGGTGGCTCGTCGCAGCCCGGGTCATCCTCGGTCTCGGCACGTGCGCGGGGTACCCCGCAGCGATGCACATGATCCGTGCCGAGGCGGGACGCACCGGAATCGAATCCCCGGCGAGCATCCTCACGGTCCTCACCGTCACCACCCAGACCGTCGCGGTCATCGGACCGACCCTCGGCGGCCTCCTCGTCGGCAGTTGGGGGTGGCGAGCGACCATCGCCGTGAACCTCCCGTTGGGACTGGCGGCAATCGTCCTCGGCTGGCTGTACTTCCCGCGCTCGACCGGGCTCGAACCTGCCCGATCCGATCGACCCCACCTCGACTGGCCCGGCGTCGCCCTCTTCGCGGTCTCGATCCTCTCGCTGCTCGTCTACCTCCAGAACCTCTCACCGACCCTGATCTGGATGCTCGGCATCGCCGTCATCGCCGGTGCCGGACTCGTGTGGTGGGAGCTGCGCGCCCCCGAACCCTTCATCGACGTCCGCGTGCTGGCCGGCAACGGGCCGCTGCTGCTCACGTACCTGCGGTCTCTGCTCACCGCAACGATCTCCTACGTCTTCGTCTATGGATTCACCCAATGGCTCGAAGAGGGGCGTGACCTCAGCGCAACCGGAGCAGGACTCGTCCTCCTGCCCGTCTTCGCCGGCGGAATCGCGGTGTCGATCGCCTTCGGACGCAGCCCCGAGGTGGCCAGGAAGCTCATCCTCGGATCGATCGCGCAGCTGCTCGCCGGCGTCCTCGTCCTCTTCATGACCGAAGGCTCACCGCTGTGGTTCCTCGTCGTGGCGATGCTCGTCCTCGGCATTCCGCAGGGGCTGAACAACCTTGCGATCCAGACGACGCTCTACCACCAGGCCGAACCCGAACGCATCGGATCCTCCGCGGGACTGCTGCGCACGTTCATGTACTTGGGTGCGATCCTCGCCTCGGTCATCTACGGCAACATCTACGGCACGCACGTGACCAGCAGCGGCCTGCATGTCCTCGGCTGGGTCGTCGTCGGCATTGCCGTCGTCTTCATCGTCATCACGGCCTTCGACCGCAGCCTTGCCCGCATCGGACGGACGTCCGCCGCTGCCGATCACGACCGGAACGACTCGACCGTCAGCTGATCCGCGCGATGACCCCGCCGACGTCGATGGCGTCCCCGACCTCGGCGACGCGAGCGAACGTCCCTGACGTCGGGGCTTCGACCCGCGTCTCCATCTTCATCGCCGACAGCACGGCGACCTCGTCACCCTCGGCCACCTCTGCGCCGTCCTCGACGAGATAATCGACGAGGCTGCCGGGCACGGGTGCGGTCACGTCCCCGGCGTTGGCGCCGCCGTCTCCACCCGCCGAGGCGGTCCCGCCGTTCCCGGCTGACGCCCCGTGTCCGGCCCCTCCGGCCGAACCGAGTGCCGCGAGCAGTCCTGCGGGCAGGCCGATGGTGGTGAGCTTCCCGTCGATCTCGATGCTCATCCGCTGCAGCTGGGAGTCGACTGCGGGTGCTGGTCGGTCCTGCGTCTCGAGGCGGGGGAGGAGCTCGGTCTCGATCCACTGTGTGTGGATGCCGGCGACGCCCTCGGATCCCAGACCGGTGAACGCCTCATCACGAAGGATCTCCAGCGAACACGCCAGCACGGTGGCCGGGCCCTCGACCGTGAGCTCCTTGGCCGCGGTGATCGTGCGCGCGATCGCGGCATCACGGTCGGGGCCCGCGACGATGAGCTTGGCGAAGAGCGAATCGAAGGCCGGCTGCACGGTGTCACCGGCGACGACCCCGGCATCCCAGCGCACTCCGGGCCCACCGGGGACATCGAGGGACTCGATGCGGCCCGGGGTGGGCAGGAAACCGCGGCCGGGATCCTCGGCGTTGATGCGCAGCTCGATCGCATGCCCGGCCGGCTCCGGCGTGGCTTCGATCGACAGCCCCAGATCGAAGGCGATGCGGAACTGTTCGCCGACGAGATCGACCCCGGAGGTCACCTCGGTGACGGGGTGTTCGACCTGGAGTCGGGTGTTGACCTCGAGGAACGTCATGGTGCCGTCGGCGGCGAGGAGGAACTCGACAGTGCCGGCCCCGCGGTAGTCCACCTCGGCGCAGATCGCCTCGGCCGAACGGTGCAGACGTTCGCGCTGATCGGTCGTCAGCCCCGGAGCGGGAGCCTCCTCGATGAGCTTCTGATTGCGCCGCTGGGCCGAGCAGTCGCGGTCGCCGACCGCCACGACGCGGCCCTGCCCATCGCCGACGACCTGGACCTCGACGTGACGGGGGCGCTCTAAGAACTTCTCGACGAAGCATTCGGAACGTCCGAACGCCTCTGCGGCCTCACGGGTGGCCGAATCGAAGGCGCCGGCCACCTCGGCGAGGTCGTGGACGATCTTCATTCCGCGCCCACCGCCCCCGTGTGCGGCCTTGATGATGATGGGCAGCCCCGCCTCGGCGGCGAAGTCCTCGACCTCTCCCGCATCTTTGAGCGGGCGGTCGATGCCCGGTGCCAGAGGAGCGCCGACCTTCTGCGCGAGCTGCCGAGCGGTGACCTTGTCGCCGAGAGCCGTGATGGTCTTAGCGGTGGGACCGATCCAGGTCAGTCCGGCATCCTCGACGGCGGCGGCGAAGTCTGCGTTCTCGGACAGGAAGCCGTACCCGGGGTGGACGGCGTCGGCACCGGAGGTCTGCGCGGCGGCGAGCATCGCATCGATGCTGAGATACGTGTCCGCGGCGGTCGTGCCGGCCAGCGCGAAGGCCTCGTCGGCGAGGCGCACATGCAGGGCGTCGGCGTCCTGATCGGCGTAGACAGCGACCGAGGTGTGCCCGTGCTCGGCGCAGGCGCGGATGATGCGGACGGCGATCTCGCCGCGGTTGGCGATGAGGATTCTCGACATTGTTCAGCTTTCGTTCTCGTGGGTGTGGGACACCTCGGCTGTGCGGTTGCTCTGGTTCTGGCGGGTACCAGGGCGGGCAGTCGCAGTGAAACGCAGCTTCACGCCCGGGGGCAGCTGTGCGGCGAGGTCGAGGTCGTCGACGCTGGCGATGATCGGATAGCCGCCGGTGAGCGGATGGTCGGGGCCGAAGAGCACCGGCTGTCCGTTCGGCGGGACCTGCAGGGCACCGGTGACTGCGCCCTCGCTGGGCAGCTCCCCAGTCCGGGCACGCTCGAGGGCGACCTCACCGGACAGGCGCAGCCCGACCCGGTCGGATTCGTGGGTGACGGTCCACTCCTGACCCAGCAGAGTGTCGATTCCGGCGTCCGTGAACCAGTCCTCGCGTGGTCCCAGTGTCACCGACAGCGTCACGGTCTCACCGGGCTGCGGCAGTTCCCTGGGCGGTGCCGGACGCGGATCGACGAGGTGGGGCGCGGTCCGCGGGTCGTGCAGGCCGAGGATGGTGCCCTTCTCCGGGGCAGCCGGACCGAGTCCGGCGAGCGTGTCGGCCGAGCTGCTGTCCAGAGCCGTCTCGACGGCGATTCCACCGCGCAGCGCGAGATACCGGCGGATGCCGTTTTCGACCGTTCCGAGTTCGAGCTCGTCACCGTCGACCAGGGCGAAGGCCTCGCCGAGGCGGGGCGTGTGAACCGTGCCGTCGACCGCGGTCACGGTGATCGTGCCGTCGGCTCCGGTGACCGCTGCGACCGTATCGCCGGTGACGCGCAGGAGCGCACCGCCGCCGAAGCTCTCGAGTCCGGCCGCGGTTTCGGCATTGCCGACGAGCCGGTTCGCGCTGGTCAGGGCGGTGCGGTCGGCGGCTCCGGCGCCCGAGACTCCCATCGACGCGAATCCGGGACGCCCGAGGTCCTGGACGAGCAGCTGGAGTCCCGGTCGCACGACCTCGAGGCTGTGAGCTGGAGGCGTCGACGTCGGTGCCGGGGCCGGGTCCGCAGACATCACCGTCTCGACACTCTCCCGCCCCACGTCGGTGAACGTCACGATCGTGCCCGGCACGAACAGGGCGGGGGGCTCCCGGTCGAGATCCCACAGTGTGGCGTCGGTGCGGCCGATGAGCTGCCAGCCGCCCGGGGAAGAACGAGGGTAGACGCCGGTGAATTCTCCGGCCAGGGCGACGGCACCCACGGGCACGCGGGTGCGCGGAGAGGACCGACGGGGAACGTCGAAGAGATCGTCGTCGCCGGCGAGGTAGCCGAAGCCGGGGGCGAACCCGGCGAAGGCGACCTCCCAGGTCGCCGCCTGGTGGCGGCCCACCACCTCGGCGGGGGAGACGTTCAGGAGGTCGGCCACCTCGGCGAGGTCGTCCCCGTCATAGATCACAGGGATGCTCACCTGCCGGGCCTCACCCGTCGTCGACTGGGTGCGGTCGAGTCCGCGGACGGCCTCAGCCAGGGCGCTCGCCCGAGTGCGGGAGGGATCGAAGCTGATGAGCACGGTGCGGGCGGCGGGAATAAGTTCGACGACGCCGGGCAGGTCGGCGGCTTCGAGACTGTGGTGCAGCGCCATCGTGGCGCTCAGGTCGGCGCACTCGACGAGGAGGTGCCGGCGGGACGCGATGTGGAAGGTCAGCCCGGCGGGGGCGGGGGTCGGTGCGGTCATCGGCGGTAGGTGTCTTCCGGTTCGTCGGTGATGAACATCTTCCCAGGTGAGTGGGTGATCGCGAAGGGCACGCCCGAGGCTTGGATCGCCGCCTGCGGGGTGACTCCGCAGGCCCAGAAGACGGGGATGTCGCCGTCGTGGATGACCGGCGGGTCGCCGAAGTCGGGGGAGTCGAGGTCGGTGATGCCGATCTGGGCGGGTTCGCCGATGTGGACGGGGGCGCCGTGGACGGCGGGGAACCGGTCAGTGATGCGCACCGCCTCGGCGACCTGGGAAGCGGGGATCGGGCGCATGGACACGACCATGTCTCCGCTGATCCGACCGGCAGGGGCGCACGCGGTCGAGGTGCGGTACATCGGCACGTTGCGACTGGCCCCCTGGTGGCGGATCGGGATGCCAGCAGCGGTCAGCCCGTTTTCAAAGGTGAAGGAGCAGCCGATGAGGAAGGACACGAGATCGGGGTGGTCCGCCCACGCCGTGGTGGCGTCGGCGACCTCGTCGGTGAGCTCCCCGTTCGTCCAGATCCGGTAGCCGGGGATGTCGGAGCGGATGTCGCTGCCCGGGGCGAGGGCCGATTCGATCTGCCCGGGTTCGAGGACGTCGACGATCGGGCACGGCTTCGGGTTGCGCTGGGTGAAGAGGAGGACGTCGAAGGCCCAGTCGGCGGGCACGGCGATGAGGTTGGCCTGGACGAGGCCCGGTGCCATCCCCGAGGTGGGGCCCGAGAAGCCGGCCCGGATCCGCTCGCGGGCTGCCGCGGCGGGGGAGGGCTTGCGGGCACTCATCGGTTCGCCCCGGCGAATGCGGCGATCGTGACTCCTTCGGATTCGAGGAGATCCCGGGCGGCTCGGGCCATGTCGATCGAACCCTGGCTGTCGCCGTGGAAGCAGATCGACTGGGCGTCGACGTCGACGAGGCTGCCGTCGATCGCCTCGACCTGCCCGGTCTGCACGAGGCGCAGCACCCGGGTGGCCACGGCTTCGGGGTCGTGGAGGACCGAGTTCGGCTCCGACCGGGAGACCAGTGATCCATCGGGATTGTAGGACCGGTCGGCGAAGGCCTCGGCGGCCACGGTCAGTCCTGCCTCGGCGGCGACGCGGTTGGCCACGCTGCCGGCGAGTCCGAGGAAGACGAGCGAGTCATCGACGGCCTTCACGGCGTCGACGACGACCTTGGCCTGCGCTTCGTCGTGGACGATTGCGTTGTAGAGCCCGCCGTGGGGTTTGACGTAGGCGACGGATCCTCCGACTGCGGCAGTCAGGCCGAGCAGAGCGCCGATCTGGTATTCGACCTGGGCCTGCAGGGTCTGAGGCGGCACGTCGAGGGCGCGGCGGCCGAAGCCTTCGTAGTCGTCGTAGCCGGGATGGGCCCCGATGACGACTCCGCCGCGGGTGGCGGCGTCGACGGTGGCACGGATGCCTTCGGGATTGCCCGCGTGGAACCCGCAGGAGACGTTCGCGCTGGTGACGAGTCCGAGCATGGCCTCGTCGTCGCTGACGACGCGGTCGGGAACGTTTTCGCCGAGGTCCGAGTTGAGGTCGATTCTCAGTTCGCTGTTCTCAGGCATTGTCACCCTCCGATTCCGATCATTGCGAAGATGGGGCCGATGGACTGCACGGCCGTGTACCACGTGACCAGTGTTGCCGCGGTGCCGATGATGAGCAACCACTTCGGGTACGAATCCGTGCGCAGCAGGCGTGGCCGGAACCAGCCGATGTACATGAAGACCGTGAGACCGATCGGCAGGATGAGGCCGTTGAAGCCGCCGACGAAGACGAGCAGAGTGGCCGGGGCGGTGCCGAGGACGAGGTAGACGACGAGCGAGACGACGATGAAGGCCACGGTCGCCAGCTGGAGCGGCCAGCCGCCCTCGAGTCGTGTGGAGAAGGCAGAGAGGAAGGTCGCCGAGGTGTAGGCGGCGCCGATGACCGAGCTCAGTGCCGCGGCCCAGAAGATCGCTCCGAAGATGCGCATGCCGGCCTCGCCGAGGACGGCTGCGAAGGCCTGACCGGCGGGGTTGGCCACGCTCGAGTCGAGGTCGAGGGCGACTCCGGAGGCGACGACGCCGAGGATGGCGAGGAAGAGGACGTAGCGCATGACGCCGGTGACGAGGATTCCCGACAGCGCCGAACGCATGACCGAACCGGCGTTCTCCGGGCCGGTCTTGCCGGAGTCGAGGTAGCGGTGGGCGCCGGAATACGTGATGTAGCCGCCGACGGTGCCGCCGACGATGGTGGTCACGGTGGCGAAGTTGATGGTGTCGGGCACGAAGGACTGCTTGATCGCCTCGCCGACCGGCGGGTTCGACACGATCGCGACGATGCAGGTGAGGATGATCATCCCGATGCCGAGGATGAGCACGACGGTGTCGACGACCTTGCCGGCGCGCTTGAACAGGAAGATGCCGATGGCGAGCAGGCCGGTGACGAGTCCGCCGAGCTTCGGGTCGATGCCCAGCAGTGCGTTGAGGCCGAGGCCGCCGCCGGCGATGTTGCCGATGTTGAAGGCGAGCCCGCCGACGACGATGAGGATCGAGAGGATGATGCCCGTCCCCGGGATCGCCGAGGAGGCGAGCTGGGCGGCGCGTTTGCCCGATGAGGTGACCATCCGCCAGATATTGAGCTGGATGGCGATGTCGATGAGGATCGACACCAGGATCGCGAAGGCGAAGGCCGCCCCCATCTGCGCGGTGAACGTGGCCGTCTGGGTGATGAATCCCGGCCCGATCGCCGAGGTGGCCATGAGGAAGATGGCCCCGATGATCGCGCTGCGGCTGATCTTCGCCCCGAGCTCGGTCTTCTGATCCGCGGGACCGGAGGTGGTCGCGTCCGAGGGCGTCGATTCCGGCGGTTGGGCTTCCGGTGCGTTTGGCATGGGAGTCTCCGACTGTCTGTCTGATCGATCTGGCTGATGGTCATTTCGATGGTCCGCGGCAGAGAACAGCGGTGTCTGTGTCGTGGACCACTCGGTGAAGTGGTAAACAATCTAGCACTCATTGTTCAACAAACATAGACATGGGTCACAATTTTCCGGAGAAATTGTTGACCGGAGAATGGCTGCTCGTGCCGCTCTGTCATTAGGATGGAGACGTGAATCACGACTCATCCCTGGTCAACAGGCTGACCGCCCGACTCATCGCCGGAGAGCTGCGCCCCGGAGACCGTCTGTCAGAGAATTCTCTGGCCAAGGAGTTCGACGTCTCGCGCAACACCCTGCGCGAGGCCTTCCGTGTCCTCGGCGAACAGGGGCTGGTCACGCATATCCCACACCGCGGTGTCTCTGTGGCGTCGCCGAGCACCGCCGACGTCGTCGATATCTACCGGGTGCGCCATCACGTCGAATGCTCGGTGCTCGAGCATGCCCCGCGCAATCACCCGAATGCCGCGCAGATGGAGGCCGCCGTCGAGGTGGCCGAGAAGTCAGCGGCCGAGGAGAACTGGTTGGAGGTGGGCACGGCGAACATGGCGTTCCACAATGCCGTCGTCTCGCTCTCGGACAGCAGGCGGCTGATGCGGTCGTTCTCGAATGTGCTAGCCGAGCTGCGGCTGGCCTTCCTCAAGGTCGAAGTCCTCGACTTCCTCCATGCGCCCTTCATCGAACGCAACCGCGAGGTGCTCGAGGTCTACCGGACCGAGAGCCCGGCCGCTGCCGCGGTGAAGCTCGGCACGTATCTCGGTGATTCCGAGCGGCAGGTGCTCGGCGCCTACGCCCGCGCCGGCCAGGCCTGAGCGGCAGGCACCGCCCCGCCACTGAAACGGCACACCTTTCTCCGGATCACTCACCGAAGAACGTGAGTATTTGAGAGAAGAGTATGCCGATCGGCCCGCCCCAAAGAGAGACCCGCCGGAGCCCGTGAATGCGAAAGAACCGCCCCGACGTGATGCCGGATGCGGTTCTCTCTGTGCTGTGCGCCCCCCGGGACTTGAACCCGGAACCCACTGATTAAGAGTCAGTTGCTCTGCCAATTGAGCTAGAGGCGCGTGCTGCGCTCGCTGCGCAACGAGAATTAATATTACTCAGGTGTTCCCCGATCACGCAAACCGAGATCGGCCCGTATCCGTTTTTGTGATGAAGGTCGCAAGCCCCAGGTCAGACACCTCGGACTTCGGGTCGAACACCCCGGACTTCCGATCACGCCGACTCGGAACCCACTGATTAAGGGTCACCCGGCATACCCGGTCCGACCCCGGACAAGCCTCCTACAGGTACATCCCCGAACTCGACTGTTCGGCGGTCTCGGAGATCGCATGGACGTCGCGCTCGCGCAGCAGCACGTACAGCTGTCCTTCGAGCTCCACCTCGGCGAGTTCCTCCGGATCGTAGAGGACGGTGTCGCCGAGGTTGGCCTGCCGCACGTGGGGCCCGGCCGCAACGACCTTGCCCCATACGAGGCGCTTGCCCATGCTGGCGGTGGCGGGGATGACGATGCCTGCGGAGGACTTGCGCTCACCGGCCTCGGGGCCGGGTTCGAGCAGGATCCGGTCGTGGAGCATCCGGATCGGAAGTGGCGAATCAGCCACGCTTACGACCGGAGAGTCCGACGATGAGGGCGGCCACACCGAGGACGGCACCGGCACCGAGGGCGATGATCTCGGGCTTGGGGGAGCCGTTCTCCTCGACGACCTCGGACTTGGCCTTGTTCACCGCGCGCGTCACCAGCACCTTGGGATGGATGCGGCCGACGAGCTCGTCGATGTTGTCCGCGATGCGCTCCTCACGCAGACGGATCGACTCCGCGAGCTGCGAGGGTGTTGCCTGGTCTACGGTCACATCTGAGGTGTAGACGTTGTCAGTCATCGGGTCGAGTCCTCCCGGTCGAGAATGCAGATTGCGACTGTGACCTTGTGCCACAGTGCTTCGCGTTCCAGCTTAGCGGCTGGGGGATGTGAGTGTCAGATATCGGGTGCGGTTCGGCGGAATCTTACGATCTCTACTTCTCCGGCAGTCGGAACCGCACGATCTCGCCCTCGGCCTCATGGGATAGTGCCCCGGACGCTCGCGATGCAGCGGTCCACCCCGTCTGTTCCGTTCACCTCCAGATCGGCCGGGCTGAGTTCCCCGATCCGTTTCACCGTCACCGAGGCGGCTGGTCCTGACCGTGGGCCGTCAGTCCTGCTTACCGCGGCGACCCATGATGTAGATGATGAAGCCGACGGCGGCCATGCCGGAGGCGGCGAGGACGAAGACCGGCCAGGAGCTGACGATCGTGGAGACGATGGATTCGCCGAATGACGAGGAGGGCTGCTGGTTCGCGCGTGGTGAGGGCTTGTCGCCTCCGGTGATGAGGTCGGTGTCGTCCTTCGGTGTGGGGGCGTCGGGGTTCTGCGGCACCGGATCCGAATAGTCGGGGTGTTCGGAGTCGTCCTCGTCGCCGGGCAGCCATTCGTCGCCTGCGGTGCCGGGAATGGTCTCCCGTTCGTCGTCCTTCGAACCGTTGCCGTTCGACGGGTCGGGGGTGGTGTTGTCGCCGTCGGCTGTGCCGACAGGGGAACCGTCCGGGTCGTCGGAGTCATTGCCGTCGTCGTCCTTGGACGACGAGTCCGAACCCGAGCCCGAGGAATCCGAGTCGCTGTTGCGGGAGCCGTCGGACCGAGCCCCGGAGTCCGAATCGGAGTTCTTGTCGTCGGCGTCATCGTCGGACGCCGAATTCGACCGGTCCTTCGACCCGGAGTTCGACGCAGAGTTGCTGTCCGATGAAGAGCTGCTGTTCGACGAAGAATTGCTGTCGGAAGAGGCAGAGCTGTTCGAAGACGAGCCGTCCTCGTCTCCGGAACTGCCGTTGGTGTCGCTGCTCCCGGAGTCCGCAGCATCGTCATCGCCGCTCGCCGAGGCGTTCGATCCGCCATTGTCGTCTTGTGAGCCGTCGTCCGAGGCGGCGACTCCGGCGGTCCTGTCACCATCCTGATTCGCCGTGGAGTTGGAGCCTCCCGAAGCTCCGTCGTCGGAATCGGTGTATTCCTTGCCCTCGGCGGTGATGTTCTTGCCGTCGGCAGTGAACTTCCAACGGGGATCGGAGTCGAAGTTCTCGAACTCCATCGGCTCGGAAGAGTCGGCGGCCCTGATCACGCCGTCGTCGCCGAATTTGAACTTCGTGGGAACGTCAGCCTGTGCGGTCGCTTCGGCCACGGACTGTCCGCTGTCATCGGTGTCCGAGTTGCTGCCGGCTGAGCCTGCGTTGCCTTCGGCCGATGAGTCCTGAGCGGGAATGCGCACCATCGATTGCTTCGGGCCGTCGAATGGTACGTTCTTCCAGCTCTCTGGCAGGTCGCCGGGATCGCCATTCGGCGCGGTCACAGAGAGCTGCTTCTTACTCGAATCCCACTTCGCCTTGAGCGTTTCGGCGGGTTTGCAGGGACCGTCTTCACCTGGTGTCGGTTCGCCTTCTTCGGGGGCTGCGCACGCCTTGTCGTAGTCAGGATCCGGTTCACTGTCGTCCGAACCGTCGCCATTGTCGTCCGATTCGTCGGCAGACTCCGAATCTGCATCGGGATCGCTGTCGGCGGCTGTCGGCCCCGGATCATCGGCCGAGTCAGTCGAGGAATCGCCGCCGTCCGCAGACCCTGCCCCGCTGGAAGAATCGGTTCCATCCGCACCAGCGGCCGCCTCGGCGTCGGCAGTATCGGTCGAACCGGCTTCAGCGGACGGAGAAAGTGAGGGCTGGGCGAATGCAGGGGTGAACGTCGAGAAGACGGGCAGTGCCACCAATGCAAGCGCAGCGCCGAAGGCGGCGATTCTGCGGTTGAACTGGTGTGAAACTGGCACTGCTTTCCTTCGCGGTGGGGATTCCGGCACTAATGGGTCAAGGGGACATGACGTTCAGACACGTCGCCCCCATCCTAATGGCTCGATCAGATGTGTTAAAGCCTGGGCCGGCCCGGGCGCGGAAGCGAGCCTCGGACCACCGGCCTGACCTCGATTCCGACTATCGGTCATCGGTGTCCGAGGTCTTCGGATACGAGCGGACCGTGGAGTCATCGCCGAGCACCAGCGCCGACTTGCCGTCGTTGACGATGGCCAAGAGGTTGGTGTCGGTCTTGAAGGCGCGTTTACCGGCCAAAAGGCACGAGGTGTTCGTGTCCATCGTGCAGGGGACGATGGTTCCGCGCGGCTCCGAGAGGTGGATGTCGCGGTTGGAGACGTCCATGAGCAGCAGACCCGAGTCCAGGTCGAAGAGGTAAGGGCCGATATAGGCGCGTTGGCCGCCCTGACCGCGTACCCAGGACTTCTCACCGACGATGTCGGTGGTGGTGGTCACGGTCGAGAGGATCGAGCCGTCCTTGAGTGAGTGGACGACCAGCTGGATCCTGTGACCGGAGTTCGTCGACGCGCCCTGCTCGCCCCACAGGGTGATGGCCTTTCCGTGTCCCGCGGAGATCCAGTCGATGATCTGCTGGTCGTCGGCGGGACGTTCGAGGTCGATGCTGCGTTCGTCGCCGGTCTTGACGTTCTTGGCCTTGACCGGTCCGTTCCAGTCGGAGCTGAAGAGCTCATCGTCCTCGATCGCCATGGGCGTCGAGCCGGCCTCCGGAGTCGGCACATTCTCGAGGCCGTCGGCACCGAAGGTGGAGAGCTTATTGCCTGATTTGATGAGGACGCTCGTGCCTGCCGAAGTGATGCGAGCGTTCTCCGGCAGCCGATAGGACTTCGGCTTGGAGTCCCCGTCGAAGAGCGCCTCGGCGGTGTCGCCTGCCTGCCACAGCAGAGCGGGCCGGCCATCGATGATGGTATCGACGGCGAAGGTCGGTGCCTCGCTGATCTTCGCTTCGTAGCGGGACTTGCCGGTCTCGGCATCGAGGACTTCGAGCTTGTTCTTATAGACGAGGAGGACACCGCGGTCCGAGGCGGTCACCGACGCCTTCTTCGGCACCTTCGTCTCCCAGGCGGGTGAGTTGTCGAAACTCGGCACGACGTCGCTGGTCTTGTCGACCGAGAACTCGGACGCCGGATTGATCTGCTGGTCGGAGCCGATGGACTGCGGTGCATCATCACTGTCGACGGGAACGATGTTGGGGACGACGAAGGCCCCGATCATGAGGATCGCCAGGCCGATGAGCACCAGGCCGGGGACGGTGATCTTCTTCAGTCTCTGCGGGCGGCTGCGGGCCGAGCGTCTGCGCACTCGGGTCTTCTTCACCGCGGGGGCGGAGGGTGCAGCAGGGCCGGAGAACGGGGTCCCGAGTGGGTAACCGTCGCCGCCGTTGCTCTTCTGTTCGCCGCCCTTCTGCTCGCCGTCGGACTGGTCACGCCCGCTGGTGCCAGCCACACCACCGGCTGCGGCAGCAGCGGCACCGCCGGCGCCGGCGGCCGACTCAGTGCTGTCGCCGGAATCGGCGGCGGCCGCCTCGGCGAGGGAATCATCATGGTCGACATCTGCCTGCTGCGCACCCGCGCCTGCGGAATCCGACGAACCCTCCGCGGAATCCGCTGACCGAACGTTCACACCCGACGAAGAATCATGCTCGTGACTCGACGACGTGGAACCCAGCCGTCCATCCGTGTCGATGACCACCTCGGCGGCCTGGGTGCCGTCATCGATGGTCACGGCCAAGGGTGTTTCGGTCTCTCGGGCGTAGTCGCCGAGGTAGGCGATGGCCTGTCCGGTGTCCGAATAGCGACTCGTCGCCCCGTTGAGGGAGATGTAGGAGAACCCGTCATCGGAGACGGAGATCATCGCACGAGTCATGTACAGGGTTCCTTGGGTGGTATCGAGGATGGGGCCGAATCAATCCTAATGAATGTCTCGGAGTGCTCCTACCGGTTTTCCGAAACCGTTATACAACGCTACTGAATCGTTGCACGTAAGGAGATCTCCGTCTCATTGTGCCAGGCGGGCGGTTCCGGTTTGCCCGTCTCCGGCGGGTGAGGTTAGGATATATCTTGCTGTCTGCACCGTTGGTGCAGCGCATGTGGTGGGTATAGCTCAGCTGGTAGAGCGCCGCGTTGTGGTCGCGGATGTCGCGGGTTCAAGTCCCGTTACTCACCCCGGATGAGCGAGGTGCGAACGTTCGACCGAGGATTGAATTCCGGTCGGGGTTCGCACCTCGTTCTGATTTCGGCGCTCACACCTGCGACCGATGTTCTCGGCCCCAATTGTGCAGAACCTCGAACACCGGCTCCAGGCTCCTGCCCTCATCGGTGATTCGGTAGGTCACCTGCGGAGGGACGGAAGGCTCCACTTCCCGATCGACGAGCCCGCGTTCGACCAGGTCCTTCAACTCGTTCGAAAGCACCTTCTGAGATATTCCGGCGACCTGCCTCTGCAGGTCTGCGTAACGATGTTCGCGCTTGAGCAGCTCCCAGAGCACCAGCATCGTCCACTTGCCTCCGACCACGTCGATTGTGGCCCGCATGGTCTCACCGCAATACTCGCGTGTCGTCGCTGGCATGTCCTACCTCGAGGTTGGGTGCTGACCAGAAAGTGCCGTCTTCCCAGTCTGCTGTGCATCAAGCAGGCTAGTCGAAGAACGAGCCGAAGAACAGAAGGAGATACTGTGCCCATCGTCAGTCTCGACATCGTCCCCGAACTCATGCACGGCGACAGGGAGTCGCAATATCAGAGAATTGCCCTCGGTATCACCGAGGCGATCGTTGCGAGTACGGGAGCGCCAGCGGAGTCCGTGCACGTGCTGATCAACGAGGTCTCCTCCGAGCGGTATTCGGTTGGAGGCACCATGCTCAGCCAGCGGTTCGGTGACACCGAACCAACGGTGCACTAGCGCACGCAAGCCCTCCGGCGAGGGGATCACCCGCGGCAGGGCGTACCGCCGCGTTAGCCTTGTCCCATGAGCCTCGACCTTGCCGTTGTCGGCAGTATCAACGCCGATATCACTGCTGTCACCAGCCGTCTGCCGGCTGCGGGAGAGACCGTCGGCGGCGGGCGGCTGTTCCGCTCGCCCGGCGGAAAGGGCGCGAATCAGGCCGCAGCTGCCGCTCGCCTCGGTGCGCGGACCCGGATGATCGGGGCGGTGGGAAACGATGCGGAGGGCCGGGAGTTGCTCGCGTCTCTGCGGCAGTCCGGGGTCGACGTGGCAGACATCGTCGAGGCGGCCGCCCCGACCGGGACTGCTCTGATCATGGTCGACGCTCACGGTGAGAACCAGATCGCCGTTTGCGAAGGGGCGAATGCCGAGGTCAGCCTCGATGGGGTGGAGTTCGCCGACGACGAGGCGGTGCTCACCCAGCTCGAGATCTCCCTCGATCTCGTCACCGAGCTCGCCGCCCGAGTGCCCGGATACTTCGCGGTCAACGCCGCCCCGGCTCTGCCCCTGCCCGCCGAGGTGGTCGATCGTGCCGATCTCATCATCGTCAACGAAACCGAGTACTCCCTCCTCCCACAGCTCCAGGAGGCAAGGCTCGTGGCTGTGACGTACGGGTCCCGAGGGTCATCCCTGCTCACCCGCGGTGGGCAGATCGCCTTCGCCGAGGCGCTGCCGAGAACCCCGGTGAGCACCGTCGGCGCCGGAGACGCCTTCGCCGCCGCCCTGACCATCGCGCTGCGCACGAACGTCGACCCCGAACGCGCCCTGCGCGCGGCCAATGCCGTCGGCGCCGCTGCCGTGATGGACGCCGCCGCGCAGCCGGCTTTCGACCCGTTCGAGGCGTACCTGGCCCACTGACCTGGCAGACTGGACCTCAAAGGTCTGGCCCGCCGCCACACTCCGGCCAGACATCATCCGACCAACCACCATCCGACCTTCCGAGGAGGACACCTGATGAGCACCCCCGCGTACGACCCTTCACTGTTCAGCGGGCTGAGCGCCTTCCCGCTCACCCCGCTGAACGGCGACGACCTCGACGAGGACGCCTACATCGGACTCATCGAACGACTCGTCCTCGCCGGCGTCGACTCGATCACGGCCCTCGGGTCGACCGGATCGTACGTCTATCTGAACGGTGACGAACGCGCTCGGGTCGCGGAGCTGACCGTCGAATCAGCCCTCGACATCCCCGTCCTCGTCGGCGTCGGAGCGCTGCGGACGCGTGACGTACTCGCCAATGTGCGCTCCGCCGAGGCTGCCGGTGCGCAGGGTCTGCTGCTGGCGCCGGTGAGCTACCAGCCGTTGACCGAGGTGGATGTGTTCGAACTCTTCCGCACCGTCGCCGACTCCACGGACTTGCCGATCGTCGTCTATGACAATCCCGGCACCACCCACTTCACCTTCACCACCGAGCTCTACGCCCGCCTCGCCGAACTCGACGGTGTGGCCTCGATCAAGATCCCCGGCTTCCCGCTCTCACCCGCCGGCTGGGACGAGCGCATCGGCGAGATCCGTAATGCGATCGGCAACCAGGTGACCATCGGCATCTCCGGCGATGCATTCGGAGCCGAGGGGCTCATCGCCGGCTGCGACGCGTGGTACACCGCCGTCGGCGGAACCCTGCCCGAACCGATGCTCGAGATCACCCGCGCCGCCGAACTCGGCAATGTCGAAGGGGCTCGGGAGCTCTCCGCCGAGCTCCAACCGCTGTGGGATCTCTTCGCCGCGCACGGCGGCAGCCTGCGGGTGACCGCGGCCATCGCCGAACACTTGGGCCTTGTCGGCCCTGGCAGCCTGCCGCTGCCGATCCAGGGTCTCGATGAGGCTGCCAAGCGTGCCGTCGCCGAGGTGGTCGACCGCCTCGATCTCGCCTGAGCACGACCTCGCCTGAGCACGGGGACGTCGTCACGAGCGCGTTCACCATGCGTCCACCTGGGGTTCGACACCGGGTCATGCCGAGTGCCTATGAATGGGTGACTGCGGGTCCAGTCGGCCCGCGCCCATCACGATCCCGGAGACTCGATGACGAACCCCCTGACTGCGAAGACGCTCACGGCCCAGGCGGCCGCCCTCCTGCTGGCCACCGGATTCGCTGTCGGCGGCTCGGTCGCGACTGCCCCTGCCCATGCGGCGGACGTGCCCGAGCCGATCACCTCCTCGGCATCCGATGCTCAGATCGAGATGGGGTTCCTCGGTTCCCATGAGACCGGTCAGTTCGACGAGGCCGCCGCCGAGATCACAGCCGTCTACGGTGACACCGTCTTCACCGTCAATGCGCAGGCGGCCACCGTCGACGTCCTCGACGCCTCGGATCCTGAGAACCCGAAGAAGATCTCCGAGATCACCGGCACCGGAGTGGCGAACTCGGTCGCGATCCGCGAGGACGGACTCGGCGTCATCGCGCTCGAAGATGAGGACAAGACCCGTCCAGGTACGGTGATGTTCTTCGATGCGAACGACCCCGAAGCGCAGCCGCTGGGACAGGTGGCCGTCGGGTCCCTGCCGGACATGGTCACGCTCACCCCCGACGGCACCCACGCCCTGGTGGCGAACGAAGGCGAACCGGCCGACGACTTCTCGACCGACCCCGAAGGGTCGGTGGCCGTCATCGATCTGCCCGCCGAGGTGGCTGCACCGTCGGCATCGGATGTGCACACTGCGGATTTCCACGAATTCGAGGACGGCGGGGCGAAGACCCTGCCCGAGGGTGTGCGGATCTTCGGCCCCACCCCCGAGGCGGACCTGCCGATCTCGCGCAATCTCGAACCCGAATACATCACCGTGGCAGGGGACAAGGCCTACGCAACCCTGCAGGAAGCGAACGCGATCGCGGTCGTCGACATCGGCTCGGCGCAGGTGGAGACGATCCTCCCGCTGGGTTTGAAGGACCACGGGCAGGCGGGCAACGGTCTCGACGCGTCCGATCGGGATCCAGAGGACGCGCCCACGGTGAACATCACCGAGTACGAGGGGCTCAAGGGTGCGTACATGCCCGATACGATCTCGACGTTCTCCGCCGGCGGCACGGATTACCTGGTCACCGCGAACGAGGGGGACTCTCGAGAATGGGGAGACTTCGTCGACGGGGCTCGGGTGAAGGACCTCGGCGATGACGGTCTGGCACCGGTGTGTGAGAACTCGCCGCTGAAGGACAAGCTCGGCGATGAGGATCTCGGGCGGCTCACCATCATCACGGATATGGGGTTGAGCGAGGACGGCGGCTGCTATGAGGAACTCGTGGCCTTCGGCGCCCGGTCGTTCTCCGTGTGGACGACCGACGGGACGCTCGTGGCCGATTCCGGTGACGAGTTCGAACGGCTGACCGCCGAGGCGGTGCCGGAGTTCTTCAACTCGAACCACTCCGAATCGAATCTCGAAGGACGCAGCGATGACAAGGGGCCCGAACCCGAGGCGCTGACCATCGGGGAAGTGGGGGAGACGACCTACGCCTTCGTCGGCTTCGAGCGCATCGGCGGAATCGCCGCGTTCGATCTCACCGATCCGAGCGCGCCGAAGTTCGCGACCTACTTCAACAACCGGGACTTCTCGGTGTCGGTGGAGGACGAGATCGATGATGCGCCCGATCCGGCCGCGCTGCTCTCGAGCGCCGGCGACCTGGGGCCGGAGGGCATCACGTTCCTCAGCGCCGATGAGTCGCCGACGGGTGAGGCCGCGCTGGTCGTCGGCAACGAGGTGTCGGGAACGACGAGCCTGTACTCGGTGGCCGACCTCGCTGACGGCGGGGATGACGGAGAGGACAGCAGCGGTGACGAGAACGCCGGAGCCGACGAGGATACCGGGGCGGGTGCGGACGCGGCGGTCGGTTCCGATGCCGATGGCGCTGAAGCGGGCGAGGACGGCGGAGCAGGATCTGCTGCCGATGGTTCCGGAGCCGAAGACGACGGTGCTGCTGATGGCGCGGGCAGCGGGTCGGAATCGGATGCAGAGACAGGTGACGACGGAGACCGCACCGACGGTTCGACCGACGCCGATGGAAGCCCACTGCCGCGCACGGGCGCTGATCTCGGTCAGTACCTCATCCTCGGCGGGATCGCCCTGGGTCTCATCGCCATCGGCATGTCGGCCTTCCTGCTGACCCGCCGCCGGGGCTGACAATCACGAATTCGCCGACCGCGGTCGGCGGATGCGTGTCTCAGTCAGTCGATGTCAGTCGATCTTGCCGATGGGCTCGCGCTTCTCCGCCTGGAACTGGTCCTCGGCACGACCGCGGGCCCAGTACGCCGAGATCGACAGCGCTTCCCGAGGCACCTCGTGTTCCTTGAGGATCTTGCGGATCGTCTTGATCGTCTCGCGCTCTCCGTGGGCGAAGACCTGCGGCGTCCCTTCCGGCCAGTCGAGTTCGCGCACCGCGGCGACGAGCGCCTCGTCCGAATCGACCCAGGTGACGTCGAACCCGGCGGGCAGCTGGGGGAGGAGCCGATCCTCGGCGTGTTCGACATTGGCGAGGATGACACCGGTCGCGCCCGCGGGCATCGCTTCGAGCGCAGAGCTCACGGCGGGGATGGCCGTGTGGTCGGCGATGAGCAGATGCCACGGGGCGTCCGCCTCGGGGGCGTATTTGCCGCCGGCACCGACGAGCACGATCTGATCGCCGACCTGGGTGCTCTTCGCCCACGGTCCGGCAATGCCCTCATCGCCGTGGACGACGAAGTCGATCTTCACCCATTTCTTTGCCTCGTTGATCTCGCGCACCGTGTAGGTGCGGTTGCGCGGCAGCTTCTCCGGGGAATTCTCGCGCAGATCGGCCAGATCGTAGGGCGGGGTCAGCCCGTGCTTCGGATCGGCGAACATGATCTTGACGTATTTGTCGGTGGCGTCGTTGTTCGAGATCGCGTCGAATCCCGCCCCTCCGGCGGTGATGCGGATGAGGTTCGGGGTGATCTCCTCGACTGCCTGGACGCTGAGGATGGCCTGGGGTTTCGGAGGACGAGCGGGACGCTGGTCGGGAGTGGCGGATGCCGTCATGGGGTTCCTTCCGTGGAAAAGCCCACGCCGAGGCGGTCGGAGGGCCGCCTCGGCGCTGAAGGGATTGTAAGGCTCACCTTAGCAAAAGCCCGAACAATCTGACCTACCTGCTGCGTTCGGCCATCTCCCGGCGGCGTTCGTCGCGGATGCGCTTGAGCCCCTTGACGGATTTGAGGGAGTCGAGGATCGTCACGCCCGGCAGGGCCGAGTTCGGTCCCTTGCACTGCATCATGTCGTCGGGATCCATGAGCACCACACGGGTTCCGTCCTCCTCGAGGCGGGACAGCGCTTCGGTGAGCATGTATCGGGCCACCGAGTTGATCTCGTTGACCCTTCGCAGATCGAGTACGAAGGTGTCCGTGGTCGACTCCGGTTCGTCCATGGCGCGCAGGACGTTCTCCGATCCGCTCCATTGGATGAGTCCCTGCAGGGAGCAGATGCGGACCATCTTGCCCTCGCCGTCGACGAAGCGACGGTCGCGGCGGATGATCGAGCGTGCCGGTTCGGGCGCGTCCATGATGTGCAGGCTCAGCCGGTTCGACAGATCTTGGAAGATCTTCGCCCCGCGCACACTCGTACCGTGCTGGTCCAGGCGCGGGGAGAAGGTCGCAATGCCGACCTGACCGGGCATGACGCCGAAGACTCCGCCGGAGACGCCGCTCTTGGCGGGAATCCCGATCTCCGTCATCCAGTCGCCCGCGGCGTCGTACATCCCGCAGGTCATCATCACCGCGAGCACCTGCCGGTTGACTCTGGGGGAGAGGACCTGTTCGCCGGTGAGCGGGTTGACGCCGCCGCCGGCGAGGGTGGAGGCCATGATCGCGAGGTCCTTGACCGTGACGAGGATCGAGCACTGCTCGATGTAGCCGCGGACCACCTCGTCGGGGTCGTCGTAGAAGATGTCGTAGGAGCGGAGCATGTTCGCGATCGCGACGTTGCGGTAGGCCTCGCGCCATTCGCCGTCGGCGACTCCTTGGTCGATGGTCAGCTCGCGACCGGCGAAGCGAGAGAGCCCGGCGCGGACGATCTCGGTGCGTTCGGCCAGGCTCGCCCCCGGATCGCCGAGGAGGGAGTGGATGGTCATGGCCCCGGCGTTGATCATCGGGTTGAGCGGCCTGCCCGACTTCTTATCGAGCGAGAGTTCGTTGAACTTCTCGCCGCTGGGTTCGACGCCGACCTTCTCGAGCACGCCGGCCAGCCCCTCCTGTTCGAGGGCGAGGCCGTAGATGAAGGGCTTCGACATCGACTGGATGGAGAACTCATGCTCGGCATCCCCGGAGGTGTATTCGATGCCGTCGAGGGTGGAGATGCAGATCGCGAGCTTCTCCGGATCGGCGGCGGCGAGGTCCGGAATGTAGTCCGCGTTCTCACCCGACCGGTCGGGTCGGATCCGATCGAGCGTCTCATCGAGGAAATCCGGGATGGGTGATCGCATGGCACCTCCTGCTGCAAGTGGATTCGGTCGGGTGGGCGAACTGCCATTCTCACACACTCGTGCGTCGGCGGGATTGCGTCCGTCCGCCGAAAGACGGGTTCATGTTCCAGGTCTGGCACCGCTCGTGCCGCCCCTGCCACCGGTGGTGATCCTACGGTGGATCCATGACACGGACCAGACTGTTCCTCATCACCGGCCTCGCGGTCTCCGCCGTCGCCGTGATCGTCGTCGGCGTCCTCGTCGTCGGGATGGTTCTCCGCTGCGTCGCACCCACACCCGAGACGCAGGATCTGCCCGATCATGCGCTGACCCCGGAAGAGTCCATCACCGAGGTGGCCCCGCACATGGACGGAACCGTGGCGGTCCGTCAACGGCTGGTCTTCGAAGCCCCACCCGAGGGGGAGGACTCCGTGGGACTGTGGTTCGTCAGCGAGGGACTCGGCAGGAATCCGGTCAGCGGCCACCGTCTGGCGATGATGCCGGTCGTCGATGAGCTCACTGCGGTGGAGCTGAGCACGGACGCAGGGTCGACGCGTCGGTCGCCGCAGGAAGCAGGGGATCTCGACGTGGACGTCGAGACCGTGCGTGAGAAGGACTTCGACTATCCCAGGGCGCACTTCTCACTCCGACCGAAGGACTCCCAGGGACGGGCCGCGCGATGGGATGAAGGCCGTCACATCGTCGAGGTCGACTACGTCCTCGACAAGGTCTTCCTCACAGTGTCCGGCCGAGAGTTCATCGCTCTTCCACTGTCATTCATCGGCGCGCCCCGAGCGACCGAGGCGACGCACACGATGATCGTCGACACCGATGGTCCGCTTGCCTGCCCGGCGAACAACGTCGACTTCGCACTGAACGACTGCGCCGACGACTTCGCCCAGATCGACGACGACGGAACTGAGGGGACGACCCGAATGACCTGGCGGGAAGACAACGACTTCGACCATGACGTCGTCGTCATCGACCCGCCTGAGAACATGAGCGCTCGACCCATCCACCCGACCGAGAGAAGCTGATGAGCATGCGGAACCGAGGACTCGCGCGGTCGACGGCAGCTGTGTCGGCGTTGGTGCTGACCGCGGCGATCGCCGTCGTGGCGATGATGCCGGGGCGTGCGGGAGCGGCACCGAATCCGCTGCGGGGCAGCGAGACGACGCACACGATCCGCATCGCCGCCGACGGTACCTACACCGTGCGGATGGACACGACGATCGACCTGGCGCTCGAGACGAGTTGGGGCTTCGGCGACGAGATCCACGATGGATTCCGCCTGCCCGACACCGACGCCCTGCTGCCTCCCTATCTGCGAGCGACGTATTCGCACCCGCGGGGAAGCATCGACTTGACCCCTGTCGAGGCGACCCGGGAAAAGGAGCTGCACTCCGTCGACATCGGGTTCGTCACGGATGACCTCGACCCGGGACGTCACCGAGGGACACTCGACTATCGGGTCAGCGGTGCAGCGATTCCGGCCGCCGAGATCACCGAGAGCAGGGAGAGCACGGACGGCAGTGACGACGGCGGAGTCGTCGTCTACTTCCGTCCCCTCGAACGCGGCACGCTCACCATCGAATCCGATGTGCCGATCACTGGTGTCGAATGTGAAGCACTGGCCCCGCACGGCGAACCATGTGGTGAGAAGACGACGGACTCATGGGTGGTGTCGGCGGAGGAGATCGAGCGCGCGAGACCCCATACGATCGACGCCGTACGGATCACCCTCGACGCGGATCCCGACGGGATCGACGACCCCGTCATCGATTCCTAGGCGGCGGACCGCACGGCATACTGTGAACGAACTCGAGGCCCCCACCGAAGACGATGGGGGCCTCGAGGCTGCGGGGGACTGAGTCAGCCGTTGCTGCGCGAGTCCGGGCTGTCATCGCCGCGGCTGGACTCCGAGCCGTTGCGAGGATCGTCGGTGCGTCCGCGCTCGCCGTCGTTGCGGCCATCGGTGCGGTCGGCGTCCTGACCGCGCTCGTTGCCGATCGCCTTGTCGGCGGCGTCTCTGGCCTTCTGGATCTTCTCGGAGTGCTTGCCTCCGGTCAGCGACTCTGCGACACCTGCCGCTTTGTCGAGGATCGAGTCGCTCACCTGCTCGGCTTTGTCGGAGTTGAGCTTGTCCTTGACCTTGGGGTCGTTGGCGAGGTTCTTGGCTTTGTCGAGGAACTTGTCGAATGCCATGGCACGGTCCTTCGTGTCTGTCGATTGCTCTGTCGATGCTGATCGCGGGGTCGGACTGGGACGCTTCGAATCCTAAACGGGCTGCCTGTGACGGAACTGGCAATGGCTCCAGCCCGCCGGTCGGCTAACCCAGCCCGCCGGACAGGCGAGCGTGGAGTGCCTCGGTGTACGTGTTCATGCCGATGAGTTCGACGCTTGTGCCCAACGCCTCGTATTTCGTCACGATCGCGTCGAGGGCAGCCACGCTGGAGGCGTCCCAGACGTGCGATTCGCTCATGTCGATGACGACCCGGCTGGGGTCGTGCGTGTAGTGGAACTGGGTGGTCAGGTCGTTCGAGGAGGCGAAGAAGAGTTCGCCGCGGACGGCGTAGCGAGCGATCGCCTCGGTGACGGTCCGCTCGACCGTGACGAAGTGGGCCACCCGGCGGACGAAGAGCACGCTGGCGACGAACACTCCGACGACGACGCCGATTGCGAGGTTGCCGGTGGCGACGACGACCGCGACGGTGGCGACCATGACGAAGGTCTCGGACTTCGGCAGCTTCCGCAGGGTCGTCGGTCGGATCGAATGCCAGTCGAAGGTGTCGACGCAGACCATCATCATGATCGCCGCGAGGGCGACCATCGGAATCATCCCGACGATGTCGCCGAGGACGACGACGAAGAGCAGCAGGAACGCACCGGCCATGAACGTCGAGATCCTCGTGCGCGCCCCGGAGGCACGGACGTTGATCATCGTCTGCCCGATCATCGCGCACCCGCCCATCCCGCCGAAGAGACCGGAGATCATGTTCGCCGCACCCTGCCCCCAGGACTCGCGGGTCTTGTTCGAATGGGTGTCGGTGATCTCGTCGACGAGCTTCGCCGTCATCAGCGACTCCATCAGACCGACCAGCGCCATCGCCAGCGAATACGGGGCGATCGTGCGAAGCGTCTCCCAGGTCAGCGGGACGTGGGGGAGGAAGAGCGAGGGCAGGCTGCGCGGCAGCTCACCCTGGTCGCTGACGGTCGGCACATCGAGGGCGAAGACGACGGCGATGCCGGTGACGAGCACGATCGTCACCAGCGGGGCCGGGACGATCTTCGTCAGCTTCGGCATGAACACGAGCACGACGACGGCGAGGACCAGCAGCGGGTAGACCATCCACGGCACCCCGATGACGTGAGGCACCTGGGCGGCGAAGACGAGGATCGACAGAGCGTTGACGAACCCGACCATGACGCTGCGTGGAATGAAGCGGATGAGCTTCGCGACACCTGCCACGGCCAGCAGGATCTGGAAGATCCCGGCGAGGATGACCGTGGCGATGAACATGTCCATCCCGTGCTCACGGGCAACCGGAGCGATGACCAGCGCCACGGCCCCCGTGGCCGCGGAAATCATGGCCGGGCGCCCTCCCAGGATGGCGATCGAGGTCGCCATGATGAACGCGGAGAACAGACCGACCTTCGGGTCGACGCCGGCGATGATCGAGAACGCGATCGCCTCGGGGATGAGAGCCAATCCTACGACGAGCCCGGCGAGCACCTCACGGGTGAGCAGCCTCGGCGAGGTCAGTGCGGTGAGCACGGTCGGGTCGGGCCGGTAGCGGCGGGAATCGTCGGTCGTTTCGGCGGGGATGGGTGTCGTCACTTGCGGAACATTACCCGATCGCCGAGGCGGTCCATCGTCCCCTTGCGACAGCCCAGCCGACTCACTCGAGGCTGACCCCGGATCCGTGGAGGCGGACCTGCAGCCCCGCCTCGGTGGGGGTGATATCGGTGAGCTCGAGCCCGGCGGGCAGGAAGTCGAGGTCGATGACGATGTCGGAGATCGCGGAGGTGAGGAACCCGGGCAGGCTGTCGACGTTCACTTTTGCCGAACCCAACCGGATCTCGGAGGCGTTGACGACGGCTCTGCGGCCGTCGGCCTTCGGTTCGATCCCGATGAGCAGGTCCTGGCCGAGCAGGGATCCCTTGAGGAAGAGTTCGTCGTCCTCGGTGGTGAACGTCATTCCTGCAGGCAGGGACGCATGCTCGGAGGCGAGGTCGTCGAGTGTGGCATGGGGGAGGACCGCGGTGGCGTCGACGGTGCCGATGGGGCGTGAGGTGTCGGTGGGCACGTCGAAGAGCTTCGCATCGACATCGGTGAAGTCGACGTTTTCATAGGTCGCCTCGTCCGCCGTGATGTGTACGGAGTCGAGCTTCCCGGACGCCATCTGCGTGAGCACGGGGAATCCCTCGACGGAGACATCGGCATCCCCGTAGTCGGAGAGTCCGTCGGCGATGCGCTGCTCGGTGGTGAAGTCGACGATCCGGTCGGCCGCGATCACTCCGATGATGAGGGTGAGAATGACGACGATCGCGGAGACGATGAGCGTCTTCGACCGGCTGCGCCGCGGTGGGCGGCCGCCCGGCTGCTGCGGGTATTCGAGGGTCCTGGCCGTGGTCATGGGCCCCATTCTCCCGCACTCACCTCACTGGCCGCTGTCACGAGGGCGGCTGCACGCGCGTCGCCGTCGGCGCTCGCAGGCGTGCCCATCGTCGTCGGTACGGCGGCCTCACTCGCTGAGGATGACGACGTCGAGGGTGCGCGGACCGTGCACTCCCTCGACGCGGCTGAGCTCGATGTCGCTCGTTGCCGAAGGCCCGGAGATGAACGTCAGCGCAGCGTTCGCGTCGAGGCGGGCGATGCCCTCGGGGACGATGTCGACGATGTCTCTCACCCTCACGACGCACACATGATGGTCCGGTACGAGGGTGATCGCCCGCCGTCCGCACTCAGCCGACCCGTCGAGGACGATGGTGCCCGTCTGTGCGATCGCCACCGCCGAGGCGGTCACCACCGCACCCTGCGCGTCGAGTTCGTCGACGCTGAGCTCCTCACCGGGGGCATCGACGTTCACCTCACCGGAGAACCCGGCCGGCCAGGCCGACTCCAGACCGCGGGGCACGACGATCGAGGAATGATCACTGATGAGCTCGGCGATCGTGCCGGCAGGATCGCCGGAAGCGCGGTGGACGTTCGCCTTGTAGTCGACGAGGCGGTCGATGAGGAGTTCGACGAGGTCCTCACCCGTGTGCGTGCCCTCGTGGTGATAGCCGGCATCCGCGGCCGTCGCCTCGGGCCCTGCGACACCGGGCGCCGAGGTGGTGCTGCGCGGATTCGAGGACACGTACTCCCCGCCTCCGCGACGGCCGAGGGCCTCGTTGATGCGGGCGAGGATCTCCTCACGGGCGGTGTCGGTCATCGCTGTCCCTCCTCGTCGCCGGTCTGCGCTCCAGTCCCGCTGCGCTGCGCTTCCTCGTCGGCCCACTGCTGCCGGAAGCTCTTCTCCGGCAGGGCCGGGATGTCACGGCTCGAGGTCCAGGCTCCCGCGATGCCGGGCAGAGCATCGATCTGCTTCCCGCGTGTGGCCTTGTGCGCCAGCGGCAGTCCCTTCTCCACTGCCGTCATCCGCTTTCCGTCGCCCATCATCCACGAGGCGCCGGTGAGTGCGGCATCGAGCTGGGTGGACACGGGGGAATGGTTGGCCTCGACGTCCTCGGCCCGCAGGTGGACGAGGATCTCGGGGATGTTGATCTTCACGGGACACACGTCGTAGCAGGCCCCGCACAGCGAAGACGCATAGGGCAGAGTGCCGTTCGCCTCGTCCTCGACGCCGGTGAGCAGCGGGGACAGGATCGCTCCGATCGGCCCCGGGTAGGTCGAGCCGTAGGCGTGGCCGCCGGTGCGTTCGTAGACGGGGCAGACGTTCATGCACGCCGAGCAGCGGATGCAGTTGAGCGCCGTACGCCCGTGCTCATCGGCCAAGGCCCGGGTACGCCCGTTGTCGAGGAGGACGAGGTGGACGTTCTGCGGTCCGTCGCCCTCGGTGCGGCCGGTCCAGAAGGAGGTGTAGGGGTTCATCCGCTCACCGGTGGACGAGCGCGGCAGCAGCTGCAGGAACACCTCGAGATCGGCGAAGCGAGGCAGCAGCTTCTCGATGCCCATGACCGTGATGAGCGTCTCCGGCAGGGTCAGGCACATGCGTCCGTTGCCTTCGGACTCGACGACGCCGAGCGTCCCGGTCTCGGCGATGCCGAAGTTCGCCCCGGAGATCGCGACCTTCGTGGTGAGGAACTTGTGGCGCAGGTGCTTCCTGGCCGCCTCGGCGAGGACCGCCGGTTCGTTCGTCAGCTGTCCGGCGTCGGGCATCGTCTTCATGAAGATGTCCCGGATCTCGTCGCGGTTGCGGTGGATGGCGGGGACGAGGATGTGGCTGGGCTTGTCCTCGCCGAGTTGGACGATGAGTTCGGCCAGGTCGGTCTCGAAGGCGTCGATGCCCTGGGTCTCGAGGTGTTCGTTGAGTCCGATCTCCTGCGTGGCCATCGACTTGACCTTGATGACCTCGCGGCGGCCGGTCTCGAGCACAGGAGCATTGTCTTCGATGAGCTCGGTGACGATGGCGTTGGCCTCATCGGCGTCCCGGGCCCAGTGGATGATGCCGCCGGTAGCGGTGAACGCCTCCTCGAACTGTGCGAGGTACTCGGGCAGGTTGGCCATCACCTCGTTCTTCGTGGCCTCACCGGCATTGCGCAGCTTCTCCCAGTCGTCGAGCTCAGAGACCACCTCGGCGCGCTTCGACCGGATCGTCGAGGTCGCATGGCCGATGTTGTTGCGCAGCTGCTGGTTCGACAGGTGCTCGTGCGAGACCTCGGGGAAGGCCTCGGTCTCGACGATGTTGCCCTGCCCGCCGGGCAGATCGCTGTGTGCGTGCTTCGAACGCAGCAGCGGCATTCCCAAGAACGTCATCGCAGGCTCCCTCCGCTCACTTCGGCTCCTTCGCTCGGCACCCGCAGCGGATCCTCCTTCGTCGAGGCGAGGATCCGGGCCAAGTGGACTGCGGCCTGACCGACGCGGAACCCCTGCGCCCTGCTCGGCTCCGCCGGGGCAGTTCCCCTTTCACCGGGCGTGAGGTGGTCGTCATCGTCGGCGCCGACGACGGTCGTCAGCGTCTCGGTGGTGTGGCCCCGGGCATCGGTCGAACTCGTCTCCTTGACGTGCACGGCCGTGACATCCGGGGTGCCGCCGAAGCCGCCGGTGCGTTCGAAGCGGGAGATCCCACCGCCGATGTGGAGCAGGCAGGAGGCGTCTCCGCCGGTGCAGACATCAGCGTTCGTGGCCTGGACGGTGCGCACCTTGTCCGCGAGCATCGCCGAGGAGACCTCAGGATTCTTCACTGAGAAGGTGCCGCCGAAGCCGCAGCAGGAATCGGCCAGCGGCAGCTCCACGAAGTCGATGCCTTCGACGGACCGGACCAGTGAGGACTGCCGATCGCCGAGGCGCAGCAGCCGCATCCCGTGGCAGGACGGGTGATAGGTCACCCGGTGGGGGAAATAGGACCCGAGGTCGGCAGCGGCATCCGTGACGCCGGCGACGTCGGTGAGGAACTGGGTGAGCTCATAGGTGCGGTCGGCCACCTCGGCGGCCTCGGAGGCCAGGGCATCGTTGCCCTGCCGGCGGGCGACCATCGGCTGCTGGTGCCCGAGCGAAGCTACGCACGAGGCGGAGGGAGCCACGGCGACATCCCATTCGGTGCCGGTGAAGGCCCGGACATGGTTGGCGATGACCGGCTCGGCCTGCGCGAACTTGCCGGAGTTGATGTGCATCTGCCCGCAGCAGGACTGGCCCTCGGGGAAGATGACCTCGTGGCCGAGACGGCGAAGAATCCTCACGGTCGCCTGAGCAACCTCGGGATACATCGCATCGACGATGCAGGTGGCGAACAGTGCGATCCTCATCTGACCTCCAAGCTGGGCTCCGTGCGTTGCGAGGATCGCCTGCCGACCGGGCCGATGTCGAGGTCGGGAACGGTCCTTGTCACTCCGTGTGCCGACCGTAGCACCGGGGGCGGTCGGTGCAAACACTGTCACCTCGCGGGCCTCCCCGAGCGCCCACGTGGCGCGGAAGAGCTGCTGTCGTGAGCGCTGAGAAGGCGATTTAGGATGCATCCGCCTGCGCTAATTTCTCCACCGCCCGTGCCCCATTTACCTGCGACGATGCCGACAATAGGATGACGCTATGGACAACCAGCGAACACAGACCATCCGCACGCTCTCCGCCCGCCTCAACTCGTTCCACTCGGCGATGTACTTCTCACAGACGGTCGGTGCCGTCTACGCCGAGCACGGCCTCGAACCCGGGCTCGAAGGGAACATGGCCGCACGCTCCGCGCCGCTGGGGCGGGTGAATCCGGGAGTCGTCAGCGCCGCCTACTACAACTATTCGCCGAACTTCGTCGCCTCGCTCGTCCCCGCCGTATGGGACAAGGTCTCACCCGAGGAGATGGTGGCGACCCGCTTCGACGCCGTCGCCGCATTCATGAACGAACTCTTCGGCGACCGTGACGACATCGCCCTGCTCACCGAGGCGGCCACCGAAGTCAACGAAGCCGTCCAACCCGTGCTCGCGCACATGGACTTCGCCGGGCGCGCTCTGGCCGCGGCCACCGCCGACGCGATCGGCGGACACCAGGGCGACACCGTGTTCGAGAAGCTGTGGGACTCGGCGACCATTGCCCGTGAGTTCCGCGGCGACGGTCACGTCGCCTCCCTCGTCACCGCCGGCGTCCCCGGCATCGACGCCCTCATGCTCGACGTCGCCACGGGCGCCTCGTTCCGCCCGCGTGCGGCGCAGAAGACCCGCGGCTACACCGACGAGGAGTGGCAGACCGCGCAGGCACGGCTCGCCGAGGCGGGGCTGATCACCGTGGACACCGACGATCGCGGGTTCGACCTGCCCGTCATCACCGAGGCGGGTCAGGAGTTGCGGGAGCAGGTCGAACAGCTCACCGACGGCACCGTGACCGCAGCCTGGTCCGTCCTCGACGACGATGAGCTCGAGGCCCTGCTCTCGCCGAGCCGCACCCTGATCAAGGTCATCGCCCAGTCCGGGGCGTTCCCCGCCACCGTGTTCGCCCAGCCTGCGAAGAAGGCCGGCTGAAGTCTCAGGGCTGCCGCGCCCGCTCCACATGTGAGCGGGCGTGGGCGATCGCCGAAGGCAGGTCGTCGAAGAGATGCTTGTGATGGCGCAGCGCACCGAGCACGCCGACGTGGCGGAAGAGCTCGACATGACCGTCCTTGACGCCCTTGATGAGCACGGTGATCCCGCGCCGTTCGAACGCCCTGACCACATCCGAGAGGATGCGCGCACCCGTGGCGTCGACGAGTTCGAGCTGGGACATGCGCAGCACCACGACGGCCACATCATCGAGCCGCGTGACCTCGTCGAAGACCCGGTCCGAGGAGGCGAAGAACAGGGGACCGTCGAAGCGGACGATCGCGATCGACGCGTCATCGGGGTGCGGGTCCTCCTCATCGGCGACCCGTTCGATGCTCACCCCGGTTGCGCGGGAGAGGTTGCGCAGAGCGAAGATCGCGGCCACCACCATGCCGATGCCCACAGCGACGATGAGGTCGAAGGAGACCGTGATGAACGCGGTGACGACGAACCCGATGGCGTCCGAACGGGTCGAGCGCAGGATCGCGCGCATCGTGGCCAGGTGGATCATCCTCACTGCGGTGACGAAGAGGACTCCGCCGAGTGCGGCGAGTGGGATCCGGCTGACCGGTGCGGCCGCGATGAGCACGATGACGAGGAGGACGAAGGCGTGGACGATCGAGGCCAGCCGAGTCCGACCGCCGGAGCGGATGTTGACCGAGGTGCGTGCGATCGCACCGGTGGCGGGCATGCCGCCGAAGAGTGAGGATCCGATGGAGGCGATCCCCTGACCGACGAGCTCCCGGTCCGGGTGGTAGGCACCCGAATCCGACATCGACGAGGCGACCCTGGCCGAAAGCAGCGACTCGATCGCCGCCAGCGCCGCGATCGTCCCGGCCGCCGGCAGCAGCGACCCGATCGAGGCGAGATCGATGACCGGCACCGAGGGTGTCGGCAGCGACTGGGGGATCGCGCCGATCGTCGCGAGCGGGTTCGGCACGATCGCGGCGAGGATCGTGACGATGGCGATGCCGACGAGCGAACCGGGGATCGACGCGTGGATCTTCGGGGCCGCGACCATGCACACGACGACGATCGCCACGGCGCCCAGAGAGTAGGGCAGATACGACCAGTCCGCCTCGGCGATGAGCTGGGTCGCGGCGACGAAGGCGTTCGTGCTGTGCTCCCCGGGCCTCGAACTTGCGGCCGTGGTCACGAACGGGACCTGCTGGAGGAAGATGATCGCGGCGATGCCGAGCGTGAAGCCCTCGATGACCGGCCAGGGGATGAACGACACCGCCCTGCCCAGACGCAGGACGCCGGCGGCGAGGACGATGATGCCGGCGATGAGCGTCACGGCCACGACGGCACCGGCACCGTGGGCGGCGACGATCGGGACGAGCACCACGGCCATGGCGCCGGTGGGTCCGGAGACCTGGACGTGGGAGCCGCCGAAGACCGCAGCGAGGAAGCCCGCGACGATGGCCGTGATGAGCCCCTGTTCCGCGGTCAGTCCCGAACTCACCCCGAACCCCAAGGCGAGGGGGAGGGCGACGATGCCGACGGTGACCCCGGCGAGCAGATCCTTCGGCCAGGACCGGCGCGTCTGTCGGTAGTCGCCGATGGTCGGCAGCAGGGAGCGGGCGTGGTGCAGCGGTGATGTCGTGTTCATGCGGTGCCCGTGCCCGAGATCTCCGGCAGCGAACGGGCCTCGGCGAGTCGCTGCTCATCGTCTTCGAGCATCGTCAGCAGCAGCGCCCTGGCGACGGCGAGGAGTTCGGCGGTGCGCCGGTCGGCCAGGCGGTAGTAGACGTGACTGGCCCGGCGTTCGGATTCGACGAGGCGGTGGCGCCGGAGCACAGCGAGGTGCTGGGAGAGGTGGGAGGCCTCGAGTGCGGTCTCGGTCTGCAGATCGGCCACACTGACCTCATCGGTGCCCGAGAGGAGTTCGAGGATGCGGATGCGGAAGGGGTGGGCGAGGCCCTTGAAGAGGTTCGCCTTGACCTCGTAGAGAGGTCGCTGAAGCTGATTCAATGGCATGATGAAATCATCATATCGGAAGACTGCAAGCGGCACTACATGCATCTGAAGACAGCGAGAGCCCGGTTCCGCATCTGCGGAACCGGGCTCTCGCCGGGGAGTGGTTCGGGCTGCCTCAGCTCAGTCGGACTCGCCCGACTCGGTGCCGGTTGATTCGGTGCCGCCCGACTCGGCGCCGGTCGGGAAGCTCGCGGCCACCTCGGCGGCGATGGTCTTCGCCTCATCGGAACTCGGTCCTTCGGGAGAGAACACGGTCTTCCGGTAGTACTGGAGCTCGACGATCGAGTCGATGATGTCGCCGAGTGCTCGGTGTCCGCCGTGCTTGGCCGGGGCCTGGAAGTAGGCGCGGGGGAACCACTGCTTGCTCAGTTCCTTGATCGAGGAGACGTCGATGATCCGATAGTGCAGGTAGTCGACGAGCTCGGGCATCTGCTTGGTCAGGAAGACCTTGTCGGTGCCCACCGAATTGCCGCCCAGCGGTGCCTTGCCCGCTTCGGGGACGTGCTTCTTCACGTACTCGAGGACTTTCGCCTGCGCCTCGGCAACGGTGGTGCCGCCGTCGAGTTCGGTGATCAGTCCCGAGCTCGTGTGCATGTTCGTGACGAACTCGTTCATGTTCGCCCGCGCCTCATCGGAGGGCCTGATGACGATGTCGATGCCGTCGTCGAGGGGGTTGAGCTCGAAGTCGGTGACGATCGCCGCCACCTCGATGAGTTCGTCCCTGACCTCGTCGAGGCCGGTCATTTCGCAGTCGATCCAGACGATTCTGTTGTTGCTCACCCGCCCAGCTTAGGCCAGATGTCGTCCGCGCGGCACGTCGGGGCGGGGGTGAGAGTGGCCGGGAGGCGCTGTGACGGCGGGTCCCGCTGTGGGCGGGAGCCGTCTCAGGCGCGGATCTCACGGTGGTCGGGAGCCGCCTCGGCGATGGTCGCGGGTGTGAACGTCGACACACACTGAACGTGCGCACAAAGGTGTTGTCCGGCATGTGACTTAAACTTGGAGGGTCCCCGATACTGGGGTGCCATTTTGCTCGGCTGAGGGAAGGTTCGCTCGTGCGCTACACATTCGCTGTGATTCTCATGGTGGTGGGTGTCGTCGTCGGTGGCCTCGGCATCCTGCAGAAGACGCTGTGGGCGCCGGAGGATACGATCACTGCCACCGCGCAGATCGACGCCGACAAACCGGCGGTCGTCGTCGACCCCGGAATGCTCAACCTCTACGAAACCCCCGCCACGCTCACGGTCAAGGGCAGCGGCGATCTCACGATCGCGCAGGCTCCGATCGAGAACGTCGAGGCCTGGGCCGGCCAGTCCGGCTACGACCGCATCACCGGTCTCGCCGAGGGCGGAAAGCTCACTACCAAGGCCACGGACGGAGAGGGATCGGTGCCCGACCCCAAGGGTGCCGACCTGTGGCAGAGCGAGGTCAACGGCACGGACTCGGTCGAACTCGAATGGAACGACGACGCCAACCGCACCGGCTTCCTCATCGCCGGCGACGGTGACGCCGGCCAGGTCAAGACCGTGACGCTGACGTGGCCCAACCACGCCGACACCCCGTGGGCGCTGCCGCTGATGATCATCGGCGGAGTCATCTTCCTCGGCGGCCTCGTGCTGCTCTTCTTCGGGGCGAACAACGCGAAGAAGGAGGCGAACCGGCGCATGGCGCGGCAGGAGCGTCGCCGCAAGCTCGCCGAATACGGCACCGCCTTCGCCATCGTCCCCGTGTTGGCGCTCAGCGCCTGCGGGCCGGAAGAGCTGCCGAAGCCCGAACCCTCCGAAGCACCGAGCTCCGCACCGGCAGGAGTCACCGACGACCAGGCCAAGCGGATCCTCGACTCCGTGGCCGAGGACGTCACAGCCGCCGACAAGAAGACCGATGCGAAGGCGCTGGGCGAGCGTGCCGCCGGACCCGCACTGCAGCAGCGCGAAGACCTCTACAAGGTCAAGGACAAGGTCAAAGACCAGAAGATGCCGCCCGAGGTGGCCAGCGACGAGATCGTCGCGAACTACACCTCGGCGACCGACTCGTGGCCGCGCGTGACCAGCCTCATCACCTCAGCAGGCGGATCCTCGCAGCTGCTGGTGCTCACCCAGGAGGACCCGCGCAGCGACTACAAGCTGTGGTCGCAGACTCAGCTGACGAGTGGCACGAAGCTTCCCGAACTGCCCGACTCCCGCCAGGGAGCGCAGATGCTCGAACCCGGTGCCAAGGACTTCGTCGACACCCCGGAAGCGGTCGTGTCGAACTATGCGAAGGCCCTCGGCAACGGTGCGGACTCGAAGGAGGCGAAGAAGTTCGACGCCGATGACTTCTCGAAGTCCATCTGGAAGAACCAGAAGGAGCTCAAGGACAGTGCCGCGGCCGGCAAGGCCGAAGTGAAGTACGACTACAAGCCGGGCAAGGAACTCGTGGCTCAGGGAACCGCCGGGGATGCCGCCATCGTCACCGGACTCGTCCAGGCCGAATCGACCATCAGTCCCGAATCGACCGGAGGGCGCACCGGAACCCTGACCCTGTCCTCGCCGCAGAAGGACCTCATCGGATCGGATTCCACCAAGGAGCCGGTGACGACGAAGACGACCCAGGTGCTCACCTTCCTCGTCCCCAAGGACGGCAAGGTCAAACTCATCGGCGGCCTCGAGACCCTCGCCGGAGCAGAGGCGGGCTGACCGGTGCAGGGTGTCGGCATCGGCCGTCTGCGGCCGCGCAGCCTGCGGCTGGCCAAGCAGCCGCCGCGGAAATAGCCGCAGGCCCACCGATGTTGATACTTTCTGTCGGATAAGCTTCCGTCGGATAAGCAAGGACCAGGGGCGAAACAGGCTTCGCCGAACGCGTCATAAAGGAGACCCCGTGTCAATGGATCCCTCGCAGGAGAACACGCAGCCCAACCAGGGGCTCGACCTGTCCGCTGTGCGCAGCAAGAACCTGCCGCAGGAGCAGGCCGGCAGTCCCGGACAGGCTCCAGCGGAACCGGGAGCCGCAGGTCCCGGCGCAGCGGGTGCTGCCGGCGGCGGGGGAGCGCAGGACCCGAATGCGGTGGCTGTTCCGTCCCTGGTCTTCGACGTCGACGAAGCGAGCTTCAACGGCGTCGTCGCGATGTCCGACCGGGTGCCCGTCGTCATCGATCTGTGGGCCGAATGGTGCGAACCGTGCAAGCAGCTCTCACCCGTCCTCGAACGCGTCACCGAAGCCTACGGCGGCCGTCTCGTGCTGGCCAAGGTCGATGTCGATGCGAACCCGCGCCTGCAGCAGGCCTTCGGCGTGCAGTCGATTCCCACGGTCGTCGCCATCGTCAAGGGCCAGCCCGTCCCACTCTTCCAGAGCGCCGTGCCCGAGCAGCAGGTGCGCGCCTACTTCGACGAACTGCTCAAGCTCGCCGCAGAGAACGGCGTCACCGGCTATGCGCTGGCCGATGGTGCCGAACCCGAACCGGCCGGCCCTGCCCACCCCGAGGCCGAAGAGGCCCTGGCCAAGGGCGACTTCGACACCGCCGAACAGCTGTTCAAGGCCGCCCTGGCACAGGCTCCGGCCGACGAGGAGGCCAAATTCGGTCTCGCCCGGGCCGGACTCGGCCGTCGCCTCATCGACAAAGAACCCGGTGAACTCATCGCCGCCGCCGATGCGGATCCGAAGAACGTCGACCATGCGATGGCCGCCGCGGACGCCGAAGTCGTCGGCGGGAATGCGAGCAGCGCCTTCAACCGACTCATCTCCCTCATCCGCACCACGACCGGTGATGAGAAGGAGACCCTGCGCCTGCGGGTCCTCGAACTCTTCGAAGTCCTCGGCGCCGACGACCCAGCCGTGACCAAGGCACGGACCGCACTCATGAGGGCACTGTTCTGATCCAGCGAATCCGACTCATCACGGCCATCCTCTTCGGTGTAGCGGCACTCACGCTCGCCGGACTGGTCATCTCCGCACTCTCGGTCGTCGGCACCGACGAGATCACCGAGACACCCGCATTCACGGTCAAGGACGGCGCCTATGCCGTCGTCCTCGACGAGGGAATCGTGCCCTATTCGGGATCGAGCGTGACGGTGAAGGCGAAGAACTCCGAGGGCACCGAACTGTTCATCGGGACCGCGAACGGCGTCGACGCCGACAGCTACCTCGACGGGGTCGCCCAGGAGCAGATCAGCGACATCTCCTTCCCGAACGCGACCGAACACCGGTTCATTCCGGGACAGCCGAAGCCGGAAGCCGCCATCGCCGACCGTGACTGGTGGATCAGTCAGGACACGGGCGAATCGGTGGCCAAGACCTTCGACCTCGACGCCGAACCGCAGGTCCTCGTCATCGCGCCGACCAACGCCGACGACACCCTCGACGGGACGACGGTGGATGTGTCCATGCGCGTCAACGGCGTGCTCGGACTCAGCCTGCTCGGCATCGCCGGCGGCATCATCCTCGCCGGCTTCTCCGCATTCTTCTTCATGCGCTGGTGGCAGTCCCGCATCCTTCCGCCCAAGAAGGACCGCGCCACCGGCAGCGGGCCGGGCGGCAGCGGTCCTGATGGCAGCGGGCCGGGGGCACCCACCGACGACACGAGAGCCGGCCGGCGCAGCCGGGCCGGCGCAGACTCGGGTCCCGCCACGCAGCCGATCTCGACGGTCCAACCTGGGCCCGCCTCCGCACCTCAGCCGGGCTCGCCCGGCCAGCCTGCCCGACCGAACGCGGCGCCGCCTCGGCGACGGGATCTGCGGAACCGACGGTCGCTGCGCGCGGTCACGGCCGCGACCTTGGGCACGACCCTGGCGCTGAGCGGCTGTGCGAACATGCCCATCGCCAAGCCCAGCAACCCGGACACCACCCCGTACGAACGCACCGCACTGCGCCCGGGCGAGGCCGGCAAGTTCATGACGAACTACACCGAGTCGCTCGACAAGACGCTCGGCGACAAGGGCGACGACCTCGACAAGATCCAGGGCGCCCCGCTCATCGACCGCACCCGCGCCCAGATCCAGATCGCGGACAAGGCCAAGCAGAAGCTGCGGGCCCCGAACTTCAGCGAGGTCGTCGCCGGCAGCCCGAGCTTCACCGACTACCCGATGTGGTTCTACGCCTTCGGCACCGCGGACAAGAACTCCACCGAGGGCGACGAACAGCTCACCCAGGTGTCGCTCGTGACCCGCGAATCAGCCTCGGCCGACCCGCTCGTGCGCTCATCGTCCTACATCCCCTCCGACCAGATGCCGACGCTCATGGCCGATGACCGCGGAGCTGTTGAGACCGGGCCGGAGGACTTCGACGACGAACTGGCGACCTCGGAGAAGGACGTCTCGTCCTACCTCGTCGACGGCAAAGCCGAATCCGGGGCTCCCGGCGGAATCAAAGAGGGCGGATTCAAGGACTTCCGCGACTACCTCGGCGGTCTGCGGGACAAGGACTCCGGCTTCGACAAGGTCGACGTCGACTGCAGACCGTATGAGGATCTGGCGTTCGAGGACATGACGCTGGCCACCGAAGACGGCGCGATCGGGATGGGAGAGGTGCGATGCACCCTGACCATCAAGGTCCCCAACGACTACGCCCTCGACCTCGGCGACACCGTCGAGGCCGTGAAGACGAACGACAAGGACGGCGACACCGTCAAGGTCGACACCGCGCACCCATACGTGCTCCTGCAGAACGGTGACGACGTCTCCGCCGTGGCCACCGACTGGAACGTCCTGTCCTCACGCGTGGAGTGAGGCGCGGTGCCGGGCGCTGAGCCGATTCTCGCGGCTCAGCGTCCGGACGCTCAGCCGCGGTTCGCGCGGCGACCGACCCGGATCAGCCACCACAGGCCGATGAGCGGGAGGATGAGCGGGATGAACCCGTACCCGCTGCCGAAGTTCGACCACACCGACGGCTTCGCGAAGTCCTCCGGGTGGGTGTAACTGAGGATGCCGACGACGATGACGCCGATGAACTCGATCCCGCATGCGGCCAGCGCGATCCGGTGCGAGATCCGCCTGCCGACGACGAGGCAGACCGTCGCCACGATGTAGATGACGGCGGCGAACGCCGAGAGTGTGTACGCGATCGGCGCGACGTCGAATTCGCGGATGAGCTGGTAGCCCGCCCGTGCGGTGGCCGAGAGCGCGAAGACCCCATAGACCGCGGTCAGCGCCCGGCCGGGGCCGGTGTGCATGGCCGAGTAGGGGGAGCGGCTGTTCTTGGTCACTGCCAAATCTGGTCCAATCTCTCGATCATGACGACCACCGTCAGTCCTGCCGCGGCGAGGACTCCCGGTCCCCAGCGGCTGAGCTCTGCGAACGCCCAGAACCCGGCGAGGGCGATGACGAGGATCGCCGTGATCACGTAGCCGAAGTAGAGCAGCGGATCGACGCCGTGGGTCGATCCGAAGGTCGCGATCGAGAGGATCAGCTGCACGATGAGCAGAAGCAGCAGCAGAGCGGTCGCCCCGAGAAGGGCCTTGCCCGCCGGCCTGTTGCGGATGGTCTCGACGATCGACCACAGGGTCAGGATGCCGGTGACGGCGTAGAGGACGATGGTGTAAACGGTGAACACGGCCCCAGTGTAGTCGTGATGTGAGCGCACCTTGCGGGGTGTGGTCCGCTGCCGCGGGTGAGATGCCGCACGGATCCTGGCCGAAGCGCGCCGCAGCCACTAAAATCGCAGGGTGCCCATCTATCTTGATCACGCAGCCACCTCGCCGATGCCCGCCGAGGTCCTCGAGGTCTACACTGCCGAGCTCGCCGCCAGGGCGAACCCCTCGGCCCTGCATGCCGTCGGACAGGCTGCGCGGATGCGGATCGAGGAGGCCCGCGAAGCCGTCGCCCGCGGAGTCGGCGCGGCCACCTCGTCGGAGGTCATCTTCACCTCTGGCGGCACCGAGGCCGACAATTTCGCCGTCAAGGGCCTCTACCTCTCCCGCAACGGCGGTGCGTTCGAAAACCCGGCCCGCCCGCGCGTGCTGACGACGCCGATCGAACACCACGCGATCCTCGACTCCGTGGAATGGCTCGAAGGCTTCGGCGCCGAGATCGTCTTCCTCGACGTCGACGTCCAGGGCCGGGTCGACCTCGCGGCAGCCGAGGCCGAGCTGCGCAGGGATCCCGACCGCACGGCGCTCATCAGCGTCATGGCCGCGAACAATGAGATCGGCACCATCCAGCCCATCGCCGAACTCGGGGCGATCGCCGCCGAGCTCGGCATCCCCTTCCACATCGACGCCGTGCAGGCGCTCGGGCAGATCCCACTGAACTTCGCGGACCTGCACGCCACCGCCATGTCGATCACCGCGCACAAGATCGGCGGACCCGTCGGCATCGGCGCGCTCCTGCTCGACCGGGCCGCGGCCCCTGCCCCGATCCTCCACGGCGGGGGACAGGAGCGCGGTGTCCGCTCGGGCACCCTCGACGTCGCTGGTGCAGTCGCCTTCGCGAAGGCCGTCGAGCTGGCCACGGGCGATCTCGAGACGCGGGCCGACCGGTTCTCGGCTCTGCGCGACCGCCTCATCGCCGGCATCGAATCGACGATCGAGGGCGCCATCCTCTCCGGTCCTCGCGGTGACGGCCGCCTGCCGGCCAACGCTCACTTCACCTTCGCCGGCTGCGAAGGCGATTCCCTGCTGTTCGGCCTCGATGCCAGGGGCCTGGCCACCTCGACGGGTTCGGCCTGCTCCGCCGGTGTGTCCCGTCCCTCGCACGTGCTGCTGGCCTGCGGAATGGACGAGGACACGGCTCGCTCCGCACAGCGCTTCAGCCTCGGCCACGATTCGACCGAGGACGAGGTCGATGCCCTGCTGGAGGCCCTGCCCGAGGTCGTCGAACAGGCACGCCGGGCCGGGATGGTCTCGGCAACACCCCGATGGATGCAAGGAGCAACATGAGAGTACTCGTCGCCATGTCAGGCGGAGTCGACTCCTCCGTGGCTGCGGCTCGCGCCGTCGACGCCGGCCACGAAGTCGTCGGCGTCCACCTCGCCCTGTCCCGCATGCCCGGAACCCTGCGCACGGGTTCGCGCGGCTGCTGCACGATCGAGGACTCCCGCGACGCCCACCGGGTGGCCGGGATGCTCGACATCCCCTTCTACGTGTGGGACTTCTCCGAACGGTTCAAGGAAGACATCGTCGATGATTTCATCGCCGAATACGCGGCCGGACGGACCCCGAACCCCTGCATGCGCTGCAATGAGCGCATCAAGTTCGCTGCCCTCCTCGACCGTGCTCTAGCGCTCGGCTTCGACGCGATCGCGACCGGCCACTACGCCGAAGTGCTCCGCGACGACGACGGTCGGCCCGAGCTGCACCGCGGCGAGGACCTGGCCAAGGACCAGTCCTACGTCCTCGGCGTGCTCACCTCCGACCAGCTCGAGCACTGCTACTTCCCGATCGGGGCCACCGCCTCGAAGGCCGAAGTCCGCGCCGAGGCAGCCGAGCGCGGCTTCTCCGTGGCCAACAAGCCCGACTCCTACGACATCTGCTTCATCCCCGACGGGGATACCAAGGCGTGGCTGGCCGACAAGATCCCGATGCGTCCCGGCCTCATCAAGGACGCCGAAGGCGAAGTCCTCGGCGAACACGACGGAGCGATGACCTACACGATCGGTCAGCGCAAAGGCCTGGGCATCGAGAAGCCGGCTGCCGACGGCAAGCCGCGCTTCGTCACCGGACTCGATCCCGCGACGAACACTGTCACTGTGGGATCGCGGGCCGATCTCGCGGTCTCCCACCTCACCGGAATCCGCACCTCGTGGGCCGGGGCAGCACCGTCCGACATGGGATCGGACCCCGAATCGGCCATCGACTGCGAGGTCCAGATCCGTGCTCACGCCGACCCAGTGCCGGCACGCGCCTGGCTCGGTGACTTCGTCGCCGAGGCCCCCGAGCACGAGGTCAGCCCCGTCATCGACGAGGTGGAGGTGCCCGCCGCACGCCCGGCCGGGCAGCTCATGCACGTCGACGTCTCCGAGGAGCTCTCCGGGGTGGCACCGGGCCAGACCATGGTCATCTACCGCGGCACCCGCGTGCTCGGACAGGCGACCATCGACTCGACCGCGAAGGATCACGTCGGTCCCGCACGGGAGGCCGTCCGCCTCGGCGCGTGAGTCCACCCGCCCGCCGACACCACCCCGGCTCGCCGACAGCACCCCTTGCCTGGGGTCGTTTCGGCGGAACGGGGTGCTCTCGCAGGGCGCAGCCTCCTGAAAGTCCGCGTCGGACGATACTGTGGGGGAATGAAGGAATCTCCCCAAGATGTCGTCGCGGCTCCTTATGGAACCTGGTCGTCACCTCTCAATGCCGCTGAGGTGGCTGCCGGTGCCGCACCCATCTTCGACGCGGCCTTCCGGGGGGATGACATCTTCTACTCGACGAAGATCCCGACCGAGAAGGCCCGTACGGGACTGGTCCGCACCTCGCTGTCCCGTCCCGGTGCCCGTGAGCAGATCCTGCCGTCGGGGTTCAACATCCGCTCTGCCGTCCACGAGTACGGGGGAGCGGCCTGGGCTCTCGACCCCGACAGCGAGGTCGTCTACTTCGTCAACGCCTCCGACCAACGGGTATGGCAGATCATCCCCGGACGGTCCCCGCACGCCCTGACTCCGGACACCTCGGGGCGGATCCGCTACGGCGATCTGACCATGACGAAGTGGGGGCTGCTGTGCGTGCGGGAGGACTGCCGCTCCACCCGCCGCGAACGTGCCGTCGTCCTCCTGACCAAGCACGGAACGACGAATGTGCTCTCCACTCACTCTCATTTCATGGCCTGGCCGAGGCTCTCGCCCGACGGAAGCACCCTGGCGTTCATCGGTTGGGAGCACCCGAATATGCCGTGGGACGGGACGAATCTGTGGCTCATCGACGTGCGCACCCCGGCCACCCCCGCCGTCGGCGTACTCATCGGCGACGCCATCGACCGTCCGCTGCAGGCGGCGCCGGAGCTGCCCACGCCCGAGGACGGCGGAGTCTCTCTGCTCCAGCCGGAGTTCACCTCGAACACCTCGCTGCACGTCATCTCCGACCACCGAGGTCACTGGGCCCTCTACGGACTCGACTTCGACCCCGTGACGGACTCTCCCACCGTCTCGGACCGGCGCCGAGTGCAGCCGCCCCCGGCTGCGCAGATGTTCTCGGTCGAGCAGCTGCGTCCCGTCGTCGACACCGGTGCCGAGATCGGCGGAGCCCTGTGGCAGCTCGGTTCTCGGTGGCATCTGAGCGGCGACGGAGAGGTGTGGGCACACACGCAGTCGGCGACGGCGACCCTCGTGCGTCGACGCGTCGACGATGGGACGAGCCGCCTCGACGCGGGTACCCTCGAGGCCATCACTCTCGAGGGTGAGACCTTCGGCACGATGGAGCTGCTCGACCTCGGCCGCACCCACCTGCTGCTGACGGCGAAGTCGGCGAAGCGCCCCGGCACGCTCTACGCGGTCGACAGGGCGACCGGCGCCTTCACCGAGATCGCCCGGGAGAGACTCGACACCCACCAGAGCTACTACTCGCGGCCCTACGTGCGAGAGCTCGGGGGAGTCCCCGTCGTCGTCCACCCGCCGCACAATCCCCGCTTCAGCGCTCCCGATGACGAACTGCCTCCCTACGTGGTCTCGATCCACGGCGGACCCACCGGCCAGTCGACACCGGACATGTCCGCCCGCACGAGCTTCTTCACCTCCCAGGGCATCGGCGTCCTCGAGGTCAACTACGGCGGATCGACCGGATTCGGACGCGCCTGGCGCGATCGCCTGCGCGGACAGTGGGGCATCGTCGACGTCGCGGACGCCGTCGCCGCCGTGAACGGCCTCGTGGCCGAAGGACTCGCCGACCCGCGGCGCATCGCGATCTCCGGGGCATCCTCGGGCGGATGGACAGTGCTCTCCGCCCTGGCCGAAACCGATGTCTTCGCCTGTGGGGCCTGCTATTTCGGAGTCACCGACCTCTTCCGCTTCGTCGTCGACACACACGACTTCGAATCCCACTACATCGACAACCTCGTCGGTCCGCTGCCCGAGGCTCGCGACGCATACATCCACCGCTCACCCATCCGTCGAGTCCCCGACATCACCGTGCCCGTCGCCGTCATGCAGGGCGACCGCGACCCGATCGTCCCACCCTCACAGGCGCAGGAGTTCGTCGATACACTCGAACTGGTCGGAGTGGAGTACATTTACCGTCTGTACAAGGGCGAATCGCACGGGTTCGTCCGCGCCGAGACCATCATCGATTCCCTGGAAAGCGAGTTCGGATTCTATGTCGACGTCTTCGGAATCCCGCGCGCCGGCTGAGGCGGCCGAGCCGACCACGGTGCTCCCGGCCGCTGTGCTCCCGGCCGCTACAACGACCGGAATCTGGTTCCCCAGGGCACGCGACTCACGTCGCGGCTACATCGCCACCAGCCCGGTCCGGGAAGCCGCCGCGACCGCCTTCGATGTCCTCGCCGACGACCTCCCACCAGTACCGCTGACCGCTCACCTGAGCGAGGACCGGTGGGGCGCCGACGCGATCGGTCGCGCCGTCGGCCTGCTCACCGACCTCCACGTCGACCGCACCTCCTACGGATGGCGACTGACCGCCTCGGCGGGCAAGGACGAACGACGGGAGGATTCGGCACTCGTCGAAGCCTTCGACGCGATCGCCGAATACGGCCAGTCCCGGCCCGGCCAGGTTCAGGTCTCGCTGCCGGGACCATGGATGCTCGTGACCGCGCTGAGCCTCGGCTCGGGCGCCCGCGTGCTGGCCGATCACGGGGCCAGACGTGACGTCGTCCAGGCCTACGCCTTCGGCATCGCCGCCTTCGCCGAGCGGATCTCCTCACTGGGAATGCAGCCGACGATCCGCCTCGTCGAGACCCGCCTGACCCCCATCCTCACCGGCACCTGGCCCACCGTGTCCGGGTGGGGCAGCCTGCCCGCGATCAGCGAGCCCCAGGTGTGGGCGGCGCTCGAATCCACGCTGCGCCACCTGCCGCCGACCGTGCTCAGCCTCCCCGACCTCTCACCCCTGCACCTGCGCGGGGCGCAGATCACCGCCGCCGAGGTGGTCCGACGCACCGGAGCGAGCTCCGTGTCCGTGCCGTTGGCTACGCTGAAGGCACACGGATGGGAACAGCTGGCGATCCTCGCCGAGGCGGGGCTCGGCCTCTGGCTGTGCCTGCCCTCCGATGCTGGTGCGCACCCGGAGGCGGTCAACCACTGGGTCGACCGCATCCGCACCCCCTGGTCGCGCATCGGCATGGGGGTCGCGAGTCTGCGCGAATTCGGCATCATCGCCGGGCCCGAACTGCCTATGACCTACCCGCCGCTGCTGGAGCCCACGCACGCGACGAGCCCGGAGACCAATCGGGGGACCATGACCATCGCCGCCGGTCTGCGGCGCGCTCTTGAGGAGATCGAATGACCACGACACCGGAGAACGCCGATGATGCGAAGTCAGCGGAATCGACGACCGACGATCTGCAGAACGCCGACCTCTCGAACGCGGCCGAGCGCGCCAAGGCACACGCTCAGCTGACGGAGAGGATCGAGGAGCTTCGGGCCGCGTACTATCAGGACTCGCTGCTCGTCTCCGACGCCGAATACGACGACTTGGTCCACCGCCTCGAAGACCTCGAAGCGGAGTTCCCCGAACTCGTCACGGACTCCTCGCCGACGCAGACCGTCGGCGGGGTCGTCGACACCTCGACGTTCGACCCCGTCGAACACATCGGTCCGATGTACAGCCTCGACAACGTCTTCGACTTCGAGGAGCTGAAGACCTGGTACGAGCGGACGCGCTCGGCGGTCTCGGCGCGGTCGAAGTTCCTCTGCGAGCTCAAGATCGACGGTTTGGCTGTCAACCTGCTCTATCGGAATGGTGAGCTCGTCCGGGCGGCGACCCGAGGCGACGGTCGCATCGGCGAGGACATCACCGCGAACGTCCGTACGATCTCCGACATCCCGCACCACCTCGACACCGAGCACCCTCCGGCCGAGGTCGAGATCCGCGGTGAGGTGTTCTTCCCCGTCGAGGACTTCGCCGAACTCAACGCCTCCCTCGTTGCCGAGGGCAAGTCTCCCTTCGCGAACCCGCGGAACTCCGCGGCTGGTTCTCTGCGACAGAAAGATCCCGCCGTCACGGCACGCAGGCCCCTGCACATGCTCGTCCACGGCATCGCCGTGTGGACGCCGGCCGATGATTCGCATCCGGAGCCGGCACACCAGTCCGAGGTCTACGAACAGTTCCGGTCCTGGGGGCTGCCGATCAGCGACTACTTCACAGTGCTCGAAACCGTCGAGGAGATCGAGGACTTCATCACCTACTACGGCGAGCACCGCCACGACGTCACCCATGAGATCGACGGCATCGTCATCAAGATCGACGACATCGCCGTTCAGGAGACGCTCGGCTACACCTCGCGCGCGCCGAGGTGGGCGACGGCGTTCAAATACCCTCCCGAAGAGGTCACCACGAAGCTCCTCGACATCCAGGTCCAGGTGGGCCGTACCGGACGGGTCACCCCGTTCGCGGTGATGGAACCGGTCACCGTGGCCGGATCGACCGTGGAGCGGGCGACCCTGCACAACGGGTACGAGGTCAAGCGCAAGGGCGTGCTCATCGGCGACACCGTCACCCTGCGCAAGGCCGGAGACGTCATCCCCGAGGTGCTCGGCCCGGTCGTGGCGCTGCGTGACGGGTCCGAACGCGAATTCGTCATGCCCACGCACTGCCCGTCGTGCGGGACCGAACTCGGCGAGCAGAAGGAGGGGGACAAGGATCTGCGCTGCCCGAACTCCCGTTCCTGCCCGGCACAGCTGGCCAACCGCATCTTCTACCTCGCCTCCCGGGCGGCCTTCGACATCGAGGCTCTCGGTGAGGAGGCGGCGCTCGCGCTCACGGCTCCGGCCGAGCCCGAGACGCCGCCGCTGACCTCGGAGGCCTTCCTCTTCGATCTCACCCCGGAGGATCTCGCGGATGTGAAGATCTGGCGGGACAAGAAGGTCAAGGGCGTGGAGACAGGGGAACGGGAGCTCGTGCCCTACTTCTACACGCGGGGGACAGCGAAGAAGCCGAGCGCACCGAGCGCGAACACGACGAAGCTCTTCGACGAACTCGACAAGGCCAAGGATCAGGACCTGTGGCGGGTGCTCGTGGCCCTGTCTATCCGGCACGTCGGCCCCACTGCCGCCCGGACTCTGGCCGCGAAGTTCCGCACCCTCGCCGCGATCCGGGAGGCCGGTCTCGAGGACCTCGCGGCCGTCGACGGCATCGGTTCGACGATCGCGGGCAGCATCCGCGATTGGTTCGAGATCGATTGGCACAACGAGATCGTCGACACCTGGGCGGCTGCCGGAGTGCGGATGGAGGACGAGGAGGTCGAGGCCGGCGCGCAGACCCTCGAGGGTCTGACGATCGTGGCCACCGGGTCGCTGAGCACCTATACCCGTGACGGCATCAAGGAGGCGATCCTCGGGGCCGGCGGCAAGGCTGCGAGCTCGGTGTCGAAGAAGACCGACTACGTCGTCGCCGGGGAGAACGCCGGATCGAAGCTGGACAAGGCCGAATCCTTGGGCGTGCCGGTCCTCGACGAGGAGCAGTTCACGACGTTGTTGGAGACCGGCAGCCTCGACTGAACATCATTTGGTCATCCGGAATCGCTCGGACACGGCGGGACCGGGGCACCGGAATAGAACCCGCTGCCGGAAGGTTGACGAAGTGACTGTCGACCGATTCGTCATCGAATTCGAAGTCCGGGTCCAGGCTCGGTCAAGCTCAGAGACAGCTTCGGATGGAAGAGTATGTGACATGAGATGGATTCCCCGCCTGTTGGCCGGTACCTGCGTGGTCGTCGCAGCGGCGCTCACCGCCGCTCCTGTGACGGCCGGACTGGCCGACCTGGTGCTGGGGCCGGGACCGCAGACCGCCAAACGCGGAGCTCAGCCGGCCCTGACCTCCCAGCGCACCCCGTCCACCCCGACTATCTCCCGCAGCGCGGAATCCTCTTACCGCACTGCGACCTCGGGCGCACGTTCGGAAGCCGACGACGCCGACGTCATCGAGGGCACGATCGTCGACGAGGCATCCACCGAGTCCGCCGCCGGTGCAGCCACACGAACCGAGTCCACCCGAACCGCGGCTGCCGGCACCGCGCTCGCGAGCACCGAACTCGTCGCAGCCACCCCTGATGCCGCACGAGCCCGCGTGACCGATCTCGCCGCCGACCTGCAGGCCGGAGTCGACGCCGGGGAGTTCACCCAGGCCGATGCCGACCGGGTGCTCGACGACATCGCCGGATACATCCACGGCGACCGCACCTGGCCCGAACGCCTCTCCGCCTAATTACTACCCGACGGCGGCCCAGCAACCTCGCGCCAGGTTGCTGGGCCGCCGTCAGGTAGTAATAGAGGGGTCGGGGCGGTCACGGCACACCCGGCCCGGCCGGATGGGCGAAGCGATTAGACTGGGGTGCGAGTGAAACGACGATGAAAGGCAGGGAATGACGGAGTCTTCCGCAATCACCCCCGAACAGGTGAAGCATCTGGCTTCACTGTCTCGGATCGCCATGAGCGAGGACGAGCTGAAATCGCTCGCCGGTGATCTGAGCACAATTCTGGGAAACGTCGCCAGGGTCAACGAAGTGGCCGGCGACGACGTGCCCGCAACCAGCCACCCCATCCCGCTGACGAACGTCATGCGCCCCGACGTCGTGGGTCCGACGCTGACCAGCGATCAGGCACTGGCCTCCGCCCCGGCTGCCGAGGACGACAAGTTCCTCGTCCCGCAGATCCTCGGGGAGGAGTGAGATGACCGCACTGACGAACAAGAGCGCCCTCGAACTCGCTGCAGGTCTGGCCTCCGGCGAGTTCTCCTCCGTCGAGGTCACGCAGGCTCACCTCGATCGCATCTCCGCCACCGAGGATGACTTCAACTCCTTCATCACCGTCACCGACGAGGCAGCCCTGGCCACCGCGAAGGACATCGACGCCAAGCGCGCCGCCGGTGAGGACATCCATGCCCTGGCCGGTGTGCCGGTGGCGCTGAAGGACCTCGTCGTCACCGAAGGCGTGCGCACCACGGCCGGGTCGAAGATGCTCGAGAACTGGGTCCCGCCCTACGAATCGACCGTGCATCACAAGATCAAGGCCGCCGGCCTGCCCGTGCTCGGCAAGACCAACCTCGACGAGTTCGCGATGGGATCGACGACCGAGCACTCGGCGTTCGGCAACACCCGCAACCCGTGGAACCTCGAGCACGTACCCGGCGGTTCCTCCGGCGGGGCGGCCGCCGCGCTGGCCGGCTTCCAAGCGCCTCTGTCCGTGGGCACCGACACCGGCGGATCCGTCCGCCAGCCCGCCGCGTTCACCGGCACCGTCGGCGTCAAGCCCACCTACGGATCGATCTCGCGCTTCGGCATCATCGCGATGGCCTCGAGCCTCGACCAGGTCGGCCCGATGGGCCGCTCCGTCGCCGATGCCGCCGCCCTGCACGAACTGCTCGCCGGACACGATCCGCTCGACTCGACCTCCCTACCCGATGAGGTCGGCGGCTTCCTGGGCGCCGCGCGGACCTCAGAGCTCAAGGGCAGGAAGCTCGGCGTCATCAAGCAGCTGCGCGGTGAGGGCTACCAGGATGGGGTCCGCGATGCGTTCTCCGCAGCCCTCGAGACCGCTGCCGCCGCCGGCGCTGAGATCGTCGAGGTCGACTGCCCCGCGATCTCCTACGCCCTTGACGCGTACTACCTCATCATGCCCTCCGAGGTGTCCTCGAACCTGGCCCGCTACGACGGCATGCGCTACGGCCTGCGCGTCGAACCGGAGTCCGGTCCCGTCACCGCCGAGACCGTCATGTCCGCCACCCGCGCCGCCGGCTTCGGATCGGAAGTCAAACGCCGCATCATACTCGGCACCTATGCGCTCTCGGCCGGTTACTACGACGCCTACTACGGTTCGGCGCAGAAGATCCGCACTCTGGTGCAGAACGACTTCGCGAAGGCCTTCGCCGCGTGCGACGTCCTCGTGTCCCCGACGGCACCGACGACGGCCCTGAAATTCGGCGCCGAGGCGGCTTCCGATCCGATGGCCCTCTACTTGGGCGACGTGGCGACGATCCCGGCTAACCTCGCCGGAATCCCGGGCCTGTCCCTGCCGGCAGGGCTGTCCGACGGTCTGCCCGTCGGGTTCCAGATCCTCGCCCCGGCCCGTGAGGACGTCAAACTCTACGAGGTGGCCGGACCGCTCGAAGCCGCCCTCGAAGCAGCCGGCGGGCGCGTGCTCGACACCCTCGCGGAAGGACTGACCAAGTGAAATACGAAGACGCGATCAAGAAATACGATCCGGTCATCGGCATCGAGGTCCACGTCGAGCTCGGCACCGCGACCAAGATGTTCGACGCCGCCCCCAACACCTTCGGCGGCGGAGCGAACACCAACGTCACCCCGACCTCCCTCGGCCTGCCCGGCTCCCTGCCCGTGGTCAACGAGAAGGGCGTCGAGTACGCGATCAAGATCGGTCTGGCGCTCGGCTGCGAGATCGCCGAGACCTGCCGGTTCGCCCGCAAGAACTACTTCTACCCGGACGTGCCCAAGGACTTCCAGACCAGCCAGTCCGACGAGCCCATCGCAGCCGAAGGACTGGTCGAGGTCGAGCTCGAGGACGGCACCATCGTCACCGTCCCCGTCGAGCGCGCCCACATGGAGGAAGACGCCGGCAAGAACACCCACGTGGGCGGCGCGACCGGCCGCATCCAGGGCGCCGACCACTCCCTCGTCGACTACAACCGCGCCGGCGTTCCGCTGGTGGAGATCGTGACCCACCCGATCACCGGGACAGGGGAGCGGGCCGCCGAGGTGGCCGCCTCCTATGTGCGCACGCTGCGTGACATCTTCCGCGCCCTCGACGTCTCCGAGGCCCGGATGGAACAGGGCAATGTCCGCGCCGACGTCAACGTCTCCCTGCGGGAGAGCCCCGACGCGCCGTTGGGCACCCGGACGGAGACGAAGAACGTCAACTCTTTCCGCTCGATCGAACGTGCTGTGCGCTTCGAGATCGCCCGCCAGGCGACCCTGCTCGAGGCGGGGGAGAAGATCGTGCAGGAGACCCGGCACTTCCACGAGGAGACCGGTGAGACCTCCTCGGGGCGTCCGAAGTCCGACGCCGACGACTACCGCTACTTCCCGGAGCCCGACCTCGTGCCGCTGCAGCCGTCCCGAGAGTGGGTCGAGGAGCTGCGCGCGGGTCTGCCCGAGCTGCCAGCGCAGAAGCGTCGCAGGCTGCTGGCCGAATGGCAGTTCTCCGATCTCGAGATGCGCGACATCGTCAACGCCGGACTCCTCGAGGCCATCGAGGACACCGTCACCGCTGGTGCGAAGCCCGCCCAGGCACGCAAATGGTGGACCGGTGAGGTCGCCCGCCTGGCCAACCAGGAGGAGAAGCACCCCACCGAAATCGTCACCCCCGCGCAGGTCGCCGGACTCGTCGATCTCATCGGGCAGGGCAAGCTCAACGACAAACTCGCCAAGGACGTGCTCTCCGGAGTCGTCGCTGGTGAGGGCGAGCCCGCCGAGGTGATGAGTGCTCGCGGACTCGAGATCGTCGAGGACACCGGAGCGCTCGAGGCTGCCGTCGACGAGGCGATCGCCGCGAACCCGGACGTCGTCGAGAAGATCAAGGGCGGGAAGATGCAGGCCATCGGCGCGCTCATGGGCCCGGTCATGAAGGCCACCCGCGGGCAGGCCGATGCGGGTAAGGCCAAGGACCTCATCCTGGCCAGAATCAACGGCTGAGCCTCGGCAGGGCTTCCCGCCCGAGACTCAGGATTGATCCAGCCACACCCTCTAGACTGTGCGTCCAAGGGAGCCGAACGGCTCCCCGGCACAGCGGAGGGTGTGGCTTCTCGCATTCTCCGACATCCACGGCCGGCAGCGTCCCCAGCCGTGTGAGTGCACCCGCGCGTGGAGGTGAGAACGGTGTCTTCGTGGAAGTCCCTGTGGAAGAGCGAATGCGGCAAAGCCGCTCCGATCTATCGAGTGCTCGTGCCCGAGAGCGTCAGCGACGATGTCCGACACGCATGGGATGCCCGTGGTTACCGCTATACGGCGGGAGCACCGAGCGCGATCATGCTCACCGGCGGGATGAACCGGAACCTCTTCCGTTCCAGCGTCGTGTTCAAGGGAGGCACCGCTGCAGGCACGGCTGTGACCGCGGGATTCGCGGCACCCGGCGGACTGGCTCTGGTGTCGGGCTTCGCCGATGCGGCGGTGACGTTCGGCGGACTGGGCGCCGCGACGGCACTGGGGACTGGGATCTTCGCCGCCGTGACCGGACCGAAGTATCTGCGTGATCCGAAGCGGCTGAGCCGGAAGGCCAGGCGCAAGGTCACCGGAGCCCGCTGGATCACCCCATCGAGTCTCGGGTACGTCGGCGGCCGAAAGGAAGGCCGCGACACCGACGAACAGCGCCTCTTCCACCTGGCTGTGATGATCGCACGCAAGATCGTGCGCACCCGCGCCTGGACGCACCCCATCCTCAAGGACCACGTCTCCCGCGTCGACCTCGATCATGCGGTGGCCTCGATCGGCGTCCGCCTCGAGGAACTCGTCGCCCTGCGCGAGGAGATCGAGGGCATTCGCGATGCGGGAACCGCGAAGTCCGTCGAAACCTACCTGTCGAAGCTCGCGGTGGCCTTCACCTCGATGGCCCGCCGCGTGGAGTCGATGCACGAGTACTACGAGAGGCTGCTGGCGTTGGACGAGCAGCTTCTGCTCCTGCACAACTCCGAACGTTCCCGCGAACTCGGCGACCGGGTCCTCGATGTCCTCTCACGGACCGCCGCCGACGATTCGGCCGATTGGCAGTTCCGGGAGCTGCGCATCGACGCGGAATCGCAGTCGTCGATCATCTCCGGCATCGTGGCCGAACTCGATGAGACGGCCGATGACTTCGATGACTTCGACTCCCGACTGGCGGCGGCACAGAAGTCGGTCGACGAACTCGAGGCGTGAGGCCACAGTGCCCTCAAGGTGCTGAATCAGTGCCCGAACGGGTCGGGGTCGACTCCGGGCATCCATGACCGCCCCGGCTCGTTGTAGCCGTTGGCGGACTGTTCCTTCTTCCACTTCTTCGACCATCGCTTGTCGAGTTTGTCGACGTAGAGCGTTCCCTGCAGATGGT